>CAMAWP010000292.1 GCA_945861765.1 Akkermansia muciniphila | reverse complement strand
ATGCCGGCCTGGCCGGGCAGGAATTTCAAAAAGCGGAGTTGGAACGGAGCGTCAGATATTGCAAAGAAGTGCTCGGCTTGGGATTAAAGGAATGAGACTTCGCGGGAAGCCTAAAGAATCACACATCGCAAATCTGAACGCCTTGCCGCAACGACGCCAGAACGTCCGTGCGCGCCGGAACAAATTCCTGAGCCACATGCCCTTTGTAGCCGGTCTCAACTATGGCTTTCATGATGGCTGGGTAATAGAGTTCCTGCGTTTCATCGATCTCGTTCCGCCCTGGAACACCGCCGGTGTGGTAATGCGCGATGTAGGGCGCGGCGGATTCAATGCCTTTCGCTTTGTCACCTTTGATAGTGCGGACGACGTCGCCTTCCATGATCTGCATGTGGTAGATGTCGTAGAGCAACTTGAATCGCTCCGACCCAACACGCTTGGCTAGCTCAACGCCCCAAGCGGTGTGGTCGCATTGATAGTCTTTGTGATCGATCTTACTGTTCAGCAGTTCCATCACGATATTCACCTTGTGCTTCTCGGCCAGCCCAACCATTTGCTTCAGGCCAGCCGCGCAGATTTCCAAGCCTTGCTGATCGTCCTGCCCACGCCGGTTTCCAGAGAAACAAATAATGTTGGGAAAGCCGGCTTTGGCCACGATGGGAATGGTGTGATCGAAGTAGGCTTTGATCTTGTCGTGGTTTTCTTTTCGATTTAACCCATCGGAAATGCCGCCCGGCACGCCACTGACCATTGCGCAGATGAGGTCGTATTTTTTAAGCGTCGGAAAATCATCCACCGCCAGGAGCTCCACCGAGGTCAATCCCATTTCTTTGCCCGCTTTGCACATGTCCTCCAAGCTAACCTTCGAGTAGCACCACTTGCAGACCGAATGATTGATATTCCCCTTGCGTCGGGTGCTTGGGGTTTCAGCGGCGGTAACAACTGTGGACGGGAGGTTGGCCGCGCCGATTAAAGCGGCGCTGCCAGCTATATTGCGAATCGCAGAGCGACGGGAAATTCGTGAAGCCATAGGTAATCTCTTTTTGTTAAGGTGATGAGAGCAACTAAATCCCAATCCTGCACTTACGTCAAACCAGAATGACGGATTCCGCAGGACTTTGCCGGAGATGAACCAATCGGGATGAATCCTTTCACGTTCAACCGCCGACAGGGTTTCGACTTCCGCCGCAGGCTATCCCCTGCCCTACTCACGCCGAGCCAGATCCACGCAGATAATCTCCTTGTCGTTGCGCGCAAAGAGGCATCGATTCGCAAACGCCGGGTGTGACCACACAACGTTGCGTCTCGGGTCCGCATTGGTTGGCTCCAGGAGATGTGCGCGGCTGATTTCCTCGTAACCTTGAGGCCGGAGCTTCGCGATGATCAAATCGCCCAGCTCGTTAAAGAGGAAAAAGCGATCTGCATTTTTGATCAGAAATGCGTTGGCCCAGCGCGTCTCCTTTCCATCGTGGGTGGTTGCTTTCAAAGTCTCCCAAACCCGCTCGCCGGTTTCAGCCTTGAGGCACCGGAGCTGCCCGTAGCTGCAGACGCCATAGATATAGCCATCCTCAAGAACCGGAGTGCTCATGATGCTGTGCAATCCATCCGTGTCCTTCTCGCTGTTCTTCTTGCTCTTCCAAACCAGTGACGGCTTCTCCGAATTCCATCGTAGCGCCATGGAGCCATTGTAGAAGCAGGTGAGAAAAAGCATGTCACCCTGTTTGCGCGGAGTTGGAACGGTCAAAGCCGATTGGACGTTGAAGGGTTCGGTCCAGTAAATCTTGCCGGTTTCCGGATCGAGCGAATTAATCGATTCGGGATGCCAGATGATCAACTGCCGCTTGCCCCCTGCTTCGAAAATCGTCGGCGGACAATACCCCGGCTCTTTGGAACTGAGCGATCGCCAAATTTCTTTGCCGCTCTCTTTATCGAAGGCCACGGCCGTCGTGCCATTGCCTCCTACCAAACAAATGAGCCTGTCTCCATCGAGGAGCGGATGCGCCGCAAAACCCCAGAGCGGTGTTGGCACTCCGTAATCTTTCTTGAAATCGCGCGACCAAATCACTTTGCCAGCGATTGCATCAAGGCAGAGCAAATTCCCTTCGGCCCCGAGCGTGTAAACCTTGCCCCCGCTGACGAGCGGCGTTGTGCGAGGACCTCCGGCGTAACTGACCGTGTAAGGACAGTTATACTCATGCTGCCAAAGAATTTTTCCGTCAGCCTCATTCAAGCACAGGACGCGCTCAGTTCCTGGAATCGCGCTTCGGCTAAACGCATCCGAAGGATTGCTCGCACCCGGCGACAGCTTACGATCCATCACATAGACCCGGCCGTGCGCGACCGCAGGACCCGTGTAGCCTCCACCGATCCCAACGCGCCATCGGACAGGCGGGCCGCTCGGAGGAAACTTTTCGACAATGCCGCTTTCACGCCAGACCGCGTCACGTTCGGGACCGAGCCACTGTGGCCAATCATCCGCATGCAGCGCCGGGGTAGAAAGCAGCCATCCACTGAAGAAGATCGTCCCTGAGATGAGGAGAAGTTTTGATTGCATGAGAGATGAGCTTATACAGGCATTCCCGCAGGGTCTAAAGATAAAAACTTCCGCAAAATATTCCAGATAACCTCGGCGTGTTCGCTGACACCGCTGCGAAGTGCGGACCAGACCGGGGTTGGCGGCTACGGACGAGTGGGTGTTTTACCTGGCTCCTGCAAAAACCCCCTGGCTGAGGTTGGTGTAGGAACCGCTCCCTGTCCAAATTAACTTCGCGGCCCGGACCTGATAAAGTTTCGGCCCCACGACGGCGGAAGTGTCTGTGAAGCTTGTCGTATTGAGCGGTGCGGATGTCAATCTCGTCCACGGTCCCTCGAGGCTGTGGGTTGATCGGTAAACAAAATATTCGTTGGCTTCCGTGGATGGCCTCCACTTCAAGACGACATCAACTCCTACACTGACCGACAAATCAGTGGCCGGCGCGAGGACTTGCATCCGAAGCGTTGGATCGCCCAGGAGCGCGATATGAGTCATGTCCGCGTAAGGGTTTTCCTTGGCCGTGCGGACAAACCCGCTGCCGAGCGTCTCACCGAGCGCCAACTGTTCGAAGGCCAATTGGACTTGGTTGCCGTCGTATCCAGCGTTGAACCATAGTGCAGCCAGACCTTGATTGGCCGTGCCCAGGAAGGCTCGCATGAGGTTGTTGGTACAATCCCAATCCATGAAATACGAACCATAAAATGCGCAGAAGGGAATCCTTGGTTCCTGCCGAGAATCACTGAAATCTTGTGAAACATGAAGCGCGCCGCCGCGACCTCGGACGGAATGCGGCAGGCCATTTCCACCAATAAAACCCCAGAGCGCTGCATTCGTGGCCGCAAGCGGATCACCATCGAAAATCGTCCCCGGAGCAATGCCGAACAACCGAGAGGCAATTTTGATAGCTTCACCGTAAACGTTCCGATTCAACTCACGTTGAGCTGGAGGAGTGAAGTAAGTTCCGACCATAACCCGCTCGGGCGAGGAAAACTGTTTCCGGCGATAACGATCATTCTTATTCAGATATTGGCGAAGCAGATCGGTTTCTGATTTGCGGGGGAATAGAGGCAGTTTCGCAAAATCAATTCGGCCCACAGCCAATTCGAGCTGGCCTTGCCCACCGATCGCGTTGGGATAATAATTTTGATCGAATTTGCCATCGCCCGGAATGTTTCCGTTTCTCCGATCCGGGGACCAGTTCCTTCTGTTCACTTGGAAATCCGTGTAGGTTCCATCCACGTCTCCGTAGTATCCATCCGCCGGCAGGGCCCGGCCTCCGTGCCCATCCGGATTGATGTCACCCGAATAGGGAATGGGAATATGGCCGATCAATAGCACCGCCTTCGTATTCGCCGGGTCTGCGTTGTAGGTGTTCTTAATAAAAGCCTTGATCGAAGCGATTCGGTTGGTGTTGGCCGACCAACTGACGTCGTTGTGCCGTGGCACATTCGTTCGAACGACGGTCCAACCATCGCCGACGAGATTTGTTTTCAACCGGTTCAGCTCGGACGCGAGCGGCGTCGCCATCGAGTTCTCCACGATCAAAATAATTTTGCCTCGGGTTTCGAGAGGAGTGGCGTTCAGGGCGGTGAGCAAATAGTTGTCGGCGACCTTGAATTCGTAGCGTTGTCCGGCGACGACGTTCGTGCTGGTGAAACGGGATGGCAGATAGTTGGTCGTCTGGATCAAGTTTGTCCAAGCCAGTGCAAAAGGCACCTTCTGCTCGATGTTCGTTATCTGGGCTGCACCATAGCGCCACGAGAGCGTGATGCCGGGTGGCGACGCGGATGAGGTGGCGCAGAGCATCATCGTGTTCGCATAACCACCCGTTCCCACGATGTTCCAATCCGGATTGGTTTCAGTCGGCAACTCAGCAACATGGAGACGGTTCGTCCCGCTCATCTGCCAAATGCTGGACGTGCCGTTCGTGTGATGCCAAAGGAGATCTGTGTTGCCCACCGGATTGAATTGGCCGGTGGCAAGCAATTGATTACTGCGATCGCTTTCCTCTGCGATCTCCACACTCCTGACGAAGTGAGTTCCGTGCATAAACCATAGGGCAATTCTTCCAGTCTCGATGTGGCGCCAGACAACGTCGGTATGGCCGTCGTTATCGAAGTCATCGGTGGCGACCGGGCGCCACTGGGCGTCCTTCATCGGAGTCAACCATCCAACCGTTCCGGTCCAGGTCGGGCCATTCATGAACCAGACGCCGGACAGGTCTTCGCTCCTGTGACGCCACAAAATATCGGGATAGCCATCGCCATTGAAGTCCCCCGTGCCAACCACGTAGTAGTCCGTGGAACCATTGCTGATCGTCTGCCGGCTGATGCGGTTCGTGCCGCGCATGAGCCAGATGTCGTTTTCTCCAGTCGCGGAGTTACGCCAAAGCAGGTCCGCTTGACCGTCGCGATCAAAATCGGCCGTTGCGGCAATTTGCCAACCTCTGCCGAGTCCATTCGCAATTCGTCCCGATGTCGAGAAGCTCGCGAAGTCCATAAACCAGACAGCGGTTTCCCCAGTTGCTTTGTTTTGCCAAACGATATCGGTCTTGCCATCGGATTCAAAGGCCACCGCCAACGACCTGGGAATCGCCGCGCCAAGGAAGATGAACAGCGAGATAAACAGACAAGAGAACCAACTCGGTTTCATTCGCGGTGCATCGAGGGTGGGCGCGACTAGTTCCGACGATTTTGAAACCCTCGGAAGGCAGTCAACAAGTTGTCCAATTGCTCTCTCGTATGTTCGCTGCAAAGGGCGAAGCGAAAATATCCCGTCGAAGGACCACCCGGATAATGAATCAAAGGCGGATAAATTCCTTGAGCCAGAAGAAACCGGTTCAGCAGATCAATTTCATCCCGATCACGCGGCAGCAACGCGATGATTGGGCTCGGAGTCACCTCTGCCGGATAGCGCATCTTCCACAGTTGCTCTTTCACGTAGCGGACATTTGCGGTGAGACGATTTCGGAGTGAACGGGTTGTTTTCAAAATTCGAACTGACTGCAAAGCGGCGCTGGCGAGAGGCAACGGCATCGGCGTGTTCCCGGTGAAGATGCGGCTCCTTTCCACAATTTGCTTCCGCAGACCGCTCGGCCCGAGAACCGCGCCGCCATAAACACCAAACGCTTTGCTCAAGGTGATCGTCTGAATCATTCGATCGGTAGCCAGCCCCAAATACTGCGCGGTCCCCCTGCCCTTTTCGCCCAACACTCCCGCCGCGTGAGCGTCGTCCAACAGGAGCAATCCGTCCGCAGGGAGCGATTCCAAATAACCTCCGAGCGGAGGCACCGAACCGTCGTGCGAAAACATTCCGTCAGTCAAGATGATCGGCCGCGACTGGCTGCCGATGACCCCGAGGATGCTAGCGACGTGGTCGGCATCCCGATGCCTAAAGCGAACCACGGGGCAGCTCAGGCAATCCGCGGCATCCATCAAACTGGCGTGGGCTCGCTCGTCGATGAGCGCATGAGAGACTTGGCCCGCCAGCGCTTGAGCCACCGCCAGATTGGCGATATAACCGCTCGAAACAAGAGTCGCCGCATCGACGTTAAAAAAATCTCCCAGGGATTTCTCGAGCTCCAGATATAACTTATGGTTGCCTGTGGTTGAACGCGAGGCGGCGACGTTTAGCCCAAATTCATCGACGCCGTCGCGCAGCGCTTGAAGGACAGCAGGGTGACTGGACAACCGGAAGTAGTCGCAGCCAGAGAAATAGGAAAGCTTCTTCCTCCCATACAAAACGTAGGTTCGATCGATTTGCTGCAAAGCCGGAGGCTCAGTCATGAGGATTTGGTATAAGCGACCGAGGCTTCGAGAGCACGGAGAAACTATCTTGGAGCAAAAGTTTGTGGTGCCCACTGGGCGATTTGATCAAAGTGGGATGGAACCGCAGTTCCAATATTGGAAAATCATGCCATGTTAAGGTCTCTCTACTTGCTCACAGCTCTGCTTGCTCTGCCATGCGCGCATGCCGCCTTGGAGCAAACAACGCCGGAGTCGAAGCCTCGGAAGCACTGGGCGTTCGAGCCGACGAGAAAAGCCAACCCACCGCCCGATCCGATCAGCAATTCTCACTCTGGCCGCGGATAACACCAAGAACCGGCTGAAGGCGGGACTCCCTTGGCACGTAGTCCCGCCTTCAGGCGGCAACGCGTCAAACAATCCGGCAGTTGGATGGCCGAAAGAAACGCAAAATGCCGAAAGAAAAGAAGTTCTGAGGCAGTCGCCATTCACCCGGTAAGTGGGTGTCCGCGTTTGCGTCAAGCCTTCGAATTCTTTCGCTTCTTTCGGCTGAACTGGTGTTTTTACGGTCAAACAAATCCAACGCGTCTGGAAGTGTCGGTGCCCCACCGGCTGAAGCCGGGACTCCCTACCTGGCGAACGCACGGGGTCCCGCCTTCAGGCGGTCGAAAGCCAAAATGAGAATTTCCAATTTCTGCACCCGTTGCCTCCTGGCCGCTGCGCCGCTGCGGCTCGCCGCGCAGACCGTGAAACCCGAACTCAAAAACGTGAAGGCACCCCAGCGGCCCGATTCTTTCTACGTGGACATCTCCTATGACTTGATCGCGCCGGACGGCGTGCAGGCCGTGGTGATCGTGGAAGCCTCCGCCGACAACGGCGCGAAATACGACGTGCCCATAGCCGCACTCACCGGAGATTTCGGCATCCTCAAACCTGGCTTGGGCAAACGAATCGTCTGGAATGCGTGGAACGACTGGCCGGGCAAGCAGACGCCCGCAGCCCGCGTGCGGTTAACGGCGGACGGCATCGTGCTGCCCACCACACCCGCGCCGCGCACCAACCTCGTCTGGATTCCGCCCGGCACGTTCCCCATGAGCAGCCCGCCGAATGAAAAAGACCGCGTCGGCGACGAACCGCAAACCCAGGTCTGGATCAGCCGCGGCTTCTGGATGGGGCAACACGAGGCCACCCAGGGTGATTCCGCGAGATCATGGGCGCAAACCCCAGCAACTTCACGGGTAACGACCGGCTGCCCGTGGAGAACGTGACATGGGTTCAAGCGGTGGATTATTGCGCCAAGCTCACGACGCGGGAACAGAATGCCGGTCGGCTGCCCGCAGGCCATGTCTATCGCTTGCCCACGGAAGCCGAGTGGGAGTATGCCTGCCGCGCGGGAACGACAACACGGTTCAGTTTTGGCGATGATTTAGATTACAACCTCCTGCGCGGCTTCGCATGGTTCAATACCAACGCCTCAGGTCAGAGCCATGCGGTGGGCGAGAAATCGCCTAACCGTTGGGGCGTGTTCGACATGCATGGCAATGTTTGGGAGTGGTGCGGCGATTGGTACTCAGGTTCATATCAGGGGGGAAACGCGACCGAACCTAAAGGCGCGAGCTCGGGCTCGAACCGGGTGATCCGTGGCGGCGGTTGGGACAGCGCCGCCCAGAACTGCCGGTCGGCGCAGCGCAGCATCAACTCGCCGTCGTACCGGAACTACAACCTCGGGTTCCGCGTCGTGCTGGCCCCAGGTCAGTAGCGGAACCGTTAATGGGAGCGGAGCGAGCTGGGGCGGGCGGGGCCAGCGAAGGATGAGCGCAGCCTGCCAGGTGCGTTGGACATGATGATGAACTGGACAGTGAAAGTCTGTTATGGGGCCTTCGGAAGGCAACCACGAGTTGAAGGCAACTGCATGGCCCGCGAGGACGTGTGGGGAGGAAGCCTGAAACAAAACGGATTCCTGAACGTAAGTGAAGCCTCGTAAGGCAGGATGAACCGGGTTTGTGTGCTCGGAAACACAACGCCCAATATTCCGAGGGGTTCATTCAGTATTGAAGACAGGAAGCCGGGAAAGTGCATCGTCTTACTCCAAGAGATCTCTGTCGATCCTGGGCAACCAGGTAACTCGGAGTGAAGGCAACGACACCTGAGTGAGGTTGGCAGAGAGGTCGGATGATCTCGTAGTAGCGTTGAATCGGGTGAAAGCCCGAGGAGCGAAGGGGATCATGAAAATGAGAACAATGAAAAGAGAGCAACTGTTGATGGTGTTCGCCGACAGCCCGCAAGGGGGCCAAAGCGAAGAGACTCCCGTCCTAACGGGGGAGGAATCGACACGGCTGCACAAAACCAGCGACAAGGAGTTCGAGGGTTTCATGGCTGCAATGGCTGACATGGGTCAGTTGATGGAACGGATCACCTCAGAGGTGAGCTCGTCGTCCCTGCCGGCGTCGGCGCGACGCACGCGGTGGCTGCGAGCGAGACGTTTTCCTACACGATCCGCTTTGAGAACGATCCGAAGATCGGGGCCACGGCGCCGGTGCAGGAACTGGTGGTGGTGGATTACCTCGACGCGAATCTCGATTGGACCAGCGTCCGGTTCGGAACCCTGAGCTACGGCGACCGCATGATCGCGATCCCGCCCGAGGCGATTACGTTCTCAGCGCGCGATGTGCCGCCTACGAACTCGGCGTCGATCGCCGGACGAACTCAAGGCGCTTTGGCGGACCGCTTGGCATTGACCCACTCGTTGCCGAATGGCTTGGCCCTGGTTTCCGCATCGCCTTCTGCCGGCACGGTGACAACGGACAACGGTTCGCTCCTCTGGAACGTGGGCGCGCTGACGAACAGCGCCAGCGCGACGTTGAG
>CAMAWP010000291.1 GCA_945861765.1 Akkermansia muciniphila | reverse complement strand
TATGAAATATTTCAATTCCACTCTGTTAGCGCTGGCGAGTCTGGTTTGTGCTGGCTCGACGGCACACGGAGAGATTCTTGCGGGTCCGTTGGTCAATCCGCAGAACAACCACTCCTATTATCTGATCAGTCCCGCGACGTGGACCGAGGCCCAAGTGCAGGCGGTCGCGTTGGGAGGCAACCTCGCGACCATTAACGACGCGGAAGAATGCCGCTGGATTTTTGAGACGTTTTGCTTTTTCGAGGACAGTCCCCGGCCGTTATGGATCGGCCTCACCGATCGCGATCAGGAGGGCAAGTTCCGGTGGATCAGCGGCGAGCCGGCAACCTTCGTGAACTGGCATCCGGGCGAACCGAACAACAATGCCGGACTGGGAACGCCCGAACATTACGCCTTCGTTTTTCCGTCGGCGGCTCCGAATGGCGGCTGGCGCGACGCCACCGCCGCCGCCGCCTCTGACACCGATGAAAATCCCGCGCGCTGGAACACCGGACCCGACGCCGAAATCGGCTGCTACGGCTTGGTGGAGGTCAACGCCAACCGGGCGACACTGCCGCGCGCGCCCGTCGTGAAGATCGAACGAGCCGGACGCAACGTGAAGATTCACTGGTTGTCAGAGTCCAGCCGACGGTACGAGTTGCAAAGCAGCTCGCGCCTGCGTTCACCAGATTGGGTTTTGGTGGGAAACCTCATCCAGGGCAACGGAGGAATCGTGGAGACAATTCTGCCAGCCGACGGCGAGGCGTATGCGTTCTTTCGCGTGGTCGCCCGCTGATTCGTCCTTTAATCCAGCATTTGAGAAACCACGGATTACACGGATAAGTAAGTAACCGGTTTCGCGAAGGAGAAGATCCTTCTCCGTGCTCACCAACCGGGTGAGAGTTCGCCCAAAGCAGTATCTTCATCATCCGTGTCATCCGTGAAATCCGTGGTTCCAACTGCTTTTTCTAGGTTCATTAGCACGCAAAATGCAAAAGGTGGACTGTCAGTTCGCTCGACCGCCTGGCAATTCGAAGCATCAATCAATCTCGGACCTCAACCGTGAGTTCCTCTATGTGCTGCTCTGCCTTCCATTGCTCGATGTGTTTCTTCTCGTCGTAGCCAGCAGGAACCTTGAACCGGATCTCTTTGTGCATCTCCACTCTTTGTCCGGTTTCGGGGATTGGTAGTCACTTAGGCGTCTCCGGGATTGCTGAATTTAGCGACCAATCGCTTTGCTGCTTTGTTACGCCATGCTGCGACAATTGCGCTTCGGAGCGTCGTCTCATCAATGCTCTCAAGACGGACTTGCGTGCTGCCGCGCTTCCCCCAAGCGCCCTTCACGGGCGTAACAACAGCGGGGTTGGCCCGGACTAGCGTTTCCTGTTCCGCCGGGGAAAGCATGACAACGCCCCAACTCTCATCGGGCCAACCGAGCGTCGCAAAAATTTTCCCGCTGACTCGGAAGTCAGGATGGTCCATGTGCGCGCTTTCCGAGGCTTCGGGCAGGCTGAGAGCGGTATGCCGGAGGTCATTCGGGGTCATCGGGCGCTTTTGCGGTTTCGATTTTGAGCTCATATTTTGCTGCTGTTGGTTTTGAGTTCGGTGAGAAGTGCGCACCAGGAAACGATCAAGCTCAGGTACGCCGGGCCTGCGACATAAGGCGGCAACCCCCGCGCTCACCGGTGTTGCCTGGAGCGCCTGTTCGGCGTTTCATGTGCGGTCCGCCAACTCGATCTTCGTGACTTTGACTTCCTTGACTGCATGGTCAGCCCAGTAGGTCAGAGCGTACTTGCTGATCACCCTGATCTGAACAGGGCGCCCCACCTCATCCTTCTCCTCGTAATCTCCCTTCGCAAAAGGGTTGCTCCCCAAGCGCTCCAAAAACCTCAGCATCAAATCACGGTCTCGCCTCGACGGCTTCTCTAGCTGGAGAATCTCGATGCAAACCAAGACACGGTAAGGCTCCACGATGTCTCAGTCCTTCCATCTCTCCTTCAGCACATCTAGGGAAAGCCAATTCGCAGGATCCTTGTCCTCAATTCTGGTCCGGATCTCCGCGGGAATCTTTGGGTCACGTTGGTGCCGCAAATGCACCAAGTAAGCAGCCAGTTGATCCTGATGTTCCTGTGGCATACCCGCTATCTCGGTCTTGATGTTTTCTAAACTCACGCGGTAAGAATACCAGACCACGCCAACCCGGCAAGGCACGTTCTCTATGTTCTCTCACGCACCGAGAATCTGTGATGACGGGATATCGTCACGACTCCGTCGGAGCGCGGCTGCGATGGCCTCTCGATGCTCCTGAAGGCTCCCCCGGAGAAGGCTGCACTGATCAATCACCCGTGCGTGCATCATCAGGACGTCCATTTCTTATCTATCTTTAGACTGACGACCGACTGCCGATACCACTCTTCGATGACACTTTCATGGCGCCCAGCCTCTATCGCTGCCAAGAGAACGGACATGCGGGTCGCGCTTTCATCGGACCACAGCGGCTTAGGCATGTCCGGAAACTGAGCGCCAAATGCCCGATACTCTTCTTCGGCTTTTCTAAGGTAGCGACTGCCTTCTTCGATCCTTCCATCGCAAATGAGGGCGCAGCCAATATCAGCTCGAAAATGCGCATTGGGCGAACCCTCGCTCAATTCTTTCATTGCGGCGACGTAGCCAGAGAGCGTCGCGCTGCGATCGAAAATCGGCGACCCGAAGGCTTCAAACTTTTCTCGGACTTCTTGCATCGACCGCTCGGCAAGATCCATTGAACTGGACTTCCACCAGCCATCGCCGGACTTCCCGCGTGGAAACCGGCCAGCAAAAACGGAGCCGACGAATTGACGATGGGGAACCTTACGTCGTAGCGAAACTTAGTTTTTGCCCTCTGGCTTGTCCAGAGCGTTTGCGGCGGCGCAAGGAGCGTAATCATGAAACCGGGAAAGGCGTCTGGCGTTGTCAAAGAACTGTTCATTCCAACGAGCAAGCTTACATCGGCTCAGACATTCTGACGCCGTAGAAAACCAGTGACCTGGCCCTGGAGGCTGGCGTTCCTCCCTCACCCCAGCCCTCTCCCGCTGGGCGAGGGAGAATGGTCTCCCGTCTCTGGAAAAACTGGGACTCTGGGATCTTTCGGTGATGGACTGAGAGGCTCCCTCTCCCAGCGGGAGAGGGCTGGGGTGAGGGAGAAGCTCAGGCAAATTCCAACCGTGCAAAAATCCCGGCGGCGGGTCAGGATTTCTGAGCCTGCCGATTCGTTTGCACGCAAAATGCAAAAGGCGGACTGACATCTCTGCCAGTCCGCCTCGTTTGTTCGTGAGTTCTTCGCTTGCGAGAACAGCTACTGGCTATGGCGTGACGGTGCGGTAAACGCGCGCCGGTTTCCGCGAGCCGCCCGGATCCGTGACCACTGTCGGAGAGGCCATGAGCGTGATGTTTGTGAGGGTTTGCCAGTTGTTGGTTCCTCCGATGGCATCGGTGTATTCTACCCGGTAATTTCCGCCAACCGTTCCCGAGACGCTGATGGTTGGAACTAGCTCCAGCCCCAGGAGAGGTTGAACCGGGTTAACTTTGATTGTGGCGACTTTGCTCACCGCCGTGCCTTCCGCTCCGGTGACTGCGACAGTCAGGCCCGCGCCCGCTTGGTTGAGCGGCAGTTGGTACAGCGTTACCACGCGGCTTGTTGCCCCTGGAATCGCGGTCCCGTTCCAGAACCATTGATAAGTAAGCGGTCCGGTTCCCACAACATCCGCTGATGCGGTAATAGTGCTGCCGAAAGTCGCTGTCTGGCTGATCGGCTGGACTCGGAAGCTCGGGTATGTGCTCGTCTCCGCTAATTGCATCGCGACCAGTTGCCCTCCCTCTACCAACTCGCCGGCGATGGTTTTGTGGACTTGCACGTCGAACAAATACCAGCCTGGCCCGAGAATCTCCGACGCATCAATGATCCCGGACGCTTCCTCATCACGGGTCAGAAACGCCGGGCTGTTGGTGCTGCTGAATGAGGCTGAGGACGAAGCGAGAACTTCCTTCAAGCTGGCGTCATTCGGATCGAACAGCCAGATCTTGGCCAGACGTTCGTAGTTGCCCGGATCTTCCTGGATCAATATCCGTCCGTCGTGCGCGATCGTCAGGTTGTCCATCATCACCGGTTGGGCGTCGCTGAGACCGTTTTTGGAGCCGGCCGGCCCGTCCAAAACCAACTCAATATCCCCGCCCAATTCTGGATGCGTGATGTCGTCGAACGAAAGCCGCCACATTCGCGAAGCGTTCGTCACGTCATGATACGTCGCACGCGCGTTGTTGCTCTCCACTCTTCCAGTCGTAACGAAGTAAAACTCGTTCGGACGAGCCGGGTCCCAGGCGCCGTCCTCGACGCGTTGGAAGTTGGTGATTTGCGCCAGGCTTTCCTGATCCAGCTCGTCGCCCGACTTGCGGGAGACATCGCTGAACTTGTAGAAATCGAAACGCGCGCGATTCGCGCGGACGGCAACCCCGAGCGCTTTGTCGTTGGTCTCCGTGGTGAGGCGCTTGCCGGCGTCCCAGACTCGCAGGCCATAGAGCGATCCGTTCGTCAGGCCGGCTTTCTCGATATCCATGCCATTGGCGAGCTTTGTTCCGAGGTAAACATACACCTGGCTGTTGGTGAGGTCGCTGTCATCCAGACCCATGATCACCGTGAGATCCTGTGGGAACGGTGAAGCGACCGCATTCTCCCAACTGAATTTGCCCAGCCAGGGCAGTTCGTAAGCCTGGCCCTTTGCGGAACCCGTCGCCAGCACAGCGAAAGCGCGGCCACCTTGACCGGGACGGAACGCGCCACCATCCTCTTCTCCGCTCAAATAGAGTCGATTCGTTGTGCCTTTGCCGGTGATCGAATTGAAGAAAGCGCTCACCGGTGCCAGGTCAGAGGAGCAGAACCTCGACAAATGGAAATCGTTCGCCGGGTTAAATTTCCGCCAGCCATTCGTTCCGTAGAGGTTCACGCCGTTGTTGACGATAAGGTCGCCCGCGGCCATCACTTGAAGGGTCGTCTTGTTGAAAATCCATTCGGAGATGAACGCTCCCTTGCCGCCGTAGGTCCGCGTAATCCCCTGGGCAGAATTCGTGGTGAACGTGACCACTCCGGTCGTCGCGTTCGTCGCCGCGACCACTGTCCCCAGTCCACCGGGCAAGTCGCCGCCCCGCAGCTCGTGGTTCATCAGAAGCGTGAAAGTTCCATTGCCGTTGTCGAATGCGCCGAGGCCATCGGGCACACCCACAATCTTGTAGCCATTAGGCAGCGTTGCGTTCGTGTCGCCCACGGTGAGCAAAGACTGGACGAAGGGTTGGATGCCGCTATCGAAGGCGTTACGCGTTCCGTTGTAATAGGGTGGAATCGTGGTGGCGGGTCCCGTGTTGCTGACGCGGCTCATGTGCATCGCGATCAATTGGCCGTTCTCGACCAATTCCGTCGAAGACCTTGAATGGTCCTGCACGTCGAAGAGCACCCAGCCGGGCCCAAGAATCTCCGAAACGTCGATCGCGCCCGAAGCTTCCTCGTCGATCGTGTGGAACGAAACACCGCCGGTGGCGAAGAGTCGCGGATCTGCGGCGAGCACCTCGGTCAATTCACCGGTCGCAGGCGAGAAGAGCCACATCTTCGCCAGACGTCCATAGCCGCCCGGGTCTTCCTGAATCAGAATGCTGCCATCCGCGAGGAAACCCATGTTGTCCATCATCACTGGCTGGTCGTGCGAAAGACCATTGCCGGTTCCAATCGGGCCGTCGAGAACGAGATCAATCGTGCCGCCTTGCTCGGGATGAGTGATGTCCGTGAAACGAAGCCTCCACAGGCGGGTCGGGTTGGTCACGTCGTTGAACGTGCGGCGGGTGGCTGAGCTCTCAACTCTTCCCGTAGTGAGAAAGTAGAAGTCAGCCGGATGAGCCGGGTCCCAAGCTCCGTCCTCGACGCGCTGGAACGAAGTAAGGTTCGTATTGCTGCTGGCATCCAAGTTGTTTCCAGAGGTGTAGGTGACGTCTCCGAAATTGAAGAGTTCGAACGCGGCAGAGCTCAACCGGTTCGTCGCGCCAAACACGTTGGTCGAGTTCTCAAAGGCCACGCGAGCGCCGCCGACCTCCACACGGACCCCATAGAGCAGGCCGTTGGTCAGACCGGCCTTCACGATGTCCAGTCCAGCCGTTCCTTTCGTGCCGAGATAGACGTACACCTGGCTGTTGGTCAGGTCGCTGTCGTCCAGCCCCATCACCACCGTCAAATCCTGCGCAAACGGCGAAGCCACCGCGTTCTCCCAGGCGTACTTGCCGAGCCAGGGAAGCTCATAGCTCTGGCCATCGTTCGGCCCGCTGACAATGTGCGCGAATGCACGGCCGCCGAGCGCGCGAAAGGTTCCACCATCCTCTTCGCCATTCATAAAAATCCGATTGGTAGTGCCTTTGCCGGTCGCTGCGTTGTAAAACGCCGACACCGCGGGCAGGTCCGCTGAGCAAAGTCGCGACAAATGAAAGTCGGTGGCCGAATCAAATTTCCGCCAGCCATTCGTGGACCAGAGATTGACGCTGTTCGCGGACATCTGGTCGCGCACCGAGACGACTGACAAATCAGTCTTGTTAATCACCCAGCGAGAAATGAACGCGCCCTTGCCACCGTAGGCACGGGTAATGCCTGCAGCGCCGTTGGCGTTGGTGGTGACGACGCCTGTTGTGACATTCGTCGCCGAGGTGCCGAATCCCGCCGGAAGATCGCCGCCACGCAACTCATGATTCATCAGGAGCGTGAAAGTGCCGTTGCCGTTATCGAAGGCTCCGAGGCCATCTGGAATCCCCGCCATTTTGTAGCCGTTGGGGAACGGCAATCCGGCGGGGTCTCCCACGGTGGCAATCGAAATGGTTTGAAGCTCGAACCCTTTGGAGAGGGCCGGGCCGCTCGGAATATAATATGGAGGAACCACGGTCGAAGGACCGGTTGTCGCCAGGCTCGCAAAATTTTGATACTCGGAGATGGGAATGGACGGCCGAGGACCCGTTGAGATCGAGACGCGGTAAACCAAAATTCTCGTATCGGACTCGCTGTTCGCCGAGTCGAGTGGCGCCGGCACGCGGTTCGCCGGATAGCCGTTGAAAGCATCATAGTTCACCAAAGTGCCGTCCGGACTCCGCATCGTGCCAGCGGAAGTGATGAAATCATTGTCATTACCAATGAACAGAAAGTAATCGTTCGGACTGCCCGCGTCCCCCGCGGGAACAAGCGCCATACCTTCCCATTTTTCTCCCATCATGAGCTTGGAGACCTGGTTGGTGCCTGTGTCAAATCGGATATTGAACTTAGCGAGTTGATTCGTGTTGAGCAGATTGACCGCTTCGGTCCAGGCAATAGGAATGATGGATGTGTCGAGCACGCCAGGCGCGGTGACGATCTTGCCGCCGCTCGCATTCTTTGCTACGTCCGCCGCGAGGCTGGTCGGCGCTCCGAGGGTGAGGTCCGCCAAAAGAACATTCTTATAAACGTTTCGGTTGGTCGCGACACTGCCGAGACCATTCGAATCGCGGGAAAGGACGAGAATCCGCTGATTATCGAAAGCGATGATTTCGCTTTGCGCTGCGGTGGCGTTGACGGCTCCGCCGTCACCTGCCGTGCGGTACGTGGGCAGCGTGAGTGCGTACTCGGCCAGCGGCGTCGAATTTGTGGGATTGGCACTGACATCATAGACCAGCAGACGCGCCTGTTTGCGGTTCTGCGAGCTGGCATCTGAATCCTGGATGGTGGCGCTTTGAAGCATGGCGAACAGGCGCGTGCCGTCTGGACTTAGGGCGACACCCTCGAAGCCCTGATTGTTGCGCCGACCGCTTGTCGGTACGGTCACCGAACTAAAGTTTGGAACATTGGTGGAGCTCGGTTGAAACGCGGCGGGAGGCACGATCACGCCGGTGATTGTCTTGCTCGCGTTGAAATAGTAAATGTTCGCGCCGTACTCATCACCGATATACCCCGAACCATCCGGTTTGAGGTGAAGCGCCTCCGAATCCATCGGCAGTTTGTTCACGTTCGGATAGGTCGTAAGATTGGTGGTGCCCGGCGACTGGGTGCCGGTAAACGACCGCACGTAGGGAAGCGTCTGACCAAAGAGCGTGGCGTAATTGGTCCCTGGATCGAGGCCCGTGGTGACGGAGTTCAAACCCGTGATAGGGTCGTTGTAAGTAAACTTCACGCCGGTGATTGGGGTGGTGAAAGTGATTTGGTTCTGCGCTGCCAGTTTCTCCGCGTCCGTCGCGCCGCCGATATTGCCGGACCGGGTGTAGGGGCTGAACGTGAACCCGATTTGATTAATGCGCGCGGCGTAGTCCGAGTAAAAGCTGCCGCTGTTATACCCGCGGTCCGGCAGGATGTTGAAAGTCCCGCTGTAAGTTCCGTTGCCATTATTCCTCCATCCGGTGATCTGCATACCGGACATCGACCCGAAGGTCTCTCCAAAACTGTCGAGGGCCGATCCCGAGATGTGGCCGACACCCACGAGGCCGTGGTTGATAAGCGTAGTGCGGCCTAGAATATTGGTTGCCGGGCCTGAGATATTGGAGACATTCGGCACCGAGTACTGCCCGAGGGCGGACAGCGGCAGAACCAGGCATGCGAGGAGGCTCCAGATGCCGAAACGCCAGGTGGGCTGACCTTCATGTCCCTGCTCCATCGGAATGTCGAGTGGTTTGATTATTGATTGAGCCTGTCTCTCGGCTCTCGAAGAATGGTACGCGATACCGCTCATAATTGTGTGCTCATTTAATGGTTGTGATTATTTCCGTGGCGGCGCCGTGATGATCCACCACGGCCCACATGAGAGCAGAGAGTGGTCAAGCCGAGTGACAGATCTAAGACCGGGAGGTGAATATTCAGGGACGATCCTGAAACAAATGTTCGACGAAAGGGTTCTCATTGCGACCGAAAAGATCTCGCGTCGCTTGTGAAAACTGTTTTGGAAATAGGAGGCCGGCGTCGCCAAGCCGCTTCGACCACATCCAACTCCGTGTTCCCCAAAGGGTGGTTAGTCGTCTCCATCTCGCTGGCCGCGGACGAACGCGGCGCGGACGGGTGGGGGCATCGGAGAACCGGGGCCTTTGACGGAACGCCAAACCACTTCGTTGAGCAGGAGGTCATCGGCTGCGTCCTCGCGGGCGAAGTTCATTTTCTCCGACAGTT
>CAMAWP010000290.1 GCA_945861765.1 Akkermansia muciniphila | reverse complement strand
TTTGCCGGAAGGATAATCGCTCCCGCAAGCAACAGAAGTTCCATGTTTTTAAGATGCACCAGATTAAATGGCGTTTCCCGAGGGACCAGAATCAACTTCTTACGTTCCTTCAACATGACATCGGCAGCACGAAGCAACACATCCTCGCTCAAGCCATGCGCGATTCGTCCCAAGGTTCCCATTGTGCATGGAATAACGACCATGACGTCGAAAGGGTTCGATCCGCTTGCGAACGGCACATTCA
This sequence comes from Akkermansia muciniphila, assembly GCA_945861765.1. Taxonomy (GTDB): domain Bacteria; phylum Verrucomicrobiota; class Verrucomicrobiia; order Limisphaerales; family SIBE01; genus SIBE01. Next base: position 8,924 of record CAMAWP010000290.1, on the reverse strand, counting down.
TGCTCTTTAGACCGTGGGTAGCCACTCCTTCAGGCAACTGAAGGCCTTGGGGAAGTTCCTCTTCGATGACAACTCGCGCGTAGCTGCTCATGACGAGATGAACCTCGTGCTCACGCGCATCGAGATTATCGAATAAACGTTGCGCATAAAGCGCGCCGCTGGCTCCAGTAATGGCGACAAGGATTCTCAAGGGCAAAGCCAAAGTTGTGAGTATTCAGTTGACCAATCCTCTGCCCATGAACGGTGGGGCGAGACTCTCTCCGAGCTGTAGTCTCCGAGCCGGAAGCCGTCGAGCCCTGACATTGGCGAGCGCCAGAGCAGATTAGGGCTCGATGGGACTCTCGCCCCACCGAGGTTCATGAACATGGGAAGCTTTGGCTGCATACCTAGGGAATCGACATCGCTTGAGATGTTATGGGCAACGGCCACAACATCTCAAACGATTTCTTCATTGAGTCGCTGTCGAAGTTACGCAAAATGTCGTCGTGTTGAATCTCTGCAAAACCGCTGCCTTGCTTCTCGCTCTCCTCGCGCTCACAGGCTGCCCAACTCCTCCCAAGTCGAAGCCCAAGATCACGCCCATCGAAATCCAAACGTTCTCCACAGAACCAGCACCCAGAGGCCGGGATGTGTTAACGGAAACGAATGAACCGCCTCATCACGCGCCGAGCCCAGCGATTCCAAGCGCAAGTGTGACGCCACGCATTGATCCTATCCGCGATGAATGGGTGTCCTGGGCAGCATGGAGCCAAACGAACGGCTACGAAAAACCGCACCAAGTGAAGAGCAATTCACATCTTGCCTATGAATCGAAGGGTCCCGCCAGTGTGGTCACCCTTGTAATCGGGAGTCGAGTGGCTTATTGGAACGGATTGAGCCTCGGACTAGGTTTTGGACCTCGGTTCACCAACGGGCAACCTGTGGTCAATGCCCTGGACATCGCAAAGAATTTCGCACCACTGATTAAGTTGCCAGCCGCTCTTCAAAAGACAACCCGCACCGTCGTCATTGATCCAGGGCACGGCGGCGAGAATACCGGCGCTAAATGCGTTCTGAACGGCAGGTGCGAAAAAGATTATACGTTGGATTGGGCGCTCCGGGTTCAGCCGCTTTTGATGGCGAACGGCTGGACGGTTTTCCTCACACGGACGAAAGACATCGACCTTTCGCTGTCGAGCAGAGTTGCATTCGCTGACAAAGTTCAGGCCGATCTCTTCATCAGCCTGCACTTTAACTCCGTCGAGTCACCATCGGCTCGGCTCGACCACGGAGGCGTCGAAACGTATTGCCTGACTCCGGCGGGCATGCCGTCTAATCTGACGCGTGATTACGAAGATGATCCGACTCTTGTTTTTCCCAATAATACGTTCGATGCCCAAAATCTCCAATACGCTATTCGCCTACATAGAGCCTTGCTTCAGTCCACCGGGCGCAAGGATCGAGGCCTTCGCCGAGCCCGTTTTATGACCGTCCTGCAAGGACAGAAGCGCCCCGCCGTATTGCTGGAAGGCGGTTACATTTCGAATTCAGAGGAAGCTCGGCTGATTAACAATGCCGATTACCGACAGAAACTTGCTCAAGCAGTCGCGACGGCGCTTTCAGAATGAAGAATCTTCAACGAATCTTAGTGACCGGAGGGGCTGGGTTTATTGGCTCCCATTTGGTGGAACGGCTCCTAGCCGACGGCAACTCGGTGACGGTCATCGACGATTGTTCGACCGGCAGCCTAGATAACCTTCGGGCGGTGTTCTCGCATCCTGACCTGCGCCTGATTCAAGGCAAGGTTTCGGAATGCCCACTGCACGAGCTAGCCGCCAACGCGGACTTCATTTACCATCTCGCTGCCGCCGTAGGAGTCGAGTTGGTGGTTCATTCACCCATTCGCACGATCGAAACCAATCTCCACGAAACAGAAGCGATTCTGCGGGCTGCCGGAGACTGCGGAATCCCTTTATTATTAACCTCCACCTCCGAGGTTTATGGTAAAAGTCAAAAGCCAGGATTCGACGAGGAGGATGATCTGATTATTGGCCCGCCACATTTAGGCCGGTGGAGTTATGCGTGCTCGAAACTGATGGATGAATTCCTTGCGCTGGCGTATGCGAAAGAAAAAGGATTGAGCGTCATCATCACCCGTCTCTTCAACACAGTGGGTCCGCGCCAAACTGGCCGCTATGGAATGGTCTTGCCGCGGTTCATAGCAGCCGCCAAAACAGGGGCCCCACTGAAAGTCTATGGGGATGGGGGCCAAACACGCTGCTTTTGTTATGTGCAGGATACCGTCGAAGCGCTCGTCCGCCTTCGAAAATGTCCGAATGCAACAGGTCAGGTCTTCAATATTGGAGGAACAGACGAAATCAGCATCCGAGAACTTGCTGAGCTAGTCATTCGCACCTTGGGATCTAACTCACCGCTCGCACTTGTTCCCTACGGAGAAGCCTACTCCGCTGGCTTTCAAGACATGCTGCGGCGCAAACCGATTGTTGATAAACTTTTCCGAACAATTCAATTCCGGCCAAATACAGAGCTGAAGCAGATCATCGAACTGACAGCCGCTGCGAACTCCTGACATCGTGGAAATCGAGTGATCTCATTCAGACTGTCGGCTTCCCTCCCATGCGTGCGTCAACCAATCGGGCCTATGTTCACGAAGAGCCAGGAAAGATCCGCGAGGTTTTGGACTGCGGCGATGAAGTCTGAGTAATCGCCGCTTTGGCATGGTGGGCGATGAAAATGTCGCCAAACCGACGCCAAAGCGGTGATTCGCTTAGCTCTTCACCGCAGTCCATGACGCTGGCGCGACGGATTCCACGCCGTGCGGGTTAATGGTTCCAATCAAAATAAAAAAGGCATCCTTTCGGATGCCTTCGTTAATTTCTTGTTTAAGGAAAGTTAGATTACTTAGGAGACTGGCCCGGGAAGGCAATCGGGTTGAGAGTGCTATCCGTGTTCTTCAACTGCTCGCGGAGACGACCGGTGCTGAGCTGCTGCACGCTTCCATCACCAAGAGCCAGGTTGCCTGAATTCTGATGGAGGTCTTTGGTCCATCCAGCACCGAGCGCGCCGGTGTGGTTGGTGCCGATGTTGATGATCTCAGATTTATCAATATCCGAGCGAACTGGGAGGTTATTGGTCATGTTCCGATCACCCGACAGAACGGATTGAGGACGTGTTTCATCCGCATCAAGACCCACGAAGAAGCTGGTCGCCTTGTTCTTGAGAAGACCAATGTGGGTCGTCCAGTTCGTCGCCTCTGTCTTGGCACCGTCGCTCGGGCAAACGATGATTTTAGGAGTGCTCAGTTCATTGGACATGGCGGCGAAATGAAACCAGTTCGACTGAGCAGCGGCGACGACTGTAAACTCTGAAGAACCACCTTCAGTAACCGAAATGCTCATGGGAAACCGGTCGCCGTTGTCCGTCGCAAAAATACGGAAGGCCAAACCGACATTTTTAAGGTTGTTCACGCATTTGATACGTTGGGCTTTGGCTTTAGCTTTAGCCAGCGCGGGCAGCAGCATTCCTGCCAGAATAGCAATGATGGCGATGACGACTAAGAGCTCAATGAGCGTGAAGGCTCCGACTTTATATTTGCGAAAAACGCGGTTCATAATTTCTTTCGGTTAATTTTGGGTTACGGTCGTCGCACTATAATAAAATCATTTAGAGTGTCAACGTATTTTGATAAAAAATACTTTAGCAGAGGCAATGCCATTGGCGTCTTATCAACATCCGACACAAGTCCAAGCCGTCTCTTCAGCCCTAACGGGGCTGGAACGTGAAGCCCAAGGCTGGTCCGTCCTCGGACCAACCCTGGGTGAGCGAGTGCGACATTCTTCAAGGTTCCCCGCTGTTTTCGGGGGAATCATTTCCATGTCCGGGCAGGAGAACTCACTCCCGAGGGGAGCGTGGAGTTTGTAGAGTTTGGACATTTTCCGGCCGTGTGCTGTTGTATCCGATGAACTTTTTCCGACTGACATCTCCCGGAGGAGAGATTTGAGACTAGCCCACCCTTTGAAGGGTGGGATTGCGTCGCCAATACCCAAAGTCCCGAAGGGACGGTTGAGCCATTCTCGGGAGATCCTTTGTCCTGAACAGACAGCGAGAATAGGATCTGACGTCGGCCATTCGGGGACTCGGCCGTCCCTGCGGGACTTGTGCGATGGTTCATTCGAACCCAGCAGTGAACTGCTGGGCTAGTCTCGAATCTCCCTCCGGGAGACGAGGCGGCCAATAGATCCAAACTCGGGTCATCCCGGCGGGATAAAAAAAGTCTCATCCGCTATGGCTCTATTCCAGTCAACTCGATGCGTTTTCTAATGTGCGCCCAGTGCGGCCTAATCATTGTCACCGTCGGAATGCACAAAGACGAAGGCGGCTCTCGTTGGCGCGGGCATCGGGTGGTCCGCACCACGGACGGATCGCCAGATGATTTCATTGAGCATCAAGTCATCCGCAGCATCCTCTTTCGAGAAATCCATTTTCTTGGATTGCTCCCCGCCCCAGGCGGTCTTGATGTTGCGTTCATTGAGATCTGCGATCGCAGGCCGGGACTTGTAAGGCGTCGAGTCAGGCTTCTCTTGAAACGAACCATACATCGGCATGGCAGCGGCATCGAACTGGGACATCGGCTTCAGTCCGAGTATCAGCTCCATTGTGCGCAACATGCTGCTCGTCGAATACATCGTCGAATCGACGGATCTCCGCTTGATATAAGGGCTGATCGCGTAGGCAATTGTGCGGTGGGCATCGACGTGGTCCGGACCGTTTTGCGCGTCGTCTTCGACCACGAAAATCGCTGTCTGCGGCCAAAACTTGGAGGAACTGACCCCTTCGACTAACATCCCGAAAGCCAGATCGTTTTCGGCCACCATCGCGGTGGGCGTCAGCTTACCCAGGGTCGTTCCGTAAGTGTGATCATTGCCAAGCCTGACAATTTGCAAACGCGGCATGTCGCCTTCTTTTTCAAAACGCTTCACCTCTTGAACAAAGCGTTCAGCGCGCTTGATGTCAGAGTAGTCCATGTCCCAACCATGAAACCGTTCATCGATATGACCGCGTAACCCAGCGACTCGGGCGGTGGCCGGATCGTTCAAGGTCTTGCCGTTATTCACAAACTCTCCATAGCTACGGTAGGTCACGTTCGCCTCGCGGGCTCGATCCCAGATGTAACCGCCGGAGGATTCCGCAATTGAAAACCGGCCCTCGCTGGGATACGGGAATTTCCCACTCTTGTTGTGGCCGTAATTCAGCGGCCAAAACTTTTCCACAAAATCAGTCGCATAAGCTCCAACCGTCCATTCGTGGCCATCGGCGCTCACTTCGCTTTCAACGTAGAAGTTATCCAACAGGACGAATTCGCGCGCCAACGCATGATGGTTGGGCGTCACCTTTTCAGGAAATAAACAAAGTTTGCGATCACCATTGCCTTCGGCCATATCACCCAAGACTTGGTCGTAAGTCCGGTTCTCCTTGATGACGTAAATGCAATACTTGATCGGCCCGACATCGCCCGGCTTCCCAGGAATGGGGTTTCCCGTAGGCCGTTGAGCCGACACGACGCCGTCGGCTTTCAGCGGACTGCAGCGATACGCCTGCGTGGTGTAACCGGCGAGTTGCTGCTCAAAGGCTTTTCGAGATGGCAAATCAATGATGCTTAAGGTGCCTTGAAACAGGCCGCCAATGTACTCAACAACAGTGCCCGCCGATTTTTTTCCAGGCTGAGGTCCGCCTGGATTGGCTTTGGAAGTGACTCCTTTGCCGTTCGCAACCAGAAGATGCTTGCCGTCGGGAGTCACTCGAACCGACGTGGGATACCAACCCACCGGGATAAAGCCCATCGACCGGCTCTTGCCCGGTGTGCTCACATCAAACACGGCGACGGTGTTGTTGCAGGCATTGGCAACAAACAACATCTTCTCATCCGGAGCGAGCGCCAGGCTGTTGGGAGTCGTCCCCGGCAGCAGCGAAGAATGAAGTGAAGCAACCAGCGTCTCGACGGCCCGACCGCTTTGGGTGTCGAGAACGGTGACCGTGTTGCGGTTGGCATTGGCCACAAAGAGGTATCTGCCGGATTTCGTGAGCACCATTTCATTGGGATGCTCCTCGGTGGCCCAAAGAGCTATGAGCGTTCTTGTTTTGAGATCAACGACTGCGATGGCTGCTTTGGCCCACAAGCTCACGTAAAGACGCTGGCGCTTTTCATCCAACAAACACGCGTATGGAAACGGTGCGTTCGGATCAGCAGGGTCTAACACCGCCTCGGTCCGCTTAGTCGCGGCAGCCAGATCCGCATCGGTCGGGGGTATCACGGGCTTGCCATTCGAAGCCACGGGACCGGTGCTCACCGGAATGTTCCATTCAGCAATCTTGGTCGTCAGATCCATCTTCGTGACGCTAGATCCCCACACATTCGCGGCGTACAGGCTCTTGGCGTCACGGGAAACAGCTAGCCCGGCGGGGACGCCGCGCTCTCGAGGATCGCGCAATTTGACCTGCTCATGATTCGTGACGCTCCCGTTTCGGAAAGTGAAACGATGGATTACTTCGTCGCCCGCTCCGCTACAAAAAAGCTGCGTTCCGTCACGCGAAAATTCAATACCGTAAAAAGTCTCAGCGATGGGCTGCCTGGTGACGATGGCCGAAGACTTGAGATCCACAATCACGACTTCGTGCTTGCCATAGCCGCTGTGCAGCACCGCGGCAAAACGGCTGCCGGGATGGACTGCAATATTGATGGGCAGATCGCCCATCGGGACTTGCCGACCGGTCGGCCGCAGCGACCACTGATTAGGCAGCAACACTGAACCGTCCGACTGTTGGCCCGGCAGGTTGACGGTTGGTTTGGACGGCTGAGCGAAGGAGGTGCAACAGATACCCAGGCCGAACAAGAGCGAAAGCCAATAATGGAAGGACTGTTTCATAGATTTCTAATGACATTAGGAGAGCGCAGCGCGAGCGTAAAGCGGCAATGCGACTGAATTGGCGTGGGTGACTTCATGGCCAGACGCTGGGTGCCATCGAACGAATCGAGTGAGCGACCGCTCCCGATCGCAGAGCATGATCCACACGTCCGAACTCTCGGCAGCGATGAAGCGGAGAATCGAGGGGTCGGCTCCAATGTCCGGTCGGTCATCCCGAGCACGTCAATATGAACCTAAATCCGATGAGAATGAGATGCTCAAGTTCGTGGCGACGGTCGCTGAGACTCGATAACCGCCGCCAGCCTCAATATAACCGTGCTCCCCGGAATCTACATGCTGATTCCCTGCGTCGAACGCAAGGCGAACTCCGGAGTCAGCTTTGGGATGAACGGTAAATCTGTGCTCCCGGCCCTTCGCAATGCTGTCAATGCCCACCGAGAAACCTGAGCCTGACACGACGACATTGCTGAGTGTGAACGGTGAGCGATTCGTGACGGTGACGACCGGGGCATCCGAACAGCCTACCAACATCACTATCGCCGCAACGATGATTATTAAGCGAGGAAACTGCATGACACTCGATGTTGCCACAACGCTCCAAGCTCATCGACCGCCGCCGGTCCGAGGCGTCCGGACTGCCCGCCGACCTGCTGGGCGGCGGTTCGATGAACCGTTTGGGTCGGCTTTGTCGGTTTGTTGGTGATCCTTGCTGCGGAGCAAAGGCTTTCTGGTGTACTGCGCGGGCAAGGAAACTATGAGATCTGAGAGCTGCGCCTGGCCCTGACGACGACCCACGAGGCGAACGTAGCCGAGGTAGTTGCCACGATCCGCCTCAAGCGCCCTGATCTCGACTTCATTATCAGGGGCTATCACTCGGTGCCAGTCCAACCACCGTTGCCAGCCATCGGGCATGGTGTCGGCCACTTCAATAGCCATGATGCCTGTGCGTTCCCAGTGCCGACGCCACCAAGACGCTGAATGGAGGCACCAGACATCATTCGTCCACCACTCGCGAAGATGCTCCGGCAGGGGACCTTCGATTTCCCGCATCAGCCCAGCACCCGCAATTCCCACAGGGCCACCTGGCTTCACAAACTGAGCCAGGTAGTTCAGGTACAGGTCGTCCGTCCCGTAGTAAAAGAAGGAATCGATGCACACGATCGCATCGAAAAACTCCGCGGCGAATGGAAGCGATCGGGCATCTGCATGGATTGGAAAAACACCATCCTCGACGTCGGCGTCGCGGATCCTCTGGATGTTCTCTGAGGCGCTGCACCACAGGTCGGTTGCCCAAACTTGAACCCCATATTCGTGGTGCAGAAAAATCGAAGACGACGCCCTTCCACAACCGAGGTCGAGCACTCGCATCCCCGGTTGGAGGTCGAGTTCCGTTGTGAGCCACTCGGTCAACCAAAGGGAATTCGCCGCTCCGCTGACGCTGGCTTTCACCCACTCGGGGTGATACCGCGAAGAGCGGGGAAACCGCTTCGAGACGAGCTTATCATCTGCGGTCACTGGGATTTTTCTTTTCATAAAATTCGTTTGAATGCCTCATCCTGCAAGACTCCGAGTCGAGCGTAAATCAAACTCTCACGCGCCGTAAAGAGCGTTAGCGGTCGAGCTTATCCGGCTGCGTTAACTTTCTCGACAAATGGATTTGTGCTTTATGAATTCTGATTTCCGCTGGGGGCGTGGCGGATTGGACTCGGCTCGGGCGCGAAGGTTTGCCCGGGAGTGTGATGCGTTTGTTCATTGTTGGTTTAAGTCAAAAAAATCGGAACTCAGAAATCATGAACTCCCTGTCAATTCCACCAGGGTGATCCCAGGATTGGCGCGGTTGCAATCGCGATCGCCGCGGAGCGTGGGGTGGCGTTGGAGGAGTTCGCGTCCTTCGGCCGTGTCCGAGGAGAATCGCTCGCCCGGCACCACGAGTGAAGCTTTGCCTTCCTTGACGCGGAGGCGAAGCGATTTGCGGATAGCCGGGCCGAGCTTGCCGCCTTC
>CAMAWP010000289.1 GCA_945861765.1 Akkermansia muciniphila | reverse complement strand
GGCGGTCGGGCGTTCGATACATCCGGGCGAAAGGAATCTGAAAGGACCGGACCGGCTGAAGCCGGGACTACGAGCGATCAGCCCGCGCCTTCACAGGCGCAGCTACCTGTTCAGGTCAAGCTGACCGACTTCGGCATCGGCCAGGTGGTCTCGGAAGTGGCGTTGAAGGGCGTGACCAAAGCCGGGTTCACCGAAACCATCATCGCCGAATCTTCCTCTTCCCAGACCGGTTCGCAGATGTACATGGCCCCGGAACTTCTGGCTGGAAAACCCGCCTCGACGCGCTCGGACATTTATTCGCTCGGCGTGGTGCTTTACCAACTGCTCGTCGGCGATTTGACGCGACCGCTGACCACGGACTGGCAGCAAGACATCCCCGACTCGCTCCTGCGGGATGACTTGAAGCACTGCTTTGCCGGTCATCCAGAAGATCGCTTTGCCACCGCTGGCGAACTGGCGAAGAACCTGCGTTCCCTCCCCGAACGCCGGGCCGTCTTGACGCAAGAGCAGGCCGTGATGCGCAAGCGAGAGCAGAGGGTTCAGCGCTGGCGGCTGATTCGTTCGGCGGCGCTGGGAGCGGCCATTGTCGCGCTCACGTTTACAGTGATGCGGTTTTACCTCCGCAGCGCCAAAATCCGCTGGGCCCGAGAACAGGCGCTTCCTCAGGCCGCACAGTTGGCCGACGCGGAGAAATATAGCGAGGCCCTTGAACTGGCAATTCAGGCCGGGCGATACATCCCAAAGGAAGATCCAGCCCTGACAAATCTCCTGGGGCGAGTCTCAGTTCGAGTGTCCATCGAAACGGTTCCACCGGGGGCGGATGTCTATGCGAGGGAGTACCGTGTGGCGACGACGAACTGGCCCCATCTCGGCAAGACCCCCGTCACCGGGCTGCGAATGCCGCGCGGCCTTTATCGCTGGCAAATACGCAAACTCGGCTATGCCGTCGTCGAGCAAGCTTTCGAAGGCACCTCAGGAACTATGACCAACAGGTTCACGTTAGACGAAGAAAGCGGAATCCCGCCCGGCATGGTCCGGGTAACGGATGGCGAGACCTGGATGCAGTTGACCGGTCTTGACCATCTCGAATTGGTGAAGGTGGGGGACTACTTGATCGATCGATACGAGGTTTCCAACCGTCAGTTCCAGGATTTCGTCGATGCCGGTGGCTACCTAACAACCAACCATTGGAAACAGCCGTTCATCAAGGGCGGAAAGCCGCTCTCCTGGAAAGAGGCGATGACACTTTTCCGAGACCAAACCGGCCAGCCGAGTCCCTCCACTTGGGCGAGCGGGAAATATCCCGAGGCACAGGGGAATTATCCCGTGACTGGAGTGAGTTGGTACGAGGCCGCAGCGTATTGCGAATTCGCCGGGAAGAGTCTTCCCACGATTTTCCATTGGAACCGAGCCGCGAGCATTCGCTTCGCTTCCTCCATCGTTCCCTTGAGCAATTTTGGGGAACAGGGGCCGGCTCCGGTCGGCGCTTATCAAGGCATGAGCTCGGTTGGAATCTACGACATGGCCGGGAACGTGAAAGAGTGGTGTTGGAACGAGAGTGGCAATGGTAAACGTTATATCCTGGGCGGTTCGTGGCTGGAGCCGAATTACATGTTCAACGTCCCCGATGCCCAGCCGGCATTCGAGCGGATCGAGGCTTACGGATTCCGTTGCGTGAAATCGCCCGGCTCGACTCCGAGTTCGGCTGCGGCTGCAGATCCCATCCCGGTTGCTTTGCGAGACTACTCCATGGAAAAGCCGGTCACGGATGAGATTTTTCAAGTTTACCGAAGCGCGTTCTCTTACGACAAAACCGAGCTCAACGCCACGGTGGAGTCGGTTGACGAAACATCGGGAGACTGGAAAATGCAGAAAGTAAGATTCAACGCGGCCTACGGCAATGAGCAGGTTATCGCTTACCTGTTTCTCCCGAGGAAATCCGCTCCGCCGTATCAAACGATCCTCTATTTCCCAGGGTCAGGCGCCATGGTCCAACGTTCGAGTGAAGCCAAGTTTCTGCCACTGCACACACTGCACAGTATCAACTTCATCGTGCAAAGCGGACGGGCGGTGCTGTATCCCGTTTACAAAAGCACCTATGAACGAGGAGACGGTCTCAAATCGGATCGTCCCTCGCCCACCACCTTCTATCGGGACCACGTCATCGCATGGTCGAAGGACTTGGGCCGAGCGATTGATTATCTCCAAGCACGAAAGGACATTGACCCCGAGAAGTTCGGCTACTTCGGCTTTAGTTGGGGTGGGACTTTGGGCCCAGTTCTCCTCGCCGTGGAACCGCGGATCAAAGTCAGCGTTCTCGCGGTCGGTGGCTTCTGGATGCAAAGGACACTGCCGGAGGTGGATCAAATCAATTTTGCGCCCCACGTGACGATCCCGACCTTAATGCTCAATGGTCGATACGACTTCGCTTTCCCGGTCGAGTCCTCACAACTTCCCATGTTTCGGCTGCTTGGCACACCAGCCCAGGATAAACGCCACTTGATCTATGACACGGGCCATGCGATGCCCCGAAGTGATCTGCTTAAAGAGACTCTAGCATGGCTGGATCGGTACCTCGGGCCGGTAAAGTAAATCGGGCCGAGCATCGTACGGCGACTGTTTCGTCCGGTTTTTTCGGCTGCTGGTCGAAGTTGGCCATGCTAACCTCAATCAAACCATGAACCTCGAACTTGCACCTGAGCACCGTGCGCGAGTGGAGGCGTTCCAACGCCAGCACCGTACCGGCCTGCTGACGCTCGTGTTTACAGACCTGGTGGACTCCGTCGCGTTGCGGCGGCAGTTGGGCGATCAAGCCGGCACGAGCTTGTTGCACGCGGACCGGCAGGTTGTCCGGCAAACGTTGGCGCGCTTCGCCGACGCCGAGGAAATCGAGACGGCGGTGCAAAACGAAAGGCAACGCTGAGTTCGCCGCCAACTTGACAAGTTGACACGTTCGCGCGGCGCATTAGGCTCGTCCGATGAAAAAAGTGAGCGTCGGCGATTTCAAAGCGCAGTTCTCGGTGATTCTGGACGAGGTTCTGGAGGGGAAGAAAATCGCCATTCAATATGGCCGGAAAAAGGAAATCGTCGCTTGGCTTGTCCCCGCCCGCTCGAAACCAGCCGCCAAGCGCCGTCCCCTGGGCCTCCTGGAGGGCACGGCTCGTTTCAAAGTGCGGAAAGGTTTTAAGATGACCGAAGCAGAGTTTCTCCGAGGATGATCTACCTGCTCGACACGCACACATTTCTTTGGGCCGCCATCCAACCGGCGCATCTCAGCGCAAAGGCCGGGGCCATCATTTCCGACCGAAGCCAGGAGGTGCAAGTCAGTGTGGTCTCGTTCTGGGAAATCGCGATCAAGCACGCTTTGGGAAAGCTTGAGTTGCACGGCGTGCAACCGGAGCAAATGCCGGAAGTCGCCGAGGATCTGGGTCTGACAATTTGCGCGCTTGAAGCGGCCGATGCTGCGTCCTCTCATTTGCTGTTCAAGACGGCGCACAAGGATCCGTTTGACCGAATGCTCGCTTGGCAGTGCATTCGCCAGCGGATGGTTTTGCTGTCAGCCGACCACGATCTCAAACGATACGAGACGTCGGGGTTACACCTGCTTTGGTAAGAGTCGCTGCGGCCGATGCCCCTGCCACCATAAAGCAAACATCTATTTCGGAGTTCGGGATTAACCTTCACGCGCAGATTTTCTCTGATATTCTGCCCTCCACTCATGAACCTGCAAATCGCACTGGACCACCGCGCTCAAGTCGAGCAATTCCGGCACAAGTACCGGACGGGGCTGGTCACGCTGCTGTTCACGGACATTGTCGGGTCCACCAAGCTCAAGCAATCGCTGGGCGACCGCGACGCGGTGGCGCTCATGCATCATCACCATGCGGGGGTGCGGGAAATTCTCCGCCAATTCCCTGACGGCCAGGAGATCAGCACGGCGGGCGATTCCTTTTTCCTGGTCTTCATCAAGCCATCGGATGCGGTGCGATTTGCGTTGTTGCTGCAAGCGCGGTTGCGCGGGCTCAACCAAGGCAGTTCTCATCCGGTGCTGGATCGGATCGGGATTCACATTGGGGAAGTGGTGATCGAGGAGCGGGAAGGGGCGGCCAAGCCGCGCGATTTGTATGGGATGCAAGTGGACAGTTGCGCGCGAGTGATGTCGCTGGGGGCGGGCAATCAAATCCTGTTGACGCGCTCGGCCTTTGACAATGCGCGACAGGCATTGAAAGGCGAGGAGATGGCGGGGCTGGGCGCGCTTTCGTGGTTGAATCACGGGACGTATCAGTTGGCGGGAGTCGAGGAACCCGTGGAGATTTGCGAAGTGGGAGAAGCGAATTTGGCGGCGCTTAAGCAACCGCCCGATTCGGAGAAGGCGCGCCGGGCAGTTGTCGGAGACCAAGAGACGGTGTTGGGCTGGCGACCGGCTGCCGGCCAGTTGGTGCCGAATACGAAATAGGTGTTGGAACAAAAGCTGGGGGAAGGCGGCTTCGGCGAGGTGTGGTTGGGGCGGCATCAAACGATGAAAGAGCGGCGCGTCTTCAAGTTTTGTTTCCGGGCGGATCGCGTGCGGAGTTTGAAGCGGGAGATGACGCTCTTTCGCATTCTCAAGGAGCGGGTGGGCGATCATCCGAACATCGTGCGCTTGCTCGAGGTGTATTTCGACGAGCCGCCGTTCTACGTGGTGATGGACCACGTGGAAGGACAGGACTTGAAGGCCTGGTGCGAGGAGCAAGGCGGAGTGGACAAAGTTCCGCTGGCCACGCGCCTGGAAATTGTGGCGCAAATCGCCGATGCGTTGCAGGCCGCGCACGACGCGGGCGTGATCCACCGCGACGTGAAGCCGGGGAATATTCTGGTTTCGTTCGTAGTCCCGCCTTCAGGCGGTCGGGCGTTCGATACATCCGGGCGAAAGGAATCTGAAAGGACCGGACCGGCTGAAGCCGGGACTACGAGCGATCAGCCCGCGCCTTCACAGGCGCAGCTACCTGTTCAGGTGAAGCTCACCGACTTCGGCATCGGCCAGGTGGTGTCGGCGGAAGCGCTGGCGGGCGTAACGAACGCCGGCTTCACGCAGACGATGATGTCGGACTCGTCCTACTCGCAGACGGGCTCGCAGATGTACATGGCGCCAGAACTTCTGGCGGGAAAGCCGGCCTCGGCGCGTTCGGACATTTATTCATTGGGCGTGGTGCTTTATCAACTGCTCGTCGGAGATTTGAAGTCTCCGCTCACGACGGACTGGCAGAACGAGATCGCCGATCCACTGCTGCGCGACGACCTGAAGCACTGCTTTGCCGGTCATCCAGAAGATCGCTTTGCTACTGCTGGCGAACTGGCGAAGAACCTGCGTTCCCTCGCCGACCGCCGGGCAGCCCTTACGCAGCAGCAGGCCGTGCTGCTGAAACGCGAACAAACAGTTCGGCGCTGGCGGCTGGTTCGTTCGGCAGGGCTGGCCGCGGTATTTGTCGTGCTCGCGTTTACGGTGATACGCTTTTACGTCCGCACCGTAAAGGTCCGCTGGGCCAGAGAACAGGCCCTTCCCCAGGCCACGCTGCTGGCCGACGCGGAGAAATTTAGCGAGGCCCTTGAACTGGCAATTCAGGCCGAGCGATACATCCCAAAGGAAGATCCAGCCCTGACCAATCTCCTCGGGCGAGTCTCAGTTCGAGTGTCCATCGAAACGGTTCCGCCGGGAGCAGATGTTTACGCGCGGGAGTACCGTGTGGAGACGACGAACTGGCCCCATCTCGGCAAATCTCCCGTCACCGGGCTGCGAATGCCGCGCGGCCTTTACCGCCTGCAGATTAGAAAACCAGGCTATGCCACCGTCGAACAAGCTTTCGATCTGGGGAATTTCACAAACGTTTTTACACTGGACCTGGAAGGCGCCGTCCCGCCGGGCATGGTCCGGGTGGCGGGTGACGAGATCAGCGGAGTTCGATTGTACGGGCTCACCGGGCTTGAGAATGTCGAACAGGTCAAGTTGGGAGACTACCTCATGGATAAATACGAGGTTTCCAACCGACAATTCCAAGATTTTGTCAGTCGAGGTGGCTACACAACCACCAACCATTGGAAACAGCCGTTCATCAGAGACGGCAAATCGCTCTCCTGGAATGAGACGATGACGCTGTTCCGGGACCGCACCGGCCAGCCGGGACCCTCGACGTGGGCGAACGGGAAATATCCCGATGGACAGGGGAATTATCCAGTGACCGGGGTGAGTTGGTACGAGGCCGCAGCGTATGCCGAGTTCGTCGGCAAAAGTCTTCCTACGATTTTCCACTGGAACCACGCCGCGAGCAGTTTCAGGTTGGGTTCTGACATTATTCCTCTGAGTAATTATGGCGGCCAAGGGTTGGCGTCGGTTGGCGCTCACAGGGGCATCAGTTCCGGCGGAACCTACGACATGGCCGGGAACGCGAAAGAATGGTGCTGGAACGAGGGTAGCGGTGGTAAACGTTACATCCTGGGTGGCTCGTGGCGGGAGCCGACCTACATGTTCAACTCCGCCGATGCCCAGGCGCCCTTTCAACGGTTCGAGACTTACGGATTCCGTTGCGTGAAATCGCTCGGCTCGACTCCGGCTGCGGCAGCAGATCCGGTCCTTGCTGCTTTCCGAGACTACACCTCGGAAAAGCCGGTTGAGGATGATATCTTCCAAGTTTTCAGAAACTCGTTCTCCTATGATAAAACCGACCTCAATGCCATAGTCGAGTCGGTTGACGCAACTTCCGACCACTTGAAGATCGAGAAGTTACGATTCAACGCGGCCTACGGCAATGAGCGGGTAATCGCCGACTTGTTTCTTCCGAGGAAGTTCGTTCCGCCATATCAAACGATCGTGTGGTTCCCCGGGGGAAGCGCAATTGTGCAACGGTCGAGTGAAGCCCGTTCGGAATATTTTCTGAGGCAGATCGGCTTCATTGTTCAAAGCGGACGTGCAGTGATGTTTCCGGTTTACAAGGGCACATACGAACGAGGAGACGACCTCAAGTCAAATCGTCCAGCACCCACCGCGTCCTATCGGGACCACGTCATCGCATGGTCGAAGGACTTGGGCCGGGCGATTGATTATCTCCAGACCCGGAAAGACATTGACTCAACAAGACTCGCTTACGTCGGCACGAGTTGGGGCGGAGGCTTGGGGGCGATTTTGCCAGCCGTCGAACCTCGCCTAAAGGTCAACGTTCTCTTCAACTGCGGCTTTTGGATGGAAAGGACATCACCTGACGTGGACCAAATCAATTTCGCACCCCGTGTGACGATCCCGACCTTAATTCTTAACGGTCGCTACGACTCCGTTTTCCCGGTCGAGTCTTCACAACTTCTGATGTTCCGTCTTCTTGGAGCTCCGGATAATGATAAACGCCACGTGGTTTATGACAGAGGCCATGATATTCCCCGAACTGAGAAGATCAAAGAAACCCTGGCATGGCTGGATCGGTACCTCGGGCCGGTGAAGTAAATCGAGCCGAGCATCGTACGGCGACTGTTTCGACTGGATTCTGGGCTGTCGGTCGAAGTCGGCCATGCTAACCTCCGCTAAACCATGACCCACGAAGTTGCACTTGAGCATTGCGAGCGAGATGAGCAGTTCCAGCGCGCGCACTGCACGGGGCTGGTGACACTGGTCTTCACCGATCTCGTAGATTCAGTCGCGTTGCGGCAGCAATTAGGCGATCAGGCGGGCACAAGCTTGTTGCAAGCGCTCATTCGCCGGCTTGTCTCAAGAATTGTTCCTTCAATTCCGGATGGAGATAGAAGTTAGCGCGCTGTTCCAAGTCGTCGAGCAACTCTTTGAGGCTTGGGATGATTTTCTCCTTTTTGGCCAGCAGTAGGGCGCCGACGAGCCCGAGGCAACGGATACCCTCCTGCTCGGCAAGGTGTCGGCCCTTCTTTTCATCGATCAGAAGGGCATCGGCTTGGAGTTCTTTGGCCAGGATAATGGCTTCTGCTTCCCCATGGTCCAGATCGAGAAGCAGGCGAGGCAATCCGCTTTTGTCCTGAACGGCATGGATCTCGATGAAGGCTGGCAGCTCCGAGTGGTAATTGAGCAGGTCGTCACGAACGGCTTCCGGGATGATCACCAGGGCAAAAAGGCGCTGCAACACCTCGGCCTGACCAATCTTCAGCAGCGAAGTAATCGCCGTCGTGTCGCTAACGACGATCACAAGTTCTGTTTCGCTCGCTTAGTTTGCAAAGCGGCGATGGTCTCAAGATCCGCCTGGAGATCTTCGGCATCGTAATGAATGGGTAGTTTTCGCTTCCCTAATTCGTCGAGAAAGACCGGCTTCGTTATGCCTGCGATCTCCGCTCCACGGCCCAACGTAATGCGTTGGTCGATGTAAAGTCCGAGCGCGAGGTCAAAACGCAATTGATCCTGGGTCAGGTTCGTTGTCTGAATGAGTTCGTCAGGCACGGTCAATTCCATGCGGCTAAGATAACGGAAAGCCACGAGCCAGGCAAGCCAAGCACGCAGACGCACCTGCAAATCCCTCTCCAAGTTTTTCACGCCCGCTTTTATCCTTCTACCCATGAAGGCGTCCGTTATCATGCCTTCCACTCATGGACCTGAAAATCGCATTAGACCACCGCGCTCAAGTCGAGCAATTCCGGCACAAGTACCGGCCCGGGCTGGTCACGCTTCTGTTCACGGACATGGTCGGGTCCACCAAGCTCAATCAGGCATTGGGTGACCGCGACGCCGTCGCGCTCATGCACGCACCATCACTATGCGGTGGTGCGGGGAATTCTCAGCCAATTCTCAGACGGCCAGGAGATCAGCTTTCTCCCCGGACGGCCAGACGCTGGCCTCTGGAAGCAAAGATAGGACGGTGAAAATCTGGGGGGGGCGTCCCGGAGCCAGAGGTCGGAGTGCTCCAGGGCGCAGCCGTGGCCCTGCGATTTTCCGAGGACGGGCGAGTTCTCTGGACCGCGACTTTTGACGGGCGATTGCAGACTTGGAATGTGGCCACTCTGAAGAACACGACCACTCTGGAAATTTCTGGCAATCCAGGCTCGGTCCGTTCCAATGCGCTTTCCTCGGACGGCAACAAGTTGTCCAGGGCCATGACCAACGAAATCATAGAACCCTGGCAAGTGGCACCTCAGAAACGAACCACCACGTTCGGCGAGGAAGAACCGTTCGGCTTTTATACGACGGCATTTTCACCGGATGACAAAGCGCCGCGA
>CAMAWP010000288.1 GCA_945861765.1 Akkermansia muciniphila | reverse complement strand
AAATGTCCACTTTCCCAGTGGACACGCGGCTCTCGCCAAGGAGGTGGGGACCAAAGGATAGGGAGTGGGGCTTAGGCTCCCCTCCCATCCTTCCTCCGCCAAATTTTAATCTTCTCTGGACTTGCGCACCACTGCCGAAGCAACACCATGTGCTTCCTCTGAGCGTATTCGGTGAGGTCTGAGGGACCACGCCCACAGCAATTGTGTCCAGCATACTTGGCTCGCTTCGTTGGCTTCGCCAGCAACCTGCGCGATGCCTTGCCGAATGCGTCGTTCATCGGCTTCACCGGCACGCCCATCGAGAAGACGGACGCGAACACGCGGGCAGTCTTCGGCGATTACATTTCCATCTACGACATCCAGCGAGCCGTCGCCGACAAGGCCACGGAGTGGGAAATGTCGAATGACGAATTCGGAATGTCGAACTGACTAAACTTCGGACTTCGCACTTCTGCATTCGCACTTCCCCCGGCGCTGGTGGGCGATCTGAAACGCATCGCGATGGTGGCCGCCGACTTGGTGGCGCATTTCGAGAAGCGCGTGGAGGCGATGATGCAAATGTCGAATGACGAATTTCAAATGTCGAACTGACTGAACTTCGCAATTCGCACTTCTGCATTCGCACTTCACCCGACCGGCAGCGCCGACGACGGCCCCGACTGGCAACCGCACATTCGCCAGGAAAATAGCCTGCGTCCTTTTCGGGGGTTCCTCGTCTTTACAGGCAGAACCGGTCACGACGGTCGGGCAAACAATCAAACGAAAGACGATAGAGACCATGAAAACTCAAGAACTCGAACACGATGAAGTCCGCACGAGGGTGCGGGGGCAATACGGCAAAGTGGCCAGCAAGGACGCCGGCTGCCCTGGTGAAATCTTGTTCCCGACCAGCACCACCCGCTTCACATTTTTGGGCAGCGCCACCTTCGCTTCGGCGATCACCGCTTCCAGCCCGGGCATTTCCGCGGGCGGACGCCCGGAGAACAGATGCCACAGCGCCAGCATCGAGTGCGTCTTGCCTCCGCCGAAGTTCGTCTGCAACTCCACCACTGGATCGCTACCATCGCTGGCCAATCGGCGCACAGCACGCACCAGCAGATCTTTCAAACCCACCGTCAGGCAGGTGCGCCGGAAGAATTCCTGTGCGTCGGCGTATTCGTCGGAGACCGTCTTGCGGATCTCCGGCGAGAAGCTGGCGCGATACACCTGCCACAAGTCCGCCGCGAACTCCGCCTGCTGATACCGGCCCGAGGCCACGTCGGGATGCGGCGTCACCACTTCGCGCCGCGGCTTCAATCCCGCCGCCGTTCCCGCTTCCAGTCCCAGCGTCGCCTGCGTCTTGCGCCGCTCATGCCGCGCCTGCTCGTCGAACTTCACCCGCATCAGTTCCGCCTTCTGCGCTTCCAACTCGTCCGCTTCCTTGCCCGCGCCCGTCGCGTTCAGGAGGCGGTGCATGGAATCGAGCGCGCGATAGGCGTCATCCGTGCTGAACGGTTTCTGGTGCGCCCACTTGTTCCGGATCTCCATCAGCTCGCTGACGATGCTGCGCTCAGCGCGGCCAAGTGTCTTCGCGAACACGTCATTCCAGCACTCCCACAGGATTCGCAGCAAGCCAGCCGCATCCCAATCGGTTGACTGTTCAGTGCCTCCGAGTTGGATGCCGGGACCGATGACCTGCTTGGCCGTGGCCCACCATTTCGTTCCGTGGGCGCTTTTAAGTTCGCGTTTCACGAATGCGGGCAGTCCTGCCTTGAGAGTTTCCAGCGCCTTGCCAACACGTTCGTGATTGCTTAGTGCCATGCCATTATCCTGGTTCGCCCGACTCCCACGTAATCCGCCAAATTCGGTTCATTTGTTGGTTTTTAGGATGAGACTGTCGAAGTCTTTGAATCGGGTGAATCCGGCATCGAAACTCACCAACCGCATCCCGGCGCTCTTGGCAAATGCGGTCAGGTACGCGTCCGTCCAGAAATCACGGGCCGCCTTCGCGCCTTTCACCCTTGGCTTCAGGCTGGCTTCGATCCCCGGTGGTTCCTCCATGAACTGCACCACGCCACCAGCAAGCAGTTGCTCGTATTCCCCCCAGGCGTACTCCGGTTCCAACACATCGTTGCCCATGACCTGCCGGTTGCACAGCAGTCGCAGCAGGCCAAGCTGCGTGATTCGGCAAAATGCCGGCCGCTTTAATTCACCCCATGCCTTAAGCGCCGCCTTGTGATGCGGATGCCCCTCGACGGCGAACGCGAGCCAGACATTAACGTCCAACAGATCGGCGATGGCGCTCAATGTCTTCCTCCTCTTCTAGCTTGGCGATGGTTTCGTTGCTCATCTGCTTCATCAGCGGCCCGCCCTTGCCTCGGACCAACGGAAAGGGACACGGCTTGGTTTCCTCCGCCGCGTTCGTCTTCGGTTTCGTCAGGTAGGCGCTCAAAGCCGAAGACACCAGGTCCTTCAGCTTCAAACCATCCAAAGCCGCCCGCGCCTTCACCTGCTTGAACAGGGGATCGGGTATTTCCAATGTCGTCTTCATTCAACCAGTTTCCCATAAAGCCAGTTTGCCATCAAGCCATGCTTCGGGACTCCTGTCATTTTGACTTCTTACGCTTGCTGGCTTTCGGTTGATCGCCTTCCTTCGTCACGATGATTCCAGCCGACGATCTCATACACGAAGGACGGTTCACGAAAGCCACGTCAAACAAACCAGTGAGTCCTTTGAGTCCGCGCCGAAGTTCCGACTGATCTTCCGTGCGCGCGCCATCGTCCCAGATGACCGCGATGACTTTCCGATACCGGGAATCCTTCCGCAGATACAGGCTCAGATCGGCGGCTATTCCTTCGGTCAGGTCTTTCACGCTTTTTCCCTGATACCAGAACTTCACTTCGACAACCAATTCGAGCGCCAAGATGCACAGGTCGGCGCGCGGTTGGTAAGTTCCGGTCGGAGACATGTATTGTTCCTCTTCCAACGCCGGAATCAGCGGTTTCAACACCGTGTAAAGCAGGCTCTGAAAATGGTATTCGTTTTCGATGTGCCACCGGCGCGGCTCTCCCCCGTGCCTGGCCGTTCGCGGCTTGTCTTCCCACGTCCAGCGTTGGAACACCGCCGGCACACGCTGCAAAACACCCGCCACGTCTGTGACTGTTAGTGCGGTGACATCGAAATCCATCGCGCGCGCGACCGCCCAATCTATTGCGGCCAGCCGCAACCCAGCCTCGAAGCCATCACTCACGACTGCGGCGTCGGTGAGTGCGGATTTGAGCACGTCGCTGACGGAGGTTTCCGCCAGAGTAGCCCATCCTTGGCGTTGCAGTGCCGCAGCCAGCCACATCGGTTCGACTCCGTGTTGGCGTTTTGCTTTCGCGTCGCCAATCCGAACTCCCACACCATTCAGCAGTCCTCGCCGCCAGCTTCCGCCCTCGATGAGTGCATCGGCATCCTTCCAAGCTGAGATTGCCCATTGCTCGAATCGCTTGCGGGCCTCTCGTTGACCAGTATGCCTTCCGCTCCCGTCACGACCCCGGCAAAATTCATCGGATCTGCCACCACGCCGCACGGCTCGCCTCCGGTCGCAAAGTTGGGCCGCCCCATCGACCACTCCAATTGCTGTGTGAATTCAGCGGCAAAGCGGGACTTCAGCGATTCGATTCCGCACGCGAAACCGAGGACGGCCACGTTTCGCGAGTTCCGGTCCGCGCCCTTCGCGGCGGCGGCCCGGCCAGCGGCTTCCTCAAGCGAAGCCAACAAATCATCATGGCGCACCAGCCAGCCCAGGAATGCCGCCGCCAGCGGATTCCCCTTGGCCTCCGCGACGGCTGCCTTACGCAATACTTCACGCGCGTCCGTGATGAGCAAGAGACTCTCGGTTTTCATAGAAACCACCTCAGTCGGTTAAGCCGCCCGTGGATTGAATCCACACTGAACTGTGGCAGCGCACCCAGCCTTCCGAGTAGGCGCGCGATGAGTTGAGAATACGCGATGGTCACGGGCATCCTCGCCATGTCAAAGCTCCGCCACGAATGGCCGGCGAAAGTATAGACCTGCTCAGTCAAATAGTTCATGTCGGTGAACGTCGAGCAACGGTGCAAGTGCAGCAGCGCCGGATACGGCAATCCATCGGTCGCCTTCTTAATTTCCCGCGCTCCGGTGAGCGAAAGGATCGTGTTGGACTTGTTCAGCGTCAGATACGTTCCCCGCGTCGGCGCAAACTCGCCCTTCATCACTCCCGCGCTATAGGACTTCGCCCCGACATTGTCGCTGTCAAACAGCACTGTGTCGAGCTCCTGAGCAACGTGCAGGAACGCGAAATCAACGTGGTAGTCCTTCAGGCTCGCGGCCACCGCCTTCACCGCGTCGGCCTCGGTATCTTTCAGGGGCTTGAACGAGTGGAAGACCAGCCGGACCTCATCGCTCTTTTGCCAGTTCATGTCCCCACGGGCGCGCTCGATGGCATTGGTCAACATTTCCACGCCGGCCTTGCCGTATTCCTCAAACGGCACGGCGTTCGACATGTTGCCGAGCAGGTAACGCCCCTGACTCGTGAACAGAGTTGTGATTCCGACCATGCGCTGCCGCGCCCCGAGGCGTGAATCACTGATGGATGTACTCCCCAGCCCGACCACCAATTCGTGCGCCATCGGATTGTCCACCTTCAAATGCCACGGCGTTCCCCCGAGCTTGGCATAGCTCGCCAGCGCAATGTTGCTGAGGATAAAATCCAAACCCGACCCTTTCCGACGCATGGTCTCCGTGAGGAATTCTTGCGTTGGGATTTGCTGTGAAAGAAACGTGCTCTTGGCGACCATCTAGGGATTCGCTTCTCCGCGCAATTCATGGCTCGCCTCGTTCACTTGCACAAACGACAGGTTCCAGCGTTCCGCGTCCGTCGTGACCGACTCCAACGCTTCCTGCGCAGCCTTCCGGTAAGCCGCCGTCGTCGGTCCATCCGCCACGAAAAACCGCACGTCCTTGCCTTGCAGCCGGTAGGTCTTCACCCAACCATTCGGGAAGAAACATTTCCGCCCAGGCTCGTTGTGTCCTTCAAACAGCTTTTGCAGGAATTGCTCCACTTTGCCCTTGCGGTTGCGCTCGCACACGACGCAGATGCGCGGCTTTGACGGCGTGAATCCCTGCTGGCTGTATGGACCTAGCTCAGAGATTCCCTTCTTCGCGTCGGTCAATGCCGATTTGTTGAAGGTCCGGTCAAAAACGTAGAGCGCCTGTGGCGCTTGCCGAACAGCCGGGAATCGCCTCCCCTTCGTGTCGAGATGCGGCAGCACCGGCGCTTCAATTCCAGGCAGAAGGCGGAGCGGCTTTTGCGTCAGGCGATTCTCAATCCGCACCAGTTCGCTGAGCTTCTTCGGCCCCACTTGGGCCGCTGACTGAAGATCAAACAGCCGACGTTCAATCGTTTGAGCTTTGCTGCCGAATGCGGCGGTAAGGCATCGCATGAACCCGTCGTAATCGGCTTCGTCCTCCACATCCTTTGCTTCGACGGCATTACGTCCCTCGCGGCAGTCCGCCAGTTGCAGGGTGCTGCCTGTCACCGAGGTGACGCGCCCAACGAGCCGCGCTCGCGGTTCGATGCGCGCATCCTTGAACGGTGACTTATCGGACACATAAAGCCCGATGAGGTTGAAATGCTCCACGAGCCACTCCGAGCAGGGTCGTGTTATCCGCCGGTAAGTGTGATGATCGAACACCAGGCCGAGGAAGGCGTCCTGTCCATCGAACTGAAACACCCGAGCCTCGATCGCCTGCGCCAGACGCACGAGCAGCCATTCCGGCACGGGGGCGCCACTCACCGCTTGCGCGATGAAATCGTGTTCCTTCTCTGCGGACAAAACTTTCAACGGTCCAACATCCACGATCTTCCGACCCGCTTTCCCGGCGAAGCTGGAGATGAAACTCTCGTCCACGAGTTGTCTCGCCACGCCGAGATTCTCGCACAGTAGAATGTTCCGCGTCTCCGGGGCGACCGTGCAGGCAGCGCCATCCAGCCGCACCGCGTAAATTAAGTCCTTCTTCTTCCCGTCCTCCTCGACGTTTACGCGTTTGAAGGCGGTGCTCTTCCCCGCGCAGAAATGCTTCGTAATTGGCGGTGAGCGTTTTCGTCTTGGCCTGACATTCCAGCTCCAGCGCTTCCCGAGCGGCTTTCTCACGTTCGGCCTTCACCCGGACGAACAGCCGATCACCCAATTGGCGCAAGCTGAGTTGAAGCGATGGGAACGGGTTGCGTTGCGCGCGGGCCAACTTGCCCAAGGCGCGGCCAACCTCGGTCGCGGACACTTCTGGAGAAACGACAGCTAACCGGCGCAAGAACGTCTCGGCGGCTTCGCAGTCGCGCGGGGACGGTTCGTTCACCGGTTCGGCCTGGTTGCCCTCGAACGCCGCATAGAAATGCTGGGCGAACACGTAACCCGGGGTCCCGAAAAGTTGGGACGTCCCAACTTTTGCCGGTTCCGACCAGTCCTGCTCGATCGCCTTGCGGAGCAATCCCAGCCGATTGCTCGTCGGCCCACGATGTTCCAGCCACGCGAGTTGGCGCTCGATGGTTTCCAACGACGCGCGTTCGGCGAGTTTCGCCGCCGCCTTGGTTCCAAAGCCTGCCGTCTTCAGGAGTTCCGAGGCCTTCGCCAGGGGAGCAACCTGTTGTTTGTTAGTTTCATTTTCTGGTTTCGTTTGAATACTGCTTCGATTTTCTGACCGTGGCTGCTACGGATTTCCGACGCTTCCGGAGCTGCTACGTTTTTCTGACCGTGCCAGTCGTCTGCCCAACGAAGAGCGTAAATGGCGGGCTTTCGCTCATCCCTGCGGTGGCTGAAGACGCCGGGTTCCAAGCGCACCAGATAGTTCTTCTCCAAGGCGGTTCGGAGCGCCTTGCTCAAGTCCATCGGGCTGCCGATCCGGGTGTAACGCTCGATCTCTTTGTAGGAGAGGGCGACCTGCTGACGGCGGCGTCCGTGCTTGGCCTGAAAGCCGATGGAAAAACGGATGACGGCTCCGACCACCTTGATCACCGACAGCGGTTCGTTCGGGATGACGATATCAAAGAACTGGTTGGGGACATCCGTTCGGTTGCCTTCGCCCTCGAAGAAACCCTGGAAATCCGCTGGTTTCTTTCGATACTCCGGGGAGGCGTCCCAACGGAGTTGATAGCTCGCGCTTTGGCCGGCTTCACCGATGGCATTGGCGCGGCCTTCGCGCACGCACTCGATGAAATGGCCGGCCACGGCTTCATCGAGTGTCTGACGGATCATGTCGCGGCTGATACCTGCTTTGATGATGAGTTCGCGGTAACTGACGGAAATCTGCTCCTCCTGCGGGTTGCCGTGGGTGTCGCACCAGCCAAGGGTCTTGCGGATGAGATAGGCGACCAAACGAACGACCCCGCGTGAGCAGTAGGGAAGGCAGGCGTCGAAGAATTGGTTCGGAGCGAACGTGGTGTTGCTCGTGGGCGCAGCAAAACCTGCGAACGGCCGGGTTGGTTTCGTTCGCGGATTGTAGGGGCTGATTATGCGGTTTTCATGGGTCAGCGGCGACATGGATTAGAAAGGGATGGCCCGTTCTCGCTTTCTGGGTCGGGCCTGCTGTTGCTGCGCGTAATTCCGGATGATGGCGTTGATGACGAAGCTCCGGTCCCGTTGAAACTCCGTGCAAACGCGGCGGAGATATTCCAGAACCTCCGGATCAAAGGCCACTCCGGCGGCGATCTTGGGTGGGGTCATGAATGGGGCGATTAGCTGATAAGCGTTGCTGCGAGGAGGCGCACACGAGCTTCGGCAACGGATGCCCTCATTCTAACATGCGATGCCACGCGATGACAGGGGTGGCCTGTGGATAACTTCACGAAAGTTGGGATGTCCCAACTTTCTCATACGGCGGCTCAACTCTCGGATCGCGCGGATGCCGATCGCCTGAATCAGCATAGCTTGCCGGTTCCGTTGGCCAAGGGGCGGCGCATCCAGGCGGACCTGATCCGTCCCGGAACCGCCGTGGGTCTTCAGCCACCGGCGTTGCTCTTCCAGCATCGCGGTCGCCTTCGCAAAACGGTCTTGCCGACAGAGGGCGTTGCTCAGTTCCTTAACCAGCGCTCCGTAATCATCCTGCACCTCCGCGTCCAGGGCGGGCAGTTTCGCCAGGGTCCGCGGGCGACCTGCTCGGCCCGCGCGGGATTTGCCCGCCCCCCAAGTCTAACATACGCAGCCGCCGCTTGGATTTCCAAGGCCGCCGGAGCCGTGCGACGACCTGCTTGGTGTCCATGCCCAGCTCTTGATCACCTTAAGCGCCACGCGTCGTCGCACCGGCTCCTTCTGTTCGGCGACATAGACCATGCCGCAGCCCCCTTCCCCGACGCGCTCCAGCAACTTGTAGCGTCCGAGTGTCTGGCCCACGGCTTCGTCGGGAGCGTCGGTGAGGTCGAGTTTGATCGTGGGCCGGGCCGCTTCGGCTTGGGTGGGCACAAGGTTGTCCGGTTGCTCGTGCGCGGCGAGCAGGGCTTCAAGGCGTTGGCGGAGGGCCGCGTCGCCTTCGCACGTAACATCGAGAAATGCGGCGCGCTTCTCCACCGGCTTGGCCAGTGCCAGGGCAAACAGGGCCTCTTCGGGTGATGGGCTCATGGCTGTTTGCTCGCAGGTTTCTCACTGGCCTTGGCGGCGCGGAGCTGGGCCAGGCGTTGCTCGGCCGCGTGTTCTTCTGCCTGCCAGGCGGCCACCTGGTTTGGGCTGGCCGAATCCCAGACCTTGGCCGTCTGGTCCCCACTGCCCGTGACAATCCGCTGGCCGTCCTGGGAAAAGGCCACGGACCGAACCCCACTACCGTGTCCCTTGAGGGTGAGCAGTTCCTTGCCGCTGGCTGAATCCCAGACCTTGGCCGAGTTATCCCTACTGCCCGTGACAATCCGCTGGCCGTCCGGGGAAAAGGCCACGGACCCAACCGACCCGCCGTGTCCCTTGAGGGTGAGCAGTTCCTTGCCACTGGCCGAATCCCAGACCTTGGCCGTCTGGTCCTCACTGCCCGTGATAACCCGCTGGCCGTCCGGGGAAAAGGCCACGGACCGAACCTCGCTACCGTGTCCCTTGAGGGTGAGCAGTTCCTTGCCGCTGGCCGAATCCCAGACCTTGGCCGAGTTATCCGCACTGCCCGTGACAATCCGCTGGCCGTCCGGGGAAAAGGCCACGGACCGAACCACACTACCGTGTCCCTTGAGCGTGAGCAGTTCCTTGCCGCTGGCCGAATCCCAGAGCTTGGCCGAGTTATCCGGACTGCCCGTGAGAATCCGCTGGCC
>CAMAWP010000287.1 GCA_945861765.1 Akkermansia muciniphila | reverse complement strand
TTCCGTCCTTCAAAGGCAGCCGAGCAGCCGCTCGAACTCGTTATATGGCGACCAAATCTTCGTGACATTGGGCGAGACGCCAGCGCTCCCAGGTCAGGTTCATGGGCAGCGTTCACGGCAGCTCCAATCAGCCTCAAACAAACTTCCTCACGCTGGACCAGCCTGACTGGCTACCAACTCGAGGCTTGTCAATTGCGCTCCGTTCCGAGAAGTTCAATTCAATCTGTTTAGCCGTGTAAACTCGGTTTTGCTCAGGAAACTCCGTCGATGTATTTAGAATCGCTCCGATTCATTGTTCAGTTGGCCATCCTGTTGGCTTCGGCAGAGATTGTTTCTAGCCAGCCTGCGCGCCAGGAATTGCGCTCCGCAACTCCGGCCGAGATCGCAGCGCAACAAGGGATGGATGGATCACTGATCAGCAACTCATCTTGGTGGTCAACTCAGCACACCGTCCTGGTACTCGGGGGCATGGCGATCTCGATTCTAGCTGGCGCAGCTCTGGTTAATTCGCTTCGACGCCGATTGCTCAAGCAGAGCGAGATCATACGCCAGCAACTCGAAACCGAGGCGGTGATGGAGGAGCGCTATCGCGAATTAGTGAAAGGCGCTCGCGACTTCATTTACACCCACGATTTGCAAGGAAAGATCAGCGCCATCAACCAAGCCGGCGAAACGACGATCGGTTATTCAAGCGCAGAAGTGCTCGGTATGAGTTTTTTCGATCTGGTGGTGCCGGAGCAAAGGCCGTTCTTGGAGCAGCAGTTGCAATCCATGGTCGCAGGAGGAACGCCGGCCAGCTTCGAGTTGGAGATGTTGGCGAAGGGCGGACGCCGGGTCGTGCTGGAAACGAGCATTCGGCCGATTCATCAGGACGGAAAACTAGTCGAGGTGCAAGGCAGTGGCCGTGATATTGCCGAACACAGGCAAAGTGAATCGCAACGCCTCGCCTTCGAGCGCAATCTCCAGGAGTCGCACAGGCTAGAAAGTCTTGGTCTCATGGCTGGAGGTTTTGCCCACGATTTCAACAACCTTCTGACTGCCATTCTGGGAAACGCAAGCCTCGCGCGAACGGACCTTTCACCGGACTCTCCCACAGTGCCGTATCTCTCGGAGATCGAGAAAACATCGCTCCAAGCGGCCGAATTGTGCAATCAAATGCTGACTTATTCGGGTATGGGCCGATTCGAGATGCAACAGACATCGCTCTCGTCGTTGGTCGAAGGAATGAAGCATCTGATTGAAGTTTCGATCTATAGGAAAATCACCATCACGTTCAAATTGGCTCAAGATCTTTTGCCTGTGGAGACCGACGCAGCGCAAATCCTTCAGGTCGTCTTGAACCTTGTCATTAACGCCTCTGAGGCCATCGGTGACCAACCCGGAACCATTTGTGTCACGACAGGCAACGTGCGGATCACGCCGGAAAGTTCGTTTGAGGACTATGCCACCCAACTGCCAGAGCCCGGCAATTACATCTATTTGGAGGTTACCGACACTGGCTGCGGCATGGACGCGGAGACTAAGGCCAAGATTTTCCACCCTTTCTTCACCACCAAGTTCACGGGTCGCGGACTCGGATTATCCGCCTTGCTGGGTATCGTCCGCGGTCATAACGGGGCGCTCAGAGTCACGAGCGAGTTAGCGCGAGGAAGCACGTTCACTCTGCTCCTCCCGAGCGCCCCTGAGGAGGTCATTCCAGAGACTGCCTCGGCAGCATCGATAGAGGGGGGATGGCGCGGCTCAGGAACGATTTTGGTGGTGGAAGATGATCCGCCGGTGCGGAGAGTGATCGTGCGAATATTGGAATCGTCTGGCTTCACGGTGTTGCAAGCCGGGGATGGTTTGGCCGGAGTGGAAACCTTTCAAGCGCACGCCAATGATATTTTGATGGTGGTTCTCGATATGACAATGCCGCGAATGCTTGGCGAAGAGGCGCTCGCGCAAATGAAAGCTATTCGACCAGATATCCCCGTCATCCTGATGAGTGGCTACACAGAGCAGGAAGCCGCGAACCGATTATCGAAACAAGATTGGGTGGGATTCCTCCAAAAGCCGTTCAAGAAGGAGAACCTCATGGAGAAGCTCCGGACGATCCTCGATTCCATTCCGACAGCGGGCTGAGCCGCTCCTCTCGTTGGCGGGAACCATGCGACGCGCCCACACAAGGTGACATCTGTTCGTTCAGGACGAAGGATCGCCCGAGAATGGCTCGATCGTCCCTTCGGGACTTTGGGTATTTGCTACGCAATCCCACCCTTGAAAGGGTGGGCTACTCTCAAATCTCCCTCCGGGAGATAAGGGTCACGGCCATTGAGTTAATGGGTTTTGAGCATGATGACTACTCGAAATCCTACTCTCCAAGAAACTCACACCGAGGAGATTAGGAGTAGGATTAAGAGTATGAAAACGGCCCTCTGAAATCGGAGCTTAACTCAATGGCAGTGGAGATAGGGATGGGCTATTTGTCACATCTCCCTCCGGGAGATGTCCGTCGGAAACCTCATCGGTTACAACAACGCACGGCCAGAAAATGATCAAACAATTAGCGGATCTCAGTGGTGTGAGTCTTGAGCCAGTTCAGGTCCGTGGTAATTTCCGCGACGGTAGCGCCAGGCAACGCGGCATTGTGATTATGCCAGAAACCATCGGTCTCGGCGAGTTTCGGGTTATTAAACTTAGTATTCGCCCACTTATGGGACTCGGCGTGGCCATCGGCAAATGAAAAGTTCGAAACCGCGCCGTGGAAGTTGGCAGGAACGTGGTAAATTGTTGTTCCATCCATGTGAACCCCAAACTGTGGCCGACAAACACTGAACGGGTGAATCTCGCCGAACAGGAAGAACGCAGCAGGCTGGGTCACATCGCTCGTCTTTTTGAAGGTGCGATATTTGGCGCTGGGCTCGCTGTGCCGCATGGGCCCTTCCCAAGCCATGAAAGTATTCATACCGTAGCTCCGAGGACGAGGAACTTTCTGAGTGCCGACCCTGATCGTCGTCTTGTCTCCCGGACATCGGAAGCTTGCTTTGGAAGCCCCCATAAAAGGCGCGAGCAGCGAGACTTTGTCCGAAACCATTCCTTGAGCAGATTCCGGAGTGGTTAAATTAGATGCATCACGGCCTTCCGCCCAGACCTTTGCCATGTAGCCAGCGGGCGGGTTCGCTAGGTTAAGCGTGTCATTGCCTTCCCCGTTCGCTGGGAATTTATCGTCGAAATCAGTGGCGTAAACAAACGAGGCGGTCGCTAATTGCTTCACGTTGTTGAGGCAGGAGATCCCGCTCGCCTTGCTCTTTGCCTTGGCGAGAGCTGGCAGCAGCATGCCTGCGAGGATTGCGATGATGGCAATAACCACCAACAGCTCGATCAAGGTGAAAGCCCCTCGCGAGGCGACACGAAGCGATGAATGGGAAATAGGAGAAGTGTTGATTGTTCGCATAATTTTGTATTAAAGATTGGCAAAGATACTTTGGCGATGAAAAAAATTTGTTTTTTCTTTTTGGTTTTGTTGGCACCCCATTCAAAGCCGTCGGCGTAAAGAGGCTGTTTCCCTCGCGCTAGATGAATCCGACTCACTTGGGGCCGACTCGCTGGAGTTACTCCGCATGAATATGAAATTATCCACACTGGCGTCTTCCGGCATCTGCTTGGCTCTGCTGACCTGCAACATTGGGTCTGCAGCCAACGCGGAGAAACTGCAGCCTCTGAAAGTCAGCCCAAACCAGCGCTTTCTCAGCAAGCAGGATGACACTCCATTTTTCTACCTCGGCGACACGGCTTGGGAACTGTTCCATCGGCTGAATCGCAAGGAGTCGGATGTTTATCTCTCCAATCGCGCGGCGAAAGGCTTCACCGTCATACAAGCTGTGGTTCTCGCTGAGTTCGATGGATTAACCGTCACGAATGCTTACGGCCATTTGCCCTTGGAGAAAAATGATCCAGCTCAACCCAACGAAGCCTATTTCAAGGATATCGATTACGTGGTGAACAAGGCCGAAGAACTTGGACTCTACGTTGGCATGCTGCCGACCTGGGGAGATAAGTGGAACAAGAAGTGGGGAGTCGGCCCGGAGATTTTCACACCGGCCAACGCGGAAGTTTTTGGGGCTTTTCTTGGCAATCGCTACAAAAAAAAGCCCATCATCTGGATTCTCGGTGGCGATCGCAATCCAGAGAATGATCGACACCTCGAAATCACCCGCGCAATGGCTGCGGGCTTGAAGCGGGGCGATGGTGGCAACCATTTAATCACATTCCACCCGCAAGGCCCTGGCAACTCCGCGCAATGGTTCCACAAGGATGATTGGCTAGGTTTCAACATGGTCCAGTCCGGGCACGCTTCCACGAACATTCCTAACTACGAGTTCGCCGCCAATAACTACGGATTGAGCCCGCGGAAGCCGACCTTGGATGGCGAACCGCGCTACGAGGATCACCCGATTAATTGGAAGCCGGCGAACGGGTGGTTCGATGATTGGGATGTCCGGCAGGCCGCTTATTGGTCCTTATTGGCCGGGGCGTGCGGGCATACCTACGGCAATCACAATATTTGGCAGTTCTCGCAGCCGGATCGCAAGCCGATCTCATCGGCACGCGCTCATTGGGAAAAAGCCATCGACTCCCCCGGTGCCGCGCAAGTCGGATTTGCTCGGAGACTTTTCGAATCTCGGCCGTATCAAAAACTCGTTCCCGATCAAACCATCATCGTGGGCGACGCGGGGGCTGAAGGCGATCATATCCAAGCCGCGCGAGCTCAGGATGGGAGCTTCCTTTTCGTTTACACGCCAACCGGAAAACCATTCACAGTCCAGTTGAGCAAGATTTCCGGTGGACGGATCAGAGGCTCCTGGTTTGATCCGCGGACGGGCAAGGCTACCGTGCTCGGAGAGATGCCGAGTCTTGGCAATCGCAAATTCGAGCCTTCGGCTCAAGGGCGCGGCAACGATTGGGTTTTGGTCCTCGACGATGCCGCGCAGAACTTTTCCACTCCGGGAGAGATGAAGAAATAGTTTGAAACGCTTCCGATCACACCGCAACACGCCCAATGGCTGAACCACTTCCGACGCTTGGAATCATCGCGGGCAATCGCTCGCTTCCAATGCTTTTCGCTCGTCAGGCGCGCGCCCTCGGCGTCAAACGGCTGGTGGCGGCCGCATTTGAAGGAGAAACGGATCCTGAGCTTGCCTCCGAGGTGGATGAGATCACTTGGATCAAGATCGGGCAGCTTGGCAGACTGATAGAAACCTTTAAGAAACGAGGAGTGACCCAGTGCGTCATGGTGGGTCAAATTGCGCCCAAAAACTTGTTCGACCTGCGCCCGGACTTGCGAGCGATCGCAATGCTCTTCAAGCTCAAGGAAAAAAACGCCCACACGCTTTTTGGCGCCATCGCCGACGAATTGAAAAAGGATGGGATCGAACTTATCGAAGCCACCCCGTGGCTTAAGCCGTTGATGCCCGGACTAGGCTGGCAAAGGGGCGGCAAGCTCACCGCGGAACAAGAGGCCGATGTGTCATTCGGCTTTCGCATTGCGAAGGAAATTTCACGCCTCGAAATCGGCCAAACCGTCGTGGTTAAAAGTGGAACCGTGTTGGCGGTAGAAGGATTTGAAGGAACGGACCTCTGTCTCAAGCGCGGCGGTGAGCTTGCCGGCAAGACAGGTTCAGCGGTCGCAGTCAAAGTCGCCAAAGAAAAGCACGATTTCAGATTTGATATTCCCTGCATCGGCCCACGAACCATCGAAAATTGTGCTGCCGCGCGGATCAGCGTTCTGGCCGTGGAAGCAAATAAGACGTTGCTCCTAGACCAAACGGAGGTCGAAGGCTTGATTCGAAAACTCAAGTTCAGACTGACAACCATTGGTTAGAAACCGAGCGCTTTGCTGAATGATTGCCCTGTAGGCTGGTCTCGGTTTTTCTAGGACGCGGCCTTTCTCAGCGAAGAGGCATTGAACTTGAATAAGAAAAGAGAATAGCAATCATCAGCTCTCTGTTCGTTGTATTTGATGATCTGTCCCAAAGCCCATGATGAAGACTCCGAATAACCCCGGCTCCCACGCCATAACGCGGCGTCAGTTCGTTGGCCGAGCCCTGGCAGCCGGGGTCATCAGCACGGCGCCGACGATTCTGCGCGGCCAAAATCTCAACAATAAATTGAATATCGCGTTCATCGCCTGTGGCGGTCGCGCGACCGCAAGCTTGAGCGAACTCACCGTCGTGCCAGGCCGTGGAGCGGCCAGGGGAGGCACGAGAGGCGGGGCGGCCGGAGGGCCGCATCCCGATGAGAATGTTACGGTTCTCTGCGATGTGAGCCAACTCGCGATGGACTCTGCGTCGCAGCGTTATCCGCAGGCCAAAAAAGTTACGGACCTTCGGCGCCTGTTCGATCGGCCGAACGACTTTGATGCCGTAGTGGTATCCACGGCGGAACACACGCACGCATTCGCCACCTACCTTGCGCTGACACATGGCAAGCACGTCTATTGCGAGAAGCCTCTCGCTTACAATATTTGGGAAACCCGCCTCATCCGCGAGACTGCGGCAAAGTATCCGAAGCTGTCCACCCAAATGGGCAACCAGGGACACGCCTCGCCTGCGCGGCGGATGATCAAAGAGATTCTCAGCACCGGCGTCATCGGACCAGTGCATGAAGTTCACGTTTGGGCTGACCGCGCGTGGGGCTTGCAGGATGCGGCCTCCGCCGAGAAGTTCGATAAGCCGCACGGTTTCTACGACGGTATTCAGATTGTGGACCGGCTCAAGGAAGAAATGCCGGTCCCATCAACCATGAACTGGGACCTGTGGCTCGGCCCGGCGCCGGAGCGGCCGTTTCATGCGACCTATTTCCCCGGCCCGAGGTGGTATCGCTGGTGGGATTTCGGCAATGGCACGATGAGCGATCTCGGCAGTCACGACAACGACGTGCCCTACACCGTGCTGGATCTGTGGCGGCCGGATGGAAAGGGTGGGAAGGTGTTGGCACCGCTTTCGGTTGATGCCGTTTCACCCAACGTCCCGACGCCGCATCGTGAACTTGCGCCGGCTACGCTCATGGCGACGTATCACTTCGCGGCCGTGGGTGTACAGCCGACGCTGAAGCTCGTCTGGCATCAGGGAAACAGCAAGCCGCCGGGCTGGGTGCCTGCGTGGGGCGGGCGCTCGTGCGTGTTCATCGGCGAAAAGGGCATGCTGCTCGGCAATGGCACGCTGCTGCCCGAGGAGAAATTCAAGGATTTCCAAATGCCTCCCGAGACGTTGCCCCGTTCGCCAGGCCATTGGGTGGAGTGGGTCAATTACGCCAAAGGAAACGGACCCGTGCCAGGGTCTAACTTCCAATATTCGGGTTGGACGACGGAAGCAAATCACCTGGGCAACGTCGCTTATCGGACGGGGAAGAAAATCGAGTGGGATTACCAGAACCTGCGCGCGACGAATGCGGCGGAAGCAGCCCCTTTCATCAAGCGGGCCGTGTATCGCAAAGGCTGGGACGATATCCTGAAGGCTTAGCATCTAAACGAAGGAACCACACTTTTATGAATCGACGATCGTTTCTGAAGACTACGGCTGCCGCGGCGGCAGCTCCTTTTTTCCCGTCCGCCTCAGCCGCGGCGAATCGCAAACTGCGCAAGGCGATCATGCATTCGACAATCGGTGTGAAGGGCTCGGTGCTCGAAAAGTACCGCGTCATGAAAGCAGCAGGCTTCGAGGGCGTGGAACCGATGGCCGGCATGAATCGCGAAGAGGTCCTCGCGGCGTTGAAGGAAACCGGCCTCCAAGCCGCCAGCGTCTGCTGCCACACGCATTGGGTAAAGCCGCTCTCGGCACCCGACGAAGCGACCCGCAAGATCGGTTTCGACGGCCTCGTGCAAAGTTTGCAGGACGCGCAAGCCTACGGTGCCTCGAGCGTGCTGTTGGTTCCGGGCGTCGCCCGCGATGGCGTGACTTACCAGCAGTGTTTTGAACGTTCCATCGTGGAAATCAAAAAAGCCATTCCGGTGGCGAAGGACGCCGGTGTGAAAATCGCCATCGAGAACGTCGGGAACAACTTCATCATGTCGCCCGAGCAGGCGGTCGAATATCTCGACGCAATCAACAGCGAGTGGGTGGGCTGGCATTTCGACATCGGTAATGCGGGTCGCGTTGGTCCGGCGGAAAAGTGGATTAACCTCCTCGGAAAACGCATCATGAAAATCCACGTCAAGGATTTCAGCGCGAAACCCGCGGCGCCGGGTGCCCAGGCGGGCGGTCGCCCGAAATTGCTCGACGGCGACACCAATTGGCCGGCTGTGATGAAGGCATTAGACCGGGCGGGCTACTCTGGCTGGGCGATCTCCGAACAACCGGGTGATCAGGCATCCGATCTCGAAACCGCCCGCGACCTGGCGCAGCGGA
This sequence comes from Akkermansia muciniphila, assembly GCA_945861765.1. Taxonomy (GTDB): domain Bacteria; phylum Verrucomicrobiota; class Verrucomicrobiia; order Limisphaerales; family SIBE01; genus SIBE01. The sequence continues at coordinate 921 of CAMAWP010000287.1, read as the reverse complement.
TGGATAAGATTTTTGCTTCCTGAGATCAGCCCCACGGCTCGTCCGCGCCGCGAGCGTAAAAGACGAAGGGCGAAGCTACGACTGGCAACACAGCACTACGGAATTTCCGAACACCGAAATTCGGTGGGCTTCATTGCACTCACGGTCGAACGAATCAGCTCTGCCGCAGCGGTGAGCCAGCGAATCTTGTTCGTGGACAGTTCGAGGACTCCAAGTTGATGGCTAGCGAGATTCTGCGGATACCGGATGCTCTGATCGGAAGTGACGAAGAGATCGAACTCAGCTTCGGCCAAGCGAAGCAAATCACCGTTCTTGATTCCGCGTGGACTACCAAACAATTCAGCCGAGGCCAAGTGGAGGATTGAGCTGTGCAGCAGTTCTGCATTAGGGGTGAATTGGCGGAGAAATGGACTGTTTTTGCAATTGCGATGACTGCGAACGAGGGTATCTGGAATGGTTGCGAGTCGAAAAACCTAGGGATCTTGAGTGGCGTGGTCCGGTTTCAGACACAAGCGGGCTCAAAGAACAGACTGCAAAGCCACGAAATATAAGGGAAATCTGAGCGAAATTGCCCTAATGAGAACTGTGCGCGGGCCACGAATCGGACTGAGCGGGCTTCGTCGCGGCAGCGTCTTGGACTGCGGGGAAGAGCGGAGCGATTCACCGCTTTGGCGTGGGAAGATTCGAGCACCTCAGTCCAAACAACCCGCCTCGGGCTAAAATCCAACGCGGCGACTCCGCAGACTTCGTCGCCGCAGTCCAAAACCTGGCAGTGGTTCCAACGATTTATGGTGAACTTGAAAACGTCAACTGACTGTGCGCGGGCCACGAATCGGACTGAGCGGGCTTCGTCGCGGCAGCGTCTTGGACTGCGGGGAAGAGCGGAGCGATTCACCGCTTTGGCGTGGGAAGATTCGAGCA
>CAMAWP010000286.1 GCA_945861765.1 Akkermansia muciniphila | reverse complement strand
CGATCCGGCCTCCGCTCCGCTGGGGCAGGTGGCACAACAAGAAAGTTGGCGAGTTTAAGCAAGTTAACCTGGGAGTTCAGTAACTGGAGAGTGAAACACCTGAGCGATGAAATCATGCCACTCACCAAACCATCATGAGTGGTGAGCGCAAGCTTTTTTAACCAGTTTCAGATCGGAGCGGGAATTTAGGATTTGAATAACTCGAAATCTCTTCCCAAGATCGGCCATCACTCAACTGCAAATCTACTTATGACTCCTCACCCACAATTATCGCGGCGGGATTTCCTGGCCGCATCCGCCTTGCTGATCTTGACACCTAAATTGCCCGCCGCCGAGTCCGGCACCGCTGCGGCCGAACCGATCATCGATATTCATCAACACACCAATTACAGCGGACGCACCGACGAACAGTTCATAGCCCATCAGCGCGCAATGGGTGTCAGCAAGACCATATTACTGCCGGCTGGCTCCCCCGTGGAACGGCCATCGACGCACCTGGGCAAGTCCAACGGCCTGGCTGCGCAATGCGGCGGCAACCAATCGGTCATGGAACTGGCGCGGCAATATCCGAAGGAATTTGTTTTTGGGGCGAACGAAGTATCCGACCTGCCGACCGCGCGCACGGAGATTGAAAAATACCTGAAGCTGGGTGCCGTGATCATCGCGGAGCAGAAGTTCAGCCTCGATTGTGATTCCGAGTTCATCGAGATCGTGGCTGGGTTGGCTCAAGATTACGGCGTGCCGGTGTTGATGCACTTTCAGCACGACACCTACAACATGGGCATTGAGCGGTTTCACAAAATCCTCAAGAAGTTTCCAAAGGTTAACTTCATCGGCCACGCCCAAACGTGGTGGGGAAATATCGACCGGAACCACGATCAAAAAGTGCTGTATCCAGTCACTCCGGTAACGGCGGGAGGAATCACCGACCGGTTATTGTCAGACTATCCGAACATGTATGGAGACTTGTCAGCGGGCTCGGGGTTGAACTCGATGTTGCGCGACGAGGAGCACGCGCGTGGTTTTTTGGGGCGTCATCAAAACCAATTGCTCTTCGGCAGTGATTGCAATGATCGCATCGGCAGGGGGCCCGGCTGCCAGGGCGCGCAAATCCTAGCGGCCGTCCGCAGATTGGCTCCCTATCCGAAGGCGCTCCGAAAGATCCTTTACGACAATGCTGCCCGCCTGTTGAAGATGACCGGGAAGGCTCCACCACCACCACCACCAAGTGCCCAGTAGATTGAACTGCTGAACCCTGTTCTGAAAAAAGTTTATGCTTCTGTCGTGACAAGAGCTGCGATTCAATCTACGCTGCTGACCTCACCGGGTCTCGATGAACGAGACTGCAGGTGGGTAAACCACAGACAAAAGATAAATATTATGGGCGATAAATCCCCGAAGGCGACGCAAAAGCAAGCAACCCAGAAACAGGCCAAAACAACGGCCACAAAGAAGCCTGCGGCAGCAGCTGCAAAGCCAGCCGCAAAGCCAGCAGCCAAGAAGAAGTAAGCGCGTTATTGGAGTTTAGCCGATCCGGCCGACAGCCTCGTGCCTAGGCCGGAAGATCTTTCTTCCGATCGCGGAGCCGGGAAGTTTCAAGATCGGCCTTCATCTTCTGGCAATCAGGAGTATCTGCGAAGAGGGCTTTCATTGAGTGTCAAGCGAGCGGGTTTTGTAATCAGTAAAGGCAGCAACTTCTCTTGACCTTTTGCCCAAGGACTTCGTTGCTCATTCGTTAAAGATCCTTGCGGCACCGCTCCTCATTTGTGTCGCGGTCTAAGTCAAAATCCGGGCGCGATCTTGACTCCTTCGTTTCTTACCGTTGGCAGAGAAGCCAGACCCCAACCGCAACGCCGGCGTAGCTTTTAGAATCCGTTAGCCTCGTCCGCCATAAGGCATCTTGGTGGCCATGACGGTCAAAAAAGGCACGTTCACATCCAGCGGAAGGCTTGCCATGTAAACCACAGCCCGCGCCACGTGGTCTGGATCCATTGTCGGTTCAGCGGCGATAGACCCATCCGCCTGCAGAACCCCTTTTTTCATTTTATCAGTCAGGTCGGTCGCCGCATTCCCAATGTCGATTTGTCCGCAGGCAATATCGTATTTGCGGCCATCCAGCGCGGTGGACTTGGTCAGGCCGGTCATCGCGTGTTTGGTGGCTGTGTAAGGCGCGGAATTAGGCCGGGGCACGTGCGCTGAGATCGAGCCATTATTGATGATGCGCCCGCCCTTTGGCATCTGTTGCTTCATGATTTTGAACGCTTCTTGCGTGCAGAGAAACGCGCCCGTCAGGTTGGTATCGATGACAGACTTCCATTGCTCGAAAGTAAGCTCTTCGAGCGGCACGGGCGGCACGTTGAGGCCTGCATTATTGAAGAGCAAATCCAGTCGTCCAAAAGTTTCCATGGTCCTCGCGAACAAAGCGTGAACGCTGGCGGGATTCGTTACGTCGGTTGGTACAACCAACATTCGCGATTGAGCCGCGCCGGCCTTCGCCGCAGTAGTTTCAAGGTTCCCTGGGCGACGACCCGCGAGAACAACTGAATAGCCTTCTTGCAACAGAGCATGTGCCGTGTGCTGGCCAATGCCAGAGCCGGCTCCAGTAACAATAGCGATCTTGGTAGGTGAACTCATTTTTAACATAATTGAAAAGAACTCCCAATCGAGGGTTGCGGCGCGTCGGCATAACGCGGCTTTGGGTTTTTGCGAAACCGCTGGCTGATTGCCATGCGCGAGGCTATATCATATCAGAAGAAAGATGACAATCGCCTCAGACTGTTTATTCTCCGCGTTGACATTTCGACTAACAAGACGACTAGCCCATGCTTATCATCGCCTATTGCGGATTGATTCTGCTCGCTTCGCTGGCTGGCGGTTGGATTCCACTGCTCCTCCGCCTTACCCACACGAGGATGCAAGTCGCAACGAGCTTTGTGGCGGGCTTGATGTTGGGTGTAGGCCTGCTGCATCTCTTACCACACTCATGGACGTTGTTGAAATCGATTGACCTCGCCGCTTGGTGGTTGCTCGGTGGATTTCTGCTGATGTTTTTTATTCAACGGTTTTTTCAGTTCCACCATCACGATGTGCCCGGCGAGGAGCACGGAGCCGAGGAACATGCGCACTCCACCCATTCGCATGCTCACCACGGTCATAGCCACGGCCACGATCATTCAACCGTCCAAACGGATGCCGACCCAGGCCATGAAGTAACCTTGGCTGAACGGTCTGCGCGCAACTTGACATGGGGCGGCGCGGCGCTCGGCTTAACGCTCCATACCATCATCGATGGCATTGCGCTGGCCGCAAGCGTCCGGGCCGATGAGCATTCCGGAGGATTTGGGACTTTTCTGGTGATCATCCTCCACAAGCCTTTCGATGCAATGGCCATTGGCACGCTGATGGCTGCGGGCCGCCGGTCCAGGCTATCGCGGCACTTGATCAATGGCTTGTTCGCATTGGCAATTCCGGTTGGCGTGCTTTTGTTCACTCTTGGATTCAACCAATCTGCCGGGGGGGCGGATCGTTTCCTCGGGTGCGCCCTGGCTTTTGCCGCAGGCACATTCCTATGCATTGCTGCGAGCGATCTGCTACCTGAGCTTCAATTCCACTCGCACGATAGGGTTAAACTGTCGGTATCTCTCCTTTCAGGGTTGGCGCTCGCAATCGCGATCAGCGCCTTCGAAACCTCTGGCCACGATCACCACGCGCTTCTCCCCGCTAAGAAAAGTGAAGAAAATCTGATTCCAAGCAGTAGCAATCAATAGTAAAGTCGCGGCAAATAGTTATTGAACATGGGGTCAAACACATCATCACTCGTTCTGTTTCGATTGTTGCCAGAGCCCGATTCTTACGTTCTGCGCCATTCCCGAAATCCGAGATCTGCAATCTCGGTTTTGAGGTCTAGGATCTCCGAAGGGAGGTGTTGCCCATGTCTCGCGAGCAAATTCTCAAGCTGACTTCACTCTCCTCCTGCGCTGGCTGAGCGTCGAAGCTAAGCCAACAGGCTCTGGCGCAAGTTTTGCGTCGGCTTCCTTTCATTCGAGATCCCAACCTGCTCGTCGGAGCTGCGACTGCGGATGACGCAGGCGTTTATCGCATCGACCGTGACCGCGCGCTCGTCCAGACGGTGGATTTTTTCACGCCCATCGTGGACGATCCTTTTGTTTATGGACAGATCGCGGCAGCAAATGCCCTTTCGGATGTCTATGCCATGGGCGGCCGTCCATTGACCGCGCTCAACTTGATGGGCATCCCCACGGATTTGGTGCCGCCGACCGTCATTAACGCGATTCTTCGGGGCGGAGCGAGCAAAGTGAAAGAAGCGAAGTGTGTGCTGATGGGCGGCCACACCATTCGCAACCCAGAACCAATATTCGGACTGTCTGTCACCGGTTTGGTCTCCCCGCGCCACATGCTCACCAACGCCGCAGCCCGGCCCGGAGATTTGCTCGTGCTGACAAAGCCGCTCGGGATTGGCATCGCCACAACGGCGATCAAACGTGGTTTGTCCAGCCCCGGGCTCGAAAAGAAAGCCATCAAGATGATGGTTCAACTCAACACGGCCGGCCCCGATCTCGCGGAAGAAGGTTTGGTTCGAGCGGCAGTGGATGTAACGGGGTTCGGGCTTCTCGGTCACCTCGTTTCCATGTGCCGTGCCAGTGGCGTCGGAGCGGTGATCGACTCCAGTCGCCTTCCCATCTTGAGCCAGGAGGTGCTCAGCCTCATTGCCAAAAACTGCGTTCCCGGGGGCAGCCGCGACAATCTTGCCTTTGCCAATCAATTCGTGGAATGGGACGGCGTGACCGACGCGGCCAAAGCCTTGGTCACGGATGCTCAGACGAGCGGCGGCTTATTGCTTTGCGTTCCTCCGAAGAAATTGGATCGAGTGCTCCACATCTTGAAACGGCATCGCACACCCGTCGCGGCCCTGATCGGACGCATCGTTCGCTCAGCCAAACCGAGCATTCAGGTCAAAGCAACTTCTTAAGAGCCTCAGACATTGCCTCCCTCGTTTCCCTGCTCAGCGCCATCAGCCCTGCAGCTTGTAATGATTGTCGGGAGCAACGCCCTTTGGTAGGTGTGTTCGCGTGTGATGGTTGAAGATGTAGTCTAATATGGCATCAGGCATTTTTGAAACGTGAGTAAAACAAGCACCTCTCCTTCACTTCGGTCGATTCCAGCGGTGGAAAAGATTCTCCAGGCGCTCGGCACCCTTGGCTTGCCCAGGCCAACCGTTGTCGCAACGATTCGCCGCGAGTTGGCTGCTCTCCGAACCGAGGAAGCCGTGCCGGAATTCGACGGCGTGGTTAAGCGCATCCGTGCCGCGGTCGATCACCTTCGTCTGACTCGAATTCAGCCAGTCATCAATGGGACAGGCATTTTGATTCACACGAACCTCGGACGTTCGCCGCTTGGTTCCGAGGCGATCGAAACTCTCGCGATGATCGCCGCCAATTACAACAATCTCGAATACGACATCGTCAGCGGCGAGCGCGGCAGCCGCGCGAGTTATCTGGAGCATAACCTGGCGTTGCTCTGCGGCGCTGAGGCCGCCACTGTGGTCAACAACTGCGCGGCGGCATTGGTGCTGATCCTGCGCCATTTCACTTCAGGGGAGAAACCCGAGGTGATTATCTCGCGGGGAGAGCTCGTCCAGATCGGTGGCGGGTTCAGGATTCCGGAAATCCTCGAAGCCAGTGGCGCGCGCTTGCGAGAGGTGGGAACGACCAACAACACCTCCGTGCAAGACTATGAGCAAGCCATTAATCCTCAGACGGGAATGATGCTAAAGGTCCACCGAAGCAATTTTTTCATGGATGGCTTTGTCGAATCTCCAGTGACCGAGGAATTGAGCGCGCTCGCGAAGCAAAGGCGGATTCCGTTTGTTGAAGATCTGGGCAGCGGAGCGATGGTCGGCACCGAAACAAATCCCGGTGTTGAGCACGAACCAACACCCGCCGAGGTCTTAAAGCGCGGTGTGGATCTGGTTTGTTTTAGTGGCGACAAGCTTCTTGGCGGCCCTCAAGCAGGGATCATCGCGGGGGAGGCGAAGCTCGTCGAAGCACTCAAGCGCGAGCCGTTCTTCCGTGCTTTGCGTTGCGACAAGCTGATCCTTTCCACGCTGCAAACCACGGTTGACCTCTATCTAAATGGCGAGGCTGAGAATTCGATTCCCGTCCTGGCAATGATGCGCATTTCCCCGAGTGAACTGCGTACCCGAGCAGAGAGAATCATCGCTGCGCTAGGCGGGTTACCACTCAAAGCGCGCATCGGCGAGAGCAAGGCTCAGATCGGAGGCGGAACCTTGCCGCGTTCGCTCATTCCGTCAATCACGGTTGAGATCATTCCGGAAGGCATGGCACTGTCAGCATGTGCCGCGCGTCTTCGTTCCGGTGCGCCTCCTGTCATCGGGTACATTTCCGGAGGCCGCTTCACGCTCGACCTGCGAACGATTTTCCCGAGACAAGATCCCGACGTTGTTCGCGCCATCCAGGCGTGTTTCGGTCCGACGTAACTGAAGATGAAATAATGCGGTTTTAATTTCCCGTGATGATCCAACATTTTATTCTCGCCACCGCAGGGCATGTGGACCATGGCAAGAGCGCCATTGTCAAGGCCCTGACCGGCACCGATCCCGATCGTCTGCCCGAAGAAAAAGCCCGAGGGATCACCATCGATCTTGGGTTTGCGCATCTGGAACTCTCTTCGCCGAACGACGCATCGAGGACTTTTCATTTAGGGATCGTGGACGTTCCCGGCCACGAAGACTTCGTGAAAAACATGGTTGCCGGCGTCGGTTCCATTGACTTGGCACTGTTCATTGTGGCGGCGGACGACGGCTGGATGCCGCAGACCGAAGAGCATCTGCAAATCCTGACCTACCTCGGAATCTCTCGCGCTGTTGTGGCGTTAACCAAGATCGACCTGATCGAATCGGAGGAGGAACGCTCCGAGGCCATGAACCAGGTTCGAGAAAAACTCCGCGATAGTCCTTTCGCTGAAGCGCCCATTATTCCGACATCGGTTGTTAGCGGCAGTGGCCTCGCGGAACTCAAGGCAGCACTCGCTAGAGTCCTGGAAATGACCCCGGCACCTCGAGACATTGGCAAGCCGCGATTGCCCGTGGACCGGGTCTTCATCTTGCGCGGTATCGGCACTGTCATTACGGGCACGCTGAGCGGTGGCCTCTTGCGCCGAGGGCAGAACGTCGGAGTCCAGCCATCCGACAAAGCGAGCCGGATACGCTCGCTGCAATCTCATAACCGCGATGTGGAATCGAGCCTGCCTGGAACGCGGACCGCGCTCAACATGCCGGACATGACTGGGCACTCCGACCAAAGCACTGACGGAATTCGCCGCGGTGATGTCGTGACATTGCCCGAACTGGGCGGTCCGTCCGACACATTGGATATTCGTTTGGAAAAATCGGCCCGTCTCCAGGAGACGAAGGGCGGCGCGGCGCGGCCCCTCAAGGATGGCGCGCTGGTCCGCGTTCATCACGGAAGCGGCAACTTTACGGCGCGCGTTGCCTTGATTGACCGCGAACCGCTGACGCCGGGACAGCGGGCACTTGCTCAATTGCGCAGCGAATCGCCCGTGTTCGCATTTGCCGGCGACCATTTCATTATCCGGGATTGGTCTGAACAATGGACCCTCGCGGGCGGCATCATCTTGGATCCAGACGGCACTCGGAAACATTTCCGAAGGACGGCTTACCGAACTTTTCTAGAGCAGCGGGCGGCATTGCCAGACCAGGCTTCAACTTTCGTCAGATCTCAGGCGGCACGGGATGGCGCGATCCGCCGCTCGGGCCTGTTGATGAAATCCCGATTCAGCGCGTCAGAAATTGCTGAAGCCATCTCCCATCTCATCGCGAGCGGCCAGGCGGTGCTTGCTGGTGATTGGGTTGCGGACGCAGCCTGGTGGCAACGCTTGCGAAAGCGCGCTGGAGATGCCATTAACGCCGAGCACTTGATCCGTCCCCAACATCTGGGGCTTTCGTTGAGCGAACTGCGGCGAGTTGCCGAACCCTCGCTCCCCGCCCCTGAATTGTTTGATGCCCTGCTTGCCGATCTGTGCCAGAGTGAATTTGTCCAAGCGGCCACTGCAATCCGCAGAAAATCCCATCGACCCGCCTTGCCGCCGAATCTCCAAGCCGCAGGGACAAAGCTTCGCGCCGCCTTGTCGGCCAAGCCATACGAGCCGCCTTCGAGGAAGGAATTAGCCTCCGATACAATGAGTCAGCAGGCGTTGCGTTTTCTGTTGGAAACAGGCGAAGCGACCGAAATAGGGGAGGAAGTCGTTCTGCTCGCCGACGCCTTTGGCCGCGCGACTGAAATGATCAAACAATTCCTGCGGAGCCGAGGAAGTGGCACCGTGAGTGAGCTTCGCCAAGCAGTCGGAGCCAGCCGCCGCATCGTTGTGCCGTTGCTCGAGCGGCTGGACCGCGAGGGAGTCACACGGCGTGAAGGTGACAAGAGGGTCTTGCGCTAGTTTTTCGCGACGCCTGCGGATCGAAACAAATCGGTTTGGGGATAGGTTGCCACCCAAGCGTACCAACGGCATTGAACGCTCCGGACCCACTCAAGTTCTTGCCCCTTTAACGGGCCATCCACGGCGCGTCCCGCCAAAGTCCAACGGCTGCCCGTTTCTTTGTCTTTGAAAGGGGCTGTCTCGGGAGAAACAGTGTCCGCGTAAAAGGTCAGGTTTCGTCCGTTCAATGAGCTATTGAAGGCAATGGCACTCTGCGTCGGCTTGTACCAAAACACAGCCACCGAGAGGCCGTCCACTTGATCCGTGTAGCATGCCCGTTCCACTGAGTCGTCCAGCGGGTAAGCTTTGGTTTTTTGTCCCATCTCAAGGCCGAGCACGCTAGCGAATGGCTTCGACCGTGGATCAACAGAGCCCATCGATTGTTTGGCCTCCAGACTAAGCTTGGTGGGAAGCTCTGCGATCCGATATTTTTTGCCATCGAACAGGTTGTAGGCAGTTGATTCCGGATGCAGCATCAACCAATACCCCCATTCGGTCGGAAAACTGGGAAGGCGCTCGAGTCGTTGCCCTTTCTTGGGGCCGTCCATCGCCACTCCACTTAACGCGGACCATAACGTGCCATCCCCGCTTTTCACAACCATCACTCCATCGCGCCAGCCGTAAAATTCGTATCCGTAATCTTTCTTGAACGCGCTGACGTAGCCGCCGTCGGGATCGTAAAAGAACAATCCATACGTGTCGTTGATCACTCGAGGAGCCGACAAATAATGGCGCAACGGAATTGCCCCGCCGTTATGATTGCCCCGAATCCAAGC
>CAMAWP010000285.1 GCA_945861765.1 Akkermansia muciniphila | reverse complement strand
ACGGGGATGGCCGGGAGACCGGATAGTAACCCCAACCAAAGTTCGGGAGCTGGGACGGAGGCTATACCGGACGGCGCAAGCAGTCCGCCGAATGACCCTCGGAAAGCCGTGTGCGGGAAAACCGCCTGCACGGTTTGATGAGGGGCAGGAGAACGACGGTCATTGGCCTGCGGGCCTCTCAATCCGTCTTCTCCTGCCTACTCTACTCCACACCCTATTTCTTGTACAATCTTTGGATCTACAAGATTACTTGATTCCTCCGTCGGTTCCCCTCTGTTTTCAATGGAATAGGTCCACAGCGGATGAAGACCTTTTTTTCATCCCGTCGAGCTGACTGGAGTTTGGACCTGTTGGCTGCCTTCGTCTCCCGGAGGGAGATTCGAGAATAGCCCGGCAGTTGACTGCCGGGTTCGCATTAGCGATTGCATAAGTCCCGAAGGGACGGACGAATCCCCCAATGTCCTACGTCAGCTCCAACTGTCTGTTCAGGACAAAGGATCGCCCGGGAAGAGTTCAACCGTCCCTTCGGGACTTTGGGTATTTGCTACCTAATCCCACCCTTGAAAGGGTGGGCTATTCTCGAATCTCCCTCCGGGAGATAGGTGTGGGCTATTCTCGAATCTCCCATCCGGGAGATATCAGTCGGAAGCCTCATCCGTTAAAACAGCGCACGGCCGGAAAATGTCCAAGGTCCAGGCACCCCTCCGGAGTGAGTCTTCCAGCCCGGACAGGACTGGACGCGATTCTTTCCTCCGACGGAAGAACCGCCGGCGCAGCTTGACGGACCGTGCTCCGCCTTCAAGCCGCCGTCGGTGCCCTCCGCTGGTTTCAAAGGCCGAAGGCAGAAAGCGAGAGGGCGAGGTGTCCCACCCTTTTGACACTGGATCGCATTTTGAGAGGCGTCCTGCATCGTCCGCCCGTCGCGAACCGAACCTTCCGAAGAAGCACCGCTCAACGGCATTCTCGTATCAATGCGAAATGGGAAACGCTCGGTGCGAAAGCTCAACTTGCCGTGGAGTTCGCGTTTTCCCAGTTCCCGCTGCGCTCGAATCAATTCCAATACAGAGCCAGGCGGCGGCAGCTCAATGATTGAAGAGAAATTCCTTGCTGCTCAAAATAGCCCAATAGACATCCTCGATCGATTGTCTCCGGTCGGCAACATCCGAGGTGTTCAATATCTTCAGTATTTTCTCGCGCTCGGCGTCTGTTGGATAGCGTGATAAGGCGCTCAGGTACGCCTCTTCGACAATTTTTTCGGAGGAAGTCTTATCACGGAGCAGCCTCTCGATCACATTGCCCTTGGCTTCAAGTTTCTTGTTAACTGTGTCGCCATTGGCGATGTGGAGAACCTGAGCCATGCTTGGCTCCTCGGCGCGTTCGCACTCGCAGGTCTTGACACGCTCGGGGCGTCCAAACGATTTCAGAAAATAGGAGTTCACATTCGAGTCGGGCAATTGCAGGGCTCTCCAATTTTCCGGATAGCCGGGAAATTTTGTTGGCGAGCCGGTCACCTGCGAGAAGCCATCGAGCATCACCTCGGCCATCAGCCGACGCGGGTAGTAATGCGAATAAAAACGAGTATCGGCTGAATTCTCAGGAAGGGGCTGACTGGAGCGTTGGTAAGTCTCCGATTGAAGAATCGCTCGCATGAGGGCTTTCAAATCAAAGTGCTGCTCGGCTAAATAGTTCGCGGCTGCGGAGAGCAGTTTTTCGTTGCTGGCCGGGTTGGTGACGCGCAGGTCATCCACTTTCTCAACCAAACCGATTTCGAAAAAGTTAGCCCAGACACGATTGGCGATGGCTCGCCCGAAGTAGGGATTTTCACTCGATGTCAACCAATCAGCGACGTGCTCGCGTCGATCCTCCGCCGCATCGATTGGAACTGCCTTGCCATCCAATGGCCGTGGAACTTGCGGGCGCCCCGTGAGCGGCTGGCTGATATCTCCACTGGTCGCGACGAACACAACGCGCTCGCCGTCGCCGGGACCGTTTTTTGCGCGGACGCGAGCAAACAAATTGGCCATGCCATAGTACTCGTCGTTTGTCCATTTCTCCATCGGATGGTTGTGGCACTTCGCGCAATTGATCGACATGCCGAGGAATGCCTGCGAGGTCGTTTCTGCCATGTTCGGCGGATCGTCGTGGAGGACATAGAAGTTGGCGGCACCGTTTTCCAAAGTGCTACCCTTCGCGGTCATTAACTTGCGGGCAAATTGATCCCAAGGTGTGTTGGCAGCGACGTTATTCCGGATCCAATTATAGTAAGCCCACATGGCCGAAGGCCTCAGCTTATCGCTGTTAACAAGGAGCAAGTCCGACCATTTGTAAGTCCAGTAATCGACAAATTCAGCGCGCTTCAAGAGCGATTCGATCAGCCGGTCTCTCTTGTCGGAAGCCTTTCCGTTTAGAAACTCCCGAGCCTCCTCAACGGTCGGTAGAACGCCAATCGTGTCCAGGAAAACTCGACGGAGAAATTCCGAATCCCCAGAGGGCCGCGAAGGCGGAAGATTCAAGTTCTGCATCTTTTCCAAGACTAACTCATCGATAAAATTTCGGCGTTTGGCTCGCGTGAAGATCTCGGGCGCAATCCTATTTGCATAGGGGACGCTCACTGTCGCAATCGCGATCCGGCTCAGATACCACGCTGTAACTGCTCCTTCGCCATAGCCAAGCACCTTGAGCTTGCCTGCTTCATCCACTTGCGTGACCGAGGAATTCGAGTCGGTATATTTCACCCACCGTGTGACATCTTCGGTATGGCCGTCGGTAAAATGGGCGCGGACGATCATCTGGTGGATCGCACCGGGTTTGAGAATGACGTGGTCCGGCAATATTTCGATTCGCACGATACGCGACTCGTCCTGCTTGGGACCGGGAGCTCCAGCAGCTATCCAATCGGAGAGCACGCGATACTCAAGAGAGTCGGTCTCGAATTTCTTGCTGCCTTTGTGAGGCACGGCACCGGTTGGCTTCAGTAGCATCAGGCTGCGCCCGGGATCGCTGAGAACAATGCGCCGACCCAGGGCCTGGCGTGTGAGTGCAATATAGTCTCCTTGATTGTCGTAACCGCGGAGGGAGAGTTTTAATCCGTTTTGTCCTGCCGCAGCCCCGTGGCAAGCGCCTGAGCTGCACCCGAATTTTGCCAGGATCGGCTGAACGTTGTTTCGGAAACTCCATTCAGTGGGCTTTTCCATTTCGACGACTGTGACATCGCACTCCGCCATTTTGTCAGCGGTTTTGCCACTGATTCTTGCTGACCCATTTTTGACTGGCCGCGCGACCCCATCCTCGATCTTTACAACATTGGTGTCGCTGGATTCCCAGGAAATGCCGACGGCGACCTGGCCGGCAGAATGGCCGTCGATAACACGCTCTAACAAAAGTTGCTGATAGGAAGCGGGTCCGGTGAGCTTGAAGGATTTCGGCAAAGCCATCAGCGAATCCTCGGCCTGGAGAGAAACGGCGACAAGGGCGCTAAAGCACTGACAAAGACAATATATTAAAATCTGCCCGGTTATTCTCATGATCAGATCAAGTCGCAGCGATTGAGATTAGGTGAGAACATTGAACATCCACCATCGAGTTGAGATTGAGATACGACGTGGCTGGTTCGACCCTCGATGTTCGGCCATTGGCTTGTTCCAGGTTCATGGCCTGTTCTCAAAACAATTCCCGGATGGGATGTGTTCCGAAGTCCACGAGAGGGAAAGGCCGCGAGTTCGGCCCCGGCAAATGCGTCTCCAGGTCGAGGCCAAGACTATGGTAAATTGTCGCCAGAACTTCAGACGGCTTCACGGGCCTTTCGACGGGATAGGCTCCGATCTCATCGCTCTTGCCTACGACCCGGCCGCCCTTCACGCCACCTCCCGCAAAGTAAACCGTCCAGCATTGAGGCCAATGATCGCGCCCGCCCGCCGGATTGATTTTAGGTGTGCGGCCAAACTCGGCCAGGTTACAGACCAGGGTGTTGTCGAGCATGCCGCGTTGCGATAGGTCCTCCAACAACGCGCTATACCCCTGATCGTACATCGGCGCCACAATGTCCTTCATACCGGCGATCGACGTGAACGGCTTTGAGCCGTGGATGTCCCACGTAATCTCGTCGAACACAGTGATGAACGTGTTGATGGTGATAAATCGAACTCCCGCCTCGACCAGCCGACGTGCGAGCAAACAACACTGGCCAAAGCGGGTCATGCCGTAGCGTTCACGCACCTTCTGGGGCTCCTTGCTTAAATCGAATGCCGCGCGCGCCTTGTCGCTCGTCATCAGCCGGTAGGCCGACGCGAAGTTGCTATCCATCAGTTTCGCCATCTCACTCGCTTCGAAATTCTTCACGGTGTCATCGACAATATTTCGCAAGTCGCGACGACGCTGAAGTCGAGCCTCCCCAATTTCGCTGGGCGGCAGGAGGTCGGGAACTTTAAAATCACTCTTCGATGGATCGGCCATTAACACAAACGGGTCATAAGCCTTGCCGAGAAATCCAGCGTCCTGGCCGTGCGGCATATTGCCACCTGTGGCACCCATCGGTTCGGGAAGAATCACATGTGCCGGCAGATCGCTTCGTCGGCCTTGCATATACGTCAAGGCGCAACCGGCGTGCGGCGTGTTCACCCCACCCGTGAAGAGCCGTCCCGTTTGCATCATTTGATGTCCCGTATCGTGGACAGCAGCCGCTGTGTGGTAGCAGGTGCGAACGAGCGAGAACTTGTCCGCATGTTTGGCGTGCAGCGGAAAAATCTCCGATATTTGAATGTCGGGACTATTGGTCCTAATGGGGTTGAACGGGCCACGAATTTCTCTCGGCGCGTCCGGTTTCATATCCCAAGTATCCAACTGGCTCGGAGCACCCAGATTAAAAATCATGATCGCGGCGCGTTCGTCTTTGCCCTTGGAAACAGCGCCCATCGCTTGAAGGGCTGAGAACTTCGATAGCGTCAGGCCAATCGCCCCGAGGCTGCCGACCTCGAGAAAGTCGCGCCTCGTCATTCCATCACAAGTGGTAATTGAACCTCGTCCAGTTATTTTGAGCATGGCATTACACTTTCTTTCAGGGGTTTTTCACAATCCGCGCTCCAGACCTCGCTCCACGCAAGTATCCGGTTGGAGGCCTGAACTAATACTTGTGTACACATGCAACACTATTCACGCAGCGCTCGCTCTGCAATAAGTTTTGCGGTTCGAACGACTTTAGACTGCCTTGTTCTCCCAGCACGGCGCAGCCGCCACCAAAGGAGCGCGGTCGTCTCGCCCGCGTGTTCAGCAGCTTATTCGTGGCACGGCTCAATAGATCAAAACTCGCGGGCGAGACGACCGCGCTCCTGGAATTTTCGCGGCCTGCGAGCAATTGCACCCATTGCAGTGCAGGGACCGCTACGCGCGCCGACGTCCGATTCGGAGGCCGAAAGCTTTTGCATTTTAGATTCTCCTATCCCAATCTTCTCGCATGACGAAACCGCTTGCGCTGTTTGTTTATGAGAACCTGCTTCCTGGCAGCCAGTTGGTGAACCGGCTCCAGGATTTGGGATATCGAGTGCAAGTCATCAGCGACGCTCGGACGTTGACCAGCCAAGCTCTCCAGGAAAAGCCGCTCCTAGTTGTCGCGGATTTGGCCCGTCAAGAAGCCAACCTTTGCCAAGCGATCAAGGAGCTCAGGGACAATCCCGGTACCCAACATATCCCCGTCCTGGCTTTCACGGCGCACGGCAGCGAGAAAATGCTGACTGCGGCCCGCGAGGCAGGAGCGACGCTGGTAGCCGCCGAAGACGCCCTTCTTGTTCAGTTGCCTCAACTACTGGAGCAAGTCTTGGTGGTGGAATAGCCGTTTCAAATCCAATCTTAAGCTCAAATCTTATCTATGACACTTCCAGTAGTGAAATTGACCAAAGGCATCTACGTGATGCATCTCTTTTATCGAATCGACCGGGTTCGGTGGGAACAACTGCCTCCGGGCCGCTCGGATCAAGCGCTTTCCAAACTCCTCACGCTCTGCTCATCGAGCTCCTCTCCTTCGCATCCAAGGCTGACCAGCTTTACCAACATCGGTGGAAAGGCTGACTTGGCTTTTATGTTAATGGCTTCGGAGATGGGTTTGATCGGCCAGATGCACCAGGATCTCGAGGCGTGCTTTCCCGCCGGCACCTTGCAGCGCGTTTACAGTTTCTTCAGCATCACAGAACTGCCCGATTACGTGACCACCGATGACGATCACCAAACCATGCTCATCCAGCACGAGAAACTGGTTTTAGGTAGCGACGAGTTCAACAAACGCCTTGCGGAGCTGCGCGAGAAACACGCCCAATACCAGCATTACCGCCTTTATCCGGAGTTGCCCGATTGGGAAGTCATGGGATTCTATCCGATGAGCAAACGACGTAACGGCTCGGACAATTGGTACACCCTTGATTTCGCAACCCGCAAGCAATTGATGGCTGGCCATGCGAGGGTCGGAAGGAAGTATGCCGGCCGAATATCGCAGCTTATCACGGGATCAACGGGGCTGGACGACTGGGAATGGGGCGTCACGCTAATGGCTCATCAGCCGGACGCCTTGAAAGAAATCGTTTATGAGATGCGATTCGATGAAGTAAGCGCCCGGTATGGCGATTTTGGACCGTTCTATGTCAACTTGCGTCTGGCTCCCGACGTTCTGTGGAAGCACCTTCATTTATGATGGGGAGAGGGCCACGCCAGCCAGCGGTTCATCTCGACGCCACACTCCGGATCTCTCCGGATTTCAGGCGGGTTTTCAAGCTTTGGCCCGGCTGAACTTCGGCGGCGGACCGAACGACCCGGCCTGTGATCTCATCAGTCGTGATGGAGTAACCCCGTTCCAGAACATTGTTCGGGGAAAGTAATCGCAAACGGCTCTCGACGGCAGCCAAACGAGTTCCCAAACCCTTCAAATGCAAACGAACGTGTTCGCCAAATCTTGACACCGCTCGTTCGAGTGATTGACGGCGTCGCATCAAGGTTTGAGCAGGCTTGACGCGCAGCAATCGCGCAGAAACAGCCTGCCAGAGGGCATCTTGCCTGCGGTAAGAAGATCTGGCGCATCGCGAGAGGCTGCTCTCCAGATCGTCCAGACGCTGTGCATTCTCCTGGAGGCGGCGGCGCGGGTGTGAACGCAGCAATTGGTGTAGCAACCGCCTCAGTCCCTCTTGGTCGGTGTCCAGTCGGTCTCGAACCAACCTCCGCATGTGGGCGGTCGCTCCCGCGATGAACTCCCGGCTCGCGAACACTCCTTCCGTGATCAACTCGGCTGCCACACTTGGAGTGGCTGCCCGAAGGTCGGCCACAAAATCGCTGATGGTGAAATCGATCTCGTGGCCCACCGCAGAAATGATAGGGAGCTTCGATTCAAAAATTGCCCGGGCAACCACTTCCTCATTGAAAGCCCACAAGTCTTCCAAGCTACCGCCTCCTCGAGTGAGCAGAATTAAGTCGATGCGGTGGCCGGGCTCCCCGGTCTGGCTCCACTCATTTAACAAACGGATAGCGCAAGCGATCTCTTCGGCTGCGCCGATCCCCTGGACGCGGCAGCTCGCCAAAACGATTTGCAGGCTCGGGTTGCGCCGTTCGATGACATGGATCACATCGCGCAAAGCAGCAGCAGTCACCGAGGTGACGACACCGATCCGCTGCGGATAGCGAGGGAGCGCACGTTTTCGTTCGGCGGCAAAAAGCCCCTCCGCATTCAGCTTCTGCTTCAGTTTCTCGAACGCGATTTGCAAAGCTCCGACACCTTGAAGCTCGACCGTGACAACCCGGAGTTGATACTGGCCCCGGGCTTCATAGACGGTGATCTCTCCTTGAAGGACGACTTTCTGACCGTCGGAAAGCAAATCACGGTTGATCGTTCGGGCTTCCCCGCGAAACAAAACGCAACTGAGTTGAGCGATCGAGTCTTTCAACGAAAAATAGACATGCCCAGAACTTTGGATTCGCAAGTTGGTGATCTCGCCGGTGACCCAAATCTGGCCGATCTCGCGCTCGAGGAGCCTCTTGACCGATGTTGTCAATTCGCCGACCGTCAAAACTTGGCGCAACGCCTCGGGCGGAAACAGCTCCCCAAAATCCCATTGTGATTTCGTTATCTTGGACATCTTAAATCCTGCTCGATCTTCGGTGGATCAAGTTTGACTCTCCTCCGCGGTCATTTCAAAAAGTCTCCCGGAGGTTGAATTTTGAGAAGAAGCCAGCGGAACTGAAATACGCTGAATCCCGAGGGCGCGGCCGGTGTGTGAATCGATCTCGATCAGAGCGCCCTGTAAGAAAATGCGCTCGGTGGCCACGTTAAAACGCTGTGGCTGATTTGTCATAAACCTCTTTATGACCGGCGCGATTTCGCGGCCCAGCACACTTTCATGCGCGCCCGTAAAGCCGGCATCGCAAAGGAACGCTGTTCCGCCAGGGAAGATTTGTTCGTCGGCCGTTTGGACGTGCGTGTGCGTTCCCACCACCGCGCTCACCTGCCCGTCAAGGAACCGGGCCACAGCAATCTTTTCAGATGTCGCTTCGGCATGAAAATCCAGAAAGATGATGTTGGTAATCGCCCGCAGCCGCTTCACCTCGGCCTGCAAACACGAAAATGGGTTTTCCAGGTCCGGCATAAACGTCCGTCCTTGAGCATTCACGACAGCGACCGGAGCAGCGCCCTCGGCCTGAAAAATGGTGCTCCCCTTCCCAATGGTGTTGGGCGGATAATTTAATGGGCGTAAAAAGCGCGGGTCACTTTGCAAAAGGCTGGTCACTTCCTTTTGATCCCACAGATGATCTCCCGTGGTGATGATGTCCACGCCACCCTGATAGATTTCAGCGGCCGTGCTCACGGTGATGCCCGAGCCACCCGCGGAATTCTCGCCGTTTGCGATGACGAGATCGATTTCATGCTTCCGGCGCAATTTTGGAACTAACTCAGTAATAGCCCGGCGCCCTGGTTCTCCCACCACGTCTCCGATAAATAGTATCTTCACCACCATTACAGTATGCACGGAGCCTGATCTGACAAGACAAACGGTTCCCCGCTGTTTTCAATGGAATACCGCAGCGGATGAAGACCTTTTTTTCATCCCGCCGGGCTGACTGGAGTTTGGACCTATTGGCTGCCTTCGTCTCCCGGAGGGAGATTCGAGAATAGCCCGGCAGTTGACTGCCGTGTTCGCATGAGCGATTGCATAAGCCCCGAAGGGACGGCCGAATCCCCCCAATGGCCTACGGCAGCTCCTACTGTCTGTTCAGGACAAAGGATCGCCCGAGAATTGTTCAATCGTCCCTTCGGGACTTCGGGTATTTGCCACGCAATCCCACCCTTGAAAGGGTGGGCTATTCTCAAATCTCCC
>CAMAWP010000284.1 GCA_945861765.1 Akkermansia muciniphila | reverse complement strand
CTCACGGGAAAGACGCGTGCGATCCCAATCGGGAAATTCCGCCAGCCATTTCATAATCATGGCGATATCTTCGGAGCTCACACGCTGCCCCTGAATGACTTGTTCTCTGTCCATCTGCCAAAGAACTAACCTAAACCGCGAAGTGAAGCCGGAAATTAGTGCAAAAACTTATCGCGTCCCTTCATCCCCAGGGCCATTTGCCTTCAAAACCATCCTCACTTCAGCCTCCGGCGGCCAGACCAAAACCATAATGAGAACTGCTGCATCCGGCATTTGCGGAAAATCAGGTTTGCCTATGATCACCGCCAGCCAACTCTGATCATCAATGTCATCGCAACTCGCCAACGAAGCTGGCACCGTCCAATTCCCGCTCGTGAAGCACGCCGAGCGCGTGGGATGGACGGTCGTTTCCGACACCGAGGCGCTTCACCGGCGCGGCGGCGAAGCCGGGCTGTTCTTCTACGGGAGCTTGAAGTGGCGTTGCTGCGGCTCAACCCCGGCCTCGTCACGCCGGAGAACGTGCAGTCCATCATCCAGCGGATGGAGAGCGTGCCCAGCACGATCGAGGGCAACCGCGAGATCCTCGAATGGTTGCGCGGCAACAAGACGGTGTTCGACGAGCGCGAGCGGCGTCATCGCAACGTGAGTCTGGTGGATTATCAGCGGCTTGACCGGAACACGTTCCATGTCACCTGCGAATGGACGTTCAAGACTGGCAATCGCAAGGCGAACCCGGCGGACGTGATGTTCGTCGTGAACGGTGTCCTTGTCGCCATCGTTGAGAACAAGAATCCCAAGCTGCCGGACGCGATGGAGCGTGCCGTCAAGCAGCTTCGGCGTTACGAGTTGGAGACGCCGGAACTCGTGACGATGCCGCAGGTGTTCAACGTGACACATCTCATCGAATACTTTTACGGCGTCACCTGGAACTACTCGCGCAAGGGCATCTTCAGTTGGAAGGAGCGGAAGTCCGAGAGCTACAAGGAGGCGGTGCAGAGCTTTTTTCTCGCGACCGCTTCTTGAAAATGCTCAAGGAGTGGATTCTCTTTTTCCTCAAGGACGACGAGCTGCGGAAAACGGTGTTGCGCCAGCATCACACGCGCGCGGCGCTCAAGTTAGTCGGGCGATGCGCCGACCCGGCGAAAAAGACCGGCCTCGTCTGGCACACGCAAAGGTCCGGCAAGACGTTCACGATGATTACGGCGGCCCGGCTCATCCTGGAGGACCGGGAGCACTTCCCGGGCGCGACCGTGATGCTGGTCGTTGACCGTAACGAGTTGGAAGGGCAGTTGTCCGGCTGGGTTGAACAGATGGTCGGGGAGATGCAGGGCGGCCAGGTCAAAATCGCCTACGCCGAGTCGCGGGCGCGGCTTCAGGAACTTCTCGACCAGGATTTTCTCGGCCTCATCGTCTCCATGATTCACAAGTTCGAGGACATCTGGAAGAACAGTTGCAAACGCCCGGATTTCTTTGTGCTGATTGACGAGGCGCATCGCTCGATTTCCTCATGGGCGCGCTGCCGAACGCGACGATCATCGGCTTCAGCGGCACGCCGCGCGACCTTACCGCGTATGGCAAAGGAACCTTCAAAGTTTTCGGCAAAGACCACCCGCAGGGCTACCTTGATAAGTATTCCATTCGCGAATCCATCGAAGACCAAACGACGTTGAAGCTCCGGCACACGCTGGCTGGAAGCGAAATCCGTCTGCCCGAGGAGCTGCTGGAGAACGAGTTCTTCGGGCTCGTGAAGGACGAGGGGATTGCCGACATTGACGAGTTGAACCGCATTCTCGAACGCGCGGCCAACTTGAAGGCGTTCCTCAAAGCCGACGACCGAGTGGACAAGGTAGCCGCGTTCATTGCCGACCATTTCAAGAACTTCGTCGAACCGCTCGGATACAAAGCGTTCCTCGTGGCGGTGGACCGCGAGGCGTGCGCGAAATACAAAGTCGGGCTCGATAAGTATCTGCCGCCGACATATTCCACGCCCATCTACACGCAGAACGCCACCGACGCGGTTGACCGTCCGCTTGTGGCGAAGTGGCAACTTGACGAGGCCGCCGAGAAGACCGCGCGGAAGCTGTTCCCGAAGCGTGACCAGTTGCCGAAGATTTTCATCGTCACCGACAAGCTGATCACCGGCTACGACGCGCCGGTGCTCTATTGCATGTATCTCGACAAATCGAGACGGCAGGAATTTGTGGAGTTTTTCAAGGAGGTCGAAACGCTTTACGAAATCGTTTCTCCTCCTCCGGAGCTGCGCGACCACATCGAGGACTTCAACCGACTCGCCGACCTGTAGTTGATGCTTCGCAACGCTTACGGCCGGAAGACGACTTTTTACGCGGAGATCGCGCACAAGACGAAAATGCTCGTGCGCAAGAACGCGACAGCGCACGGCCTGGACAAGCTGACGAAGCCGGTGGAGTTTGACGCCGACACACTGCAAATGCTCCAGGAAGGCTTGCCGCCCTCAGCCGGCAGAGTGATCAATCTCGCTAAGGTACTAATTCAAATTGGGGCACAAGAAGGCGAGCAAGACCCGGTGCTGTTGAGTATCGCGGAACGGGCCGAAACCATTCTCGAGGCCTTCACTGACCGGCAAACGTCAACCCTCCAAGCCCTCGACCGCTTGAGACTGTTGACCGAAGAACGACGGGCGCTTGAGGAGGAACGCAGGCGCACCGGCCTCGACTCGGGAAGCTTCGCGATGTTCTGGCTGTTACGGCGTGAGAACCTTGCGATGCCGGAGATGGTCACGGGTGAAATCGTTGAGGCGTTCAAACGGTTCCCCAACCACCAAACGACCGCCGACGAGATGCGGCAGTTGAAGGCCGAGATTTACAAGGCGCTGCTTCGCGTTGTTAGCGGCAGGCGAATGGTTGATCTCACGGAACAGATTCTCCGGCAGAAGCAGCCATGAGCGTTCACAGCATCGATTCGCGAGCACGGAGGTACGCGTTCAAGGAAAGGGTTCGAGTGTGGGCGAAACGCATCCGAGTCCAGCCGACGCAGGTGCGGATGCAACACATGTCGCGCAAGTGGGCGTCTTGTTCGACGCGAGGATGGATGACATTCTCCGAAGACCTCTTGCGTGAACCGGAGACATTTCAAGAATACGTCATCTTGCATGAACTGCTACACCTGAAAGTGCCTAACCACGGGAAGCTGTTCAAGAGCCTTCTCTCGGCTTACATGCCAGATTGGAAGCGTTTTAAGGTGGAGCGTTGAATGCGCCTCTGATTTTCCGCACAAACATTCCGGTTCCTTGTCGCTGAGATTGCTGCGCAACAGGTAGTGACTGTCAAAGAGCTCGATTTCTTTCAATGCCTCCTTCTTGGTAAACATTCGGTAAACCTGGTGGCGAAACAGTCACCGTATGACGTCGCCCACCCGGCGTTTCGCTCTGCCGGCTGTTGAACCGTTCAACTCAAAATCCCGCGGAGCACTTTCGCCGGCTTTGTCACGGGAGTCAGGCGTTGCTGAAGGCCTCCGGGAACGGGGTGCGAAAGCTTCATGTGGTCGAGGCCAAGCTGGTGCAGAATCGTCGCGTGGAAGTCTTGCACGGGAACCGGGTTTTCCACGATGTCGTAACCGATGTCGTCGGTGCGGCCATATTCGAAGCCGGGCTTGATGCCACCGCCGGCCATCCACATCGTGAAAGCGGCGGGATGGTGGTCGCGCCCGGCGAAAACGCTTTGTTTGCCGCCCCGGTTTTCCCGCATCGGGGTGCGTCCGAATTCGCCACCCCAGATGACCAGCGTGTCGTCCAGCAGACCGCGGCGTTGGAGATCCTGAATGAGCGCGGCGGCGGGGCGATCGACGGATTGGCACTTGCGCACAAACCCTTCCTTCAGGCCCTCGGATTCGCCGCCGCCGTGGCTGTCCCATCCCCAGTCGAAGAGCTGCACGAACCGCACGCCCCGCTCAACGAGGCGCCGGGCGAGCAGGCAGTTGTTGGCGAAGGATTCACGGCCTGGCTCGGTGCCGTAATGGGCGTGGGCCTCCGGGGGTTCCTGCCCGATATCGAAAGCATCGCTGGCGCTGGCTTGCATACGAAAGGCCATTTCGTATTGGGCAATGCGTGCCAGCGTTTCCGGATCGCCCACCTGCGCGTGCGTTTGCCGGTTGAGCGCATTGATCGCGTTCACCACGGCCCCGCGGAGTGGGCGGTCCATGCCCGGCGGGTTCGCCAGATACAGCACGGGCTCTCCCGCGCTACGGCATTGAACACCCTGATGCACAGCGGGCAGAAAGCCGCTGTTCCACACGCTTTTGCCCGCGTCCACCATGCGTCCCCCGCTCAGCAGCACGATGAATCCCGGCAGGTTTTCGCTCTCGCTGCCCAGGCCGTAGGTGGTCCATGCCCCGGCGCACGCGCCGCCGAAATTCGGGCTGCCCGTGTGCATCAGCAATTGAGCCGGCGCGTGATTGAACTGATCGGTCGTCATGGAGTGAATGACGCACATCCGATCGAAAACCTGCTCCAGATGCGGCAGACGGTCGCTCACCCAGATGCCGGTCTTCTTTTCCTGATGGAACGGATGCACGCCGCCCATCAGTTTGGGCGTGCCGCGGATAAACGCAAACCGCTTTCCCTCCAGCAGCGATTGCGGGCAGTCCTGGCCGTCCAGCTTCGACAGCGCCGGCTTGTGCTCGAAAAGCTCAAGCTGGCTGGGAGAGCCGGCCATGTGCAGCCAGATGACGCGCTTCGCACGCGCTGGGAAATGCGGTGGACGCGGAGCCAGCGGATGCGACGGGTCACGCGGTGGCGCGGCAAGGTTCGGATCCGCCGCCGCGGAAAACATCCGGCTTTGCGCACCCAGCCAAAGGGCGCCGAGTTCCGTGGTGCAACGCTGAAGGAAATGGCGCCGGGTTTGGAATTCCAGCGCGCGATGATGGAATTCTGATGTCAGCGAGTCGTCGGAAGAGGTGTGGTTCATTTGGTCAGGACGGCATCAAGGTTTAGCAGGGCATTGGCAACCACTGCGAGCGCGGCTTTGGCGGGTGGCCCCGCGAACATCTCGGAAGCCTTCGGATCGAGGGTGAACTTTTCCAGCGCCTGCGCGTGGAGCGCGAGCATCGGCGGGATGGCGTTGCGCGAGGCGGGACGTCCGGTGGCGAGTTTGTAACCGCGGGCGAGCTGGCCTTCAAGCGCGGCGTCCGCAGCCGTCATCTGATCGGCCAGCGCCGAGGCGGCTTCGATGTAGACGGGGTCGTTCAAAGTTACCAGCGCCTGCAAAGGCGTGGTCGTCACGATGCGGCGCACGGCGCAGACCTCGCGGCTGGGCGCGTCGAAGGTGAGGAAGCTCGGATAGCCGCTGGTGCGACGGATGAAGGTGTAAAGGGCCCGCCGGTGTTTGTCCTCGCCGGGCGAGGTGACCCACTTGCCGCCGTTGTAGACCGTCCGCCAGATACCCTCGGGTTGCGGTGGCATCACCGGCGGGCCGCCGATTTTCGCCGAGAGCAGCCCGGAGACGGCGAGCGCCTGGTCCCGAACCATTTCAGCGCTCAGTCTTGTGCGCGGTCCGCGCGCCAGCAGGCGGTTGCCTGGGTCCTTCTCCAGCAGCGTGGCTGTGATGGCCGCGTCCTGACGATACGTGGCGGAGAGTGTGATCTCGCGAAGGAGTTTCTTCTGGCTCCACCCGAGTGTGGTCGAGAACCGCACCGCCAGCCAGTCGAGCAACTCGGGATGGGACGGCCGCTGGCCCGCGCTGCCGAAATCCTCGACACTCTCCACCAGTCCGCGTCCGAAAAGCTGCTCCCACAGCCGGTTCACCTCGGTGCGAGCCGTGAGCGGGTGCCCGGGCGTTGTCATCCAGTGGGCGAGTTCGAGCCGGTCGCGCACTGGAGCCCCTCCCAGCACTTCCGGAACGCCGGGCTCGACTTGAGCCCCTTGATCCAGGAAGTTCCCGCGAACGAACTGGTGTGTTTCCCGCCGCTGTGGGGTGCGTTGTTCGATCATCACGGGCACGCGCACGCTTTTGATGGCGTCGCGTTCTTTCCGCAACGTTGCCAACTGTGCCCGCGCTGAGACATGACTTCTGACAAGATCCGTCCACACGCCGTCGCCAGACATCGCGTAACGGCTGCGGCGCAGCATCTGTGACGTGATGCCTGTGGATTGGGCTTTTGTCAGCAAGGTAAGGCGCACCACGGCCCCAGGTGGCATCGGGACGGGTTCCGCCGCAACGAAGACCACGCGTCGCGGACGGTTCATGCGGGGATAGGCCGACCAGCCTGCCAGATCGTCTTGCAACGTCGCTTCGGCAGCGTAGAAGGCATCGGGATCGTCGTCGTAGGCTGTGACCATTGGGACTTCGGAGGTCTTTCCATCGGCCACGACTTCCATTCGGAGATAAGAGAGCACGAAGCCCAGTTCGGAGATCGATGCGGCCTTCGCCAGATCGAATGGGAGCGCATCGATACGAAGCGCGGTGAATTGTGGACCCGGCGCTGGAAACTCAAGCTTGTATAACGCGCTCAGCGTGATGACCCCTGTGATGTGGACTTCCGGCACGCCGTCCCACTCGAGCGACTGCATCGTCGCGTTGCCGTCGGACGTCGCGACGGATGCGCGCATGGGTTGCCACGCGGATTTTTCCGCGAGCGCCATGCCCGCAGCGTAGATCTCCTGGCGCTGACGGCGCAGCTCGCGGTCCAGCGCCTCGGCGCGCGGCCATTGGTCCTTTTGTTCCGGCACGGCGAGATGGGGAAAGTCCTCCGCCGAATCGTTGTCCCGCGTCGTATTGAAGAGGGCGGCAAATCGATAGAATTCTTCGTTCTTGAAAGGATCGTAAGGATGGCTGTGGCATTGCACGCAGCGGAACGACGTCCCCATCAGCCCCTCCCACGTCGTGGCAATGCGGTCGATCACCGCCAGGGTGCGGAATTCCTCGTCGTCGCTGCCGCATTCGGTGTTTGTCTGCGTGTTGCGATGGAATGTGGTTGCGAGCCTGTCGCCCATGGTTGGGTCGGGCAACAGGTCGCCCGCGAGCATCTTCGTCAGGAACTCGCTGTAGGGCAGGTCGTCATTCAGAGCCGCGATGACCCAATCGCGCCACGGCCAAGCCGAGCGATTCGGGTCGCGCTCGTAGCCAGCCGTGTCGGCATAGCGCGCCAGGTCGAGCCACACGCTGGCCCAGCGCTCGCCAAAACGCGGCGATGCCAGCAGGCGGTCTGTGACTTCCTCATGGGCGAGCGGCGAAGCATCGGCGAGAAACGCGCGGCTCTCCTCCTGAGACGGTGGCAGTCCTGTCAGGTCGAACGATACCCGCCGAAGCCACGCCAGCCGGTCCGCCTCGCTCGCGGGAGGCAGCCCCGCCGCCTCCAATCGCGCCAGGACGAATCGGTCCATGTCCTGCCGCGCCCATCCCGCTTTCTGCACGCGCGGCAGCGGCGCGGCCACGGGCCTCTCATAAGCCCAATGTTGTTTCCATGGCGCGCCCTGCGAAATCCACCGGCGCAATGTTCCAATCTCCTCCGCCGTCAGCGCCGGCCCATGATCCGGTGGGGGCATCCGGTCCTCGACATCCTTGGATGTGACGCGCCGGAACATCTCCGAGCCCCACGCGTCGCCAGGAATCACCGCCACCGCGCCGCTCTTCCCTTTCGCCATCGTGCCCTCGCGCAACAAGAACGAAAGGCCGCCCGCGCGTTTCACGCCGCCGTGGCACGACGTGCATTTCGAGTTGAACAACGGACGGATATCCTGCGCGAAATCCACCGTGCTTTCGGCGGCCGATACCCCTGTCGCAACCACGAACGAGCCCGATGCGATAAGAAGAGCTGATCGAAACCGCCTTTTTATGAACAGTGGAAAGCGAGGCATGGACGAATCTAATCCGAAAATTCCAACGTCGGCAAGCTCAGGTGGAAAAATGACGAACACTCAAATGTCATCGTTTTCCCAGCCTTCTTTCTTGCTCCAATCCATCTCCAAGATCTCTCGTGGTAAACATCAATTGACAGGCGAGACACCGTTCCACGCGAAAGAACTGCTGGCTTCGGGCATCGACGCCATGCGGAAGACGATTCGGGAGAAAGAGCCGGTGCGCCCGAGCACGAAGCTCAGTCAAACCCTCGGAGCAGCCGACGTCAGGAGGCTCAAATCTCCCGCGGCCGACACGCCGGGTTCCGAAGAAGAAGTCAGAGCCTCCTCACGTCGGCTGCTACGAGTGAAGGAAACCATGACGCTGCTCAAGGGCGACCTGGAATGGATCGTGATGAGATGTCTGGAGAAAGATCGCAGGCGGCGTTACGAGACCGCAACCGGGCTGACCGAGGACATCCGGGGCCACTTGGGAAACGAACCAGTCACCGCCCGTCCGCCGAGCACGGCGTATCGGTTCCAGAAAATGGTCCGAAGGAACAAGCTGGTCTTCGGCGCTGCGGCGGCGGTGACAGTGGCGCTGATTCTTGGCGTCATCGTGAGCGCCTCGCAAGCGGTGCGGGCGACACGAGCAAATGCGGCGGAGTTTCCTGTTCCCGTCTGGCTTTTGATCCGGGTCATACGCAAAACTTTCCAGACCCACGCAAATAGTGGGTATCAAGAACCCGTGACGTAAACGAATCATTCTGGAAAAGACGTGTGTTCGGAGAGCCAGATCATGTCGCGGTTGTTAGGCGAATCGACGCCGAGCGGGAGCGTGTTCGCGTACCGAATCGGGACTCGAGTGCGGCGATCGACCCATTTCTTCACCTCAGCATGGCCGTCGGCGAACGAGAAACCGCAGGCCCCGTTATGCGTGCTCGCGGGATAGTCGAAGATGTAGGTCTTCGCCGGATTCGTCGGATCGGCCATCCAAACGCCGAACGCGCCATTGTTGATGCTGTCCGGGTGTTCGTCGACGAACACATGCACCATGGAGGGCGAACCCGCGTTGAAGTCCCCGCTGCGATTGAAAACTTTGAATTTGGGACTTGGGACCCGGTAGTTGAGCCAGGCGCCTCCGTTGGGATCGGCGATGGCGACACTCATGGCGACACTGCGGACGCGGGCGTGCGTGCGCCCGCCGATTTTGACCGTCGATCTGTCCGCGGGACACTTGTAAATACCGGCGGCATTGGCGGAATACGAGGCCAGCTTGGCGTGCTGCGGGTCGGCGAGGTACGTCTCGTTCGTGTTGTCGGAGCTGGAGGTGAAATCGAGCCAACCTTTGACCCAGCTCCCGACAGCGTCACCGGCCTCGAGGTTTGGCACGAGTCGTTCGTTGTAGTCGACGGTGTAGAGCGCGTGCGCGAGTTGAAGTTGCTTCATGTTTCCGAGGCATCGAATACCCAGGGCTTTGGCCTTCGCTCTCCCAAGTGTGGGAAGCAGCATGCCAGCGAGGATCGCGATGATGGCGATGACCACGAGCAGTTCGATCAACGTGAAGGCGGGGCA
>CAMAWP010000283.1 GCA_945861765.1 Akkermansia muciniphila | reverse complement strand
CTTTTAGCTATTTCGCTTATGCGCCGCAACGAATTGGATCACGTTTTGGGAACCATGTTGGATTCCAACAAAGATGTTTCGGACCTGAACATCACGGTGGATAAACCGTTGCAAGTGGAATCCTCGGGACAGCTCGTGCCTGTGGTGCTCGAACCCCTGATCGAGAAGCTAACGCCGTTTCAGACGGAAATGATGGCTTTGAATTTGATCGGGGGCAGCAGGCGATTGACCGAGGACTTGCTTCGGACAGGATCCTGTGATTCATCGTACATGCTTACCGGCAAGGCCCGGTTTCGTGTCAATATCTTCTCCCAGCGCGGTAACTACTCGGTCGTGTTGCGCAAACTGAACACAAAAATTCCGACGCTCGCAGAAATGAAATTGCCGGATATTTTTCATCAGGTCGCCAAGGAAAAGACGGGCTTGATCCTGGTGACGGGTGCAACGGGCTCCGGGAAGTCAACGACGCTCGCCGCATTATTGAACGAGATCAACGAATCAAAATCGATTCACATTATTACTTTGGAAGATCCGGTCGAGTTTGTTCATCCTCAAAAGAAAGCGACGTTCAATCAGCGCGAGATGGGAACTGATTTCAACACGTTCGCCAGCGGTTTGCGGGCGGCGCTGCGCCAGGCTCCGAAAGTGATTCTGGTGGGGGAGATGCGCGATCGCGAAACAGTCGAAATCGGCTTGAGCGCAGCCGAGACGGGGCATTTGGTGGTGAGCACGCTGCATACAATTGATGCCGGCCAAACCATTAATCGTATTCTAGGCTTGTTCGAGCAGGAGGAGCAGTAGCAGATCCGCCTCCGTCTTGCCGACACGGTGCGTTGGATTATCAGCCAGCGCCTGGCACCAAAAATTGGCGGTGGGCGCGTCGCCTTGTTGGAGATGATGGGGTCGAATCTTCGCACCAAGGACAGCATCATCATGGGGGAAAGCGAAGGGAAGAGTTTCTATGAAATCGTCGAGGCCAACTACACCTTCGGATGGCGGACATTCGACCAGGCTTGCATGGACGCGTATGAACAAGGCGCTATCACAGAGGAGAGCGCTCTGCTCTATTGCACCAAGCGCGGCCCAGTCAGCCGCGGGATTGATAACATCAGGAAGAAACGTGGCGAATCAACGACGACGATGACTAATTTGCAGATGAAGAGAGCTGACGAATCGGGAAAGAAAGCTGAATCGGCTCCCATTCCCGCGACCCTAAAAATAAAGTGACTATGGCACCGGACCTTGATTTCCTGAGCCCTACCGATAAGCCGGCCTTGCTGGCCGTCGGGGACCCCGACTCGTTGGCGGCATGCAAGTTGGTGCTCGGCGAATTGGCTTACAAAATCCATGTGATCAGCAGTCATGAGGAGTTCGCGAGCCGCTTTAGCCAGGTGCAATATCAAGTGGTTCTTGTTGACGAATTATTTAGCGCGAAACTTCCCGCGGAGAATGTGACCTTGCAAACCATCAAAGCGATGCCGATGGGCCAACGGCGTCATGCAGTGGTTGTTTTATTGGGCGCCACTTTTCAAACTCTAAACCCGATGCAAGCCTTTCATCAAAGCGTCCACGCGGTGGTCAACCGGGGGGATCTCAGCAGACTGTCACAAGTCCTGCAGCAGATCATTGCCGACAACAATTTATTCCTGAACGTCTATCGCGAAGCGCAACTGCGGATGGCTCAAGGTAAAGCTTAACTGCTGTGAAGCTGGGTCCGAAATTGGAGTTTTAACCATTGAGGCTGGCAAAATGTCTCGACTCGATCAAGCGCTGGTAGAGCGCGGCCTCTGTGAGAGTCGCGAAAAAGCCAAGCGAGTTATTCTCGCCGGCTCGGTCAAGATCAACGAGCAGTTGGCACGCAAACCGAGCGATTCCGTCAAGGCAGCCGACCAACTCACCGTGGTGGCGCCGGAGAAATATGTCAGCCGAGGCGGTTACAAGCTGGAGCGTGCTCTGGATGAATTTCGCCTGGATGTCAATGGACTGACGGCCGTGGATCTAGGGGCGTCCACAGGCGGGTTCACAGATTGTTTGTTGCAGCGCGGCGCATCGAAAGTCTATGCCGTGGATGTAGGCCAGGGTCAGCTCGCTTGGAAGCTGCGGTGTGATCCCCGGGTGGTGGTGATGGAGAAAACGAATGCCCGCGAGGTGACTCCCAGAACCTTTCCACAGCCGTTCTCCCCGGTGAACTTGGTGGTGATTGACTGCTCGTTTATCTCATTGCGGAAAATACTCCCGGCCACCATTGCATTATTGAAGGCGTTCGGTAAGGTGTCGGCCTTGATCAAGCCGCAGTTTGAAGCTGGCAAAGCCGAGGCCGACAAGGGAGCAGGCGTGATAACCGATCCAGCCATTCACGCGCGTGTTTTGGACCAAATGGAACAATTCGTGAGCGACCTTCCGGGCTTGGAATGGCGCCGTGTCACAGAGTCGCCGTTGCTAGGGCCGGCAGGTAACAAAGAATTTTTTGTTTTGCTTGAAAAAACCGAGTAAAGAAATCCAACGTGTTGGCCTCTTGGCGAACTCAAGCAAGTACGCCGCGCGTGCGATCCTTCAGCGAGCTTCCCAATTGATCAAACGGAGCGGCCGCGTTGTTTTGTGCGATACCGCAACGGCGAATTTGGGCGGATTGAAAGGTCCCACCTGCCCGGATGCCGCCTCTCTGACCCGGCATGTGGACTTGATCCTCGTTTTCGGCGGAGACGGGACGATGCTGCGCGTGGCACGGGAAATCCGCGGCTCCCGGACTCCCCTCCTGGGCATTAATCTCGGAGCGCTCGGCTTCTTGACCGATGTCTCCTCCTCAGACTTGCCGAAAGCACTGAAACAGCTTTGGAACGGCGACTTCGTTTTTGAATCGCGCGCGTTGATCGAGGCTGCTGGCAAAGCTCAGGACCGCACCATCCACTCTTGCGCTCTGAATGATTTTGTCCTCAGTCGAGGTATTGTTTCGCGCTTGATCGAGTTGGAGGTCAGCGTCGACGGAGCTATCCTCACTCGATATCGGTGCGATGGATTGATCGTCAGTACGCCTACCGGCTCGACAGCGTATTCACTGGCTGCCGGCGGCGCGGTGGTATGTCCCAATGCAGAAGTCTTTACTCTCACTCCCATCTGTCCCCACACGCTCTCCAACCGCTCGGTGATCGTTAGTCTAAGCTCGACGATCGAGGTCAGGGTAATCAGTGAAAAGCTGGAAATCAATTTGAGCGCGGATGGCCAAAGTGAAAGCAAGCTAAGCGCCGGCGATGTCATCACTGTTCGACGGAGCCCGCACTCGGTTCATTTAATCCATTTGGCTGGCACTTCGTTTTTCGAGACGCTGAGACGGAAGCTGAATTGGAGTGGCTCGAATGTCATGGCCAGGCGACCTTGAAGCCCGAGAGCAGTAGCTTGCGTTTCGATCACCGAGAAACGACGATTCGGATGACCTTGGCCGCCGGGACTGATGGCGGCTCTGAATCAGATTTATGGTTCGTCTAAAAGATATCGCGCTGCGCGCTGGAGTCTCGGTCATGACCGTTTCCAAGGTCTTGCGAGATGCGCCGGATATTTCTGCCGCTACGAAATCCCGCATCCGACGACTTTCCGAGGAAATGGGCTACATGCCGGACTGTCTGGCGCAAGGCCTTAGAACTCGAACCACAAAACTGCTGGGACTGGTTATCTCATCGATCACCAACCCTATCTTTGCTCGCATAGTGCTCGGCATTGAAGAGCAGGCGAACGAGCTCGGTTATGACATCCTCCTAGTCCACACCTTGAATAGGACTGAGCGCGAAGAAACTTGTATCCGGAGGCTCTTATCCCGCCGCGTCGATGGTTTGTTTCTCTCTCCGGTTTATCGCATGAACCCGACAGCTCATATCTATCAGGAGCTACATCGCTGCGGGACGCCGACCATTGTCCTCGGCCATCGCGCTCCTTTCTGTGGGCAGTTTGTGAGCGTCGAGACGGATGACCTGGCGGCCAGTTACGCTGCCACTCGGCATCTGCTCAGTCTGGGTCACAAACGCATCGCATTCTTCACCGGCCTAGCAGCCGCGCCGTGGGCTCAAGAACGTTACGACGGTTATCGCCGAGCGCTCCGCGAGGCCGGTCTAGAGGTTGACGAGCGTTTGATTTTTCAAGCTGGCGAAACGATTGAAGACGGAGCTAAAGCCGCGCTCCAAATGCTGGAGGAATCTCCAGAGGCGACTGCGGTTCAAGCGGCCAATGATTTGATCGCGATGGGCGCGGCCAACATTCTCCTCGGCCAAGGATTGAGAATCCCGGAGGATATCTCGATCGTTGGGTTTGGAAATATCATGAGCAGTCAGTTTTTCAGAGTTCCGTTGACCACCATTCGCCAGCCTAAATACCGCCTGGGGCACGCGGCGATGGATTCGATGCTGCGCTTGCTGCGAGGCGAGCATCCCGACATCAAGCGACTCCCGGCCGATTTGGTTGTCCGGTCCAGCACGGGACCCGCGAGGAATCCGGGAACTTGAGCGGAAGTCTTAGACCAAGACACCGCTACCCTCTGCGTGAACCCACCCCCGCCCCCACTGCCATTGAATTAAGCTCCGATTTCAGAGGGCCGTTTTCATACTCTTAATCCTACTCCTAATCGTAATCTCCTCGGTGTGAGTTTCTCGGAGAGTAGGATTACGAGTAGAACCCATGCTCAAAATTCTTAATTCAACGGCAGCGCCCCCGCCCTTCCGACGAGGGAAGCTTCGTTTGCAGTACCGTTTTCAGGTTCCCCTCCTGGAGGGGTAGGGGTGGGTTCAGAGGGTCCCTATCATCCATCGAACGGAAACATGAATGGTGCCGCAACCATTCCCATCATAGCCTCTTAAAAGCCGCGCACCGAAAGAGTCCGGGTAATGAAAGACGGCATGCGATACTCGGCACGATCGCGGGTTATTGTCGCAGCCGGTAGAACCTGTTGCCGGCAGTTGGAGCGGCTTTGAAAGGGCTTGTCGCTCCGGCGACCGCAGACCAAGCTCCGCCCAACACATCCGCAGATTCCAAGATACCGCTGGTCCAACTCAATTCAATTTGGTTTCCCGAACGCGCAACATTAATCGTGGGGCGGATCACGAGCGTCCCCACGCCGTAAACCTCAAGTTCAGTCATTTGTAGGGCGTAGTTCGGTACCGGGTCTTCCAAGGATCGAATCCGAATCCATTGCCCCTCGAATTTGCCCTGCGGATTCAGGCTGGCCGTCAATATCTCTTTCGCCCCGAGAGCTTCGCCGGAGTTCGTGCCGTCCGTGCGCAAATCGAAGCTCCAAACTTGTGGTCCTATCTTGCCGTTGTCATCGCTGTGGACGGAAACACGGTAGTTCGTCAATCTCTCTGGACAGCAGCCATCCTGCCGCGCAAAAATATCGATTTCATTCATCTTGACCACGGTTCCCAAATTGACCTCGTAAGCGAATCCTGTCGCGATGTCGGTGTGGCCGTGAAAAACGCTTTGGCGATCGCCATCCACCAGCTTGGCAATGGTCCAATTACCGGGAATCCATAGCGGGCGGTTCGAAAATGCTTGGGTGCCGAAAGCCCAGTTGAGCTTGCCGATGGTTGCTTCGTTGCTAGTGAGCTCGGGCAATCCGGGATAGGAAATGATGCAGCGATATTTCACCCCTTCATCCGCGTTGCTCAACGGTGGAGTCGTGTAAGTGGCCTGAGTCGCTCCGGCAATACTTACGGCGTTTCGCTGCCATTGGTATGTCAACTTGGTGAGATCACCATTAAAGACGTTGGCGGCAACGCGGAATGTCAGAGTCTTGCCGGGTCCTCCCGAGGCGTCCTTCGGATGCTCAGTGATGAGCGACTTCAATTCAGGTGCCAGAGTGCCATAAACCTCAAGTTCGTTCATCTGAAGCGCGTAGTTTTGGATTGGGTCCTCGAGCGAGAGTATCCGAATCCATTGCCCTTCAAATTGTCCGGTTGGATTCAACTCCTTCTTGAGGGAGTCTTGAGAACCTGGCTTAGATCCTGGATTAGTGCCATCAGTGAATCGATCGGCGCTCCAGACCGAGTCTCCGATTTTACCGCCGGCGTCCTTGTGAACTGAAACGCGATAGTTGGTCAGGCGTTCGGGACAGCAGTTGTCCTGTCGCGGAAATAGGACGATTTCCTCGATTCTCACGACGGTTCCCAGGTTCACCTCGTACGCGTAGCCAGTTTGGATATCTACATCGCCGTGGAAAACACCGGCTCGATCCCCGTCCGTCAGTTTGGAAATGTTCCAGCCTCCGCCCTTCCAAAGCGGTCGATTGGAAAAAGCCAAAGCTCCCAGGGCGAGATTAAATCGAGTGATGGCGGCCTCGGCGCTGATTAAATTGGGCCATCCGGGGTAGGAAACAACACAGCGGAACTTGGCGCCCGCATCGGTGGATACCAACGGGGGAGTTATGTAAGTGGCCTGCGCGGCTCCGGCAATCGCGACCCCGTTCTTCTGCCACTGGTACGTCAGCTTCGTGTCATCCCCGTTCTTAACTGCTGCTCCGACTCGAAACGTGGCGGTCTTGCCCGGTGCCGAGGTCAAATCTTGGGGCTGCTGAGAGAGCGCGACCCACAAAGGTCCCGTTCCAAAGACCTCGAGCTCCGTCATCTGGAGGGCATAATTCTGCACCGGATCTTCCAGTGATAAGATTTGAATCCATTGCCCCTCGAACTTGCCGGTCGGGTTCAACTCCTTTGTCAGGGTGTCCTTCGAGCCCGCTGTGGAGCCAGGGTCGGTGCCGTCCGTGTGCAGATCCGCGCTCCAGACTTTTTCACCGAGCTTGCCATTAGCATCTTTGTGGACTGAAACGCGGTAATTCGTCAGGCGTTCAGGACAACAGCCATCTTGCCGGGCATAGATGTCGATTCTGTCTATTACCACGGAAATTCCCATGTTCACCTCGTAAGCAAAACCGGTGGGGATGTCCGTGTTGCCATGAAAAACTCCTTGCCGGTTGCCATCGACCAATCGTGCAATGCTGTTTCCGCCATAGAGCGGCTGATTGGAAAAGACCGCTGACCCAATCGCTTGATTGACCGGAGCATTGCCCTCGGCGAAAACCTCGATCTCAGTCATCTGCAATGAGTAATTCGGCACCGGAGTCGAGAGCGCCGTGATTTGAATCCAACGGCCGGAAAAGCTGCCTGCCGGATTCAAATCCTTAGTAAGAGTGACGAGCGATCCCGCAACTGATCCGGGGTTGGTGCCCGTGGTAAATTGGTCGGCACTCCACACTTTGGCTCCGATAGCGCCCTTTCCGTTATCCAAATGCACCGCTACACGAAAATTGCTTAGGCGCTCTGGACAGCATCCATCCTGGCGAGGATGAATCCTAATGCTCGTAAGGTCATAGACCTTCCCCAAATCGACCATGTAAGCAAATCCGGCCGGGATGCCGGTGTCACCGTGAAAAACGGATTGGCGGTTGCCATCGGTTAGCATGGCGATAGTAGCGCCGCCATAAAGCGGACTGCTTGTAAATGCAGGGGCGTTCAGGGCGACGTTGGCGATCGCTGCGTGCGCTCGATGGTGCGGGAACAAGAAGGCGTTCAGGAATAGAAGATAGAAAAATTTATTCATGATGATGTTGATGGGACATTGGTTTGCGCCACATGGCAAGGTGTTAATCACCCACTCTCTCCATGAACCTGACCTGGGAGCGCTGGCGTCTCGCCGGCGTGTTCCTAATTTCGCCACAGCAACTCACCGGCGAGACGCCGGCGCTCCCAGGTTCATGGTCCCGATGCGGGTCCAATGTCGGAGGTGGAGGCTGCCCATGAACCTGGGTGGAGTGAGAGTCCCCTCGAACCCTGACCTTTTCTGGCGATCGAGCATGTCAGGGCTCGACGGCTTCCGGCTCGGAGACTACAGCTCGGAGAGAGTCTCGCCCCACCGTTCAAGGGCGCAATGCGCGCACAAAGTTCGGGGTGTTCTCATTTTGGCTGAATTGCTGGAGAAAGGGGCTGTGTTTGCAATTGCGATGACCGCGAACGAGGGTGGCTGGAATGGTTGCGAGTCGAAAAACCTAGGGATTTTGAGCGTCGTCGTCCGGTTTCAGACACAAGCGGGATCCAAGAACAGGCTGCAAACCCATGAAATATAAGGGAAATCTGAGCGAAATTGCCATAATGAGAATTGCTGTCCTTCCCCGTCGCGATCTCGCCAACCCGGAGTCCGGTGTCCCCCTTATTGTGGCCCTCAGAATCCTTCGTGAACGGTTAGACCTGGGATCGGATTTGGCTCAGCGTTGCCAACACATCTTCGTATTGAATGTTGCGGCTCAATTCTCGCAGCCGTTCAGCCAAGTCGGATCCACCGGGCTTCACCACTTCCACCTCGGCGAGGTAACCTTCAAATTCCGTCACGCTGTACATTTCCGCCGCGTGCCGGAGCCGCTCCAGCAGTTCGTGTGGCAAAACTACTTCGGAAGTATCCGCGCGCTTTTCCGGGAGATCGAGATCGGTGCTCTCGACGTCATACTCGAACTCGACGCCGAGCAATCGAGACAGGCATTCGCAGATCGACTCAAACCGGAATGGTTTGGGGATGAATTCGTGAAATCCGACCCGCGCGTAATGCTCCTGCTCATGCGTTAAGACCGAGGCGGAGATGGCCACGAGTTTGGGGCACGCTGCGCCGTGCTCGGTCAGGACTCGTTGGGCGACTTCGATTCCGGTCATGCCCGGCATCTGAATGTCCAGAAACGCGAGGTCGTAGCGATGGCGTCGCAACTCCTCCAGCGCATCTTGGCCGGTCTCCGTCGCGGTGACCTCCGCGCCGAGTCCCCGGAGGAAAAGACTGAGCATGTCCCGATTCTCCGCAATATCGTCGAGCACCAGGAGGCGGAGGCGGCAGCTCGCCTTCAATTTCCGGGCCTTGCGCGCCGCGCGTTTGGGTTCGGTGGCGCGGGGCGTGGCGCCTGGAGGTAAGTTCAGACCGAAATAGAAACGGCTGCCAACTCCGAGTTGGGATTCCAGAGTTAGGGTGCCACCCATCAATTCGATTTGCCGCCGCGAAATGGCCAGTCCGAGTCCGGTGCCGCCCTTCTTTTGGCCCTCAGACTCCTGCGTGAACGGCTCGAAGATCTTTTCCTGCATGTCCGGCCGGATGCCTGGACCGGTATCTTGCACTTCAAATTGAAAGCGATGGTCGGGCTGCCTCTTGATCCGAAGCGTCACTTCCCCTGAATCGGTGAACTTCACGGCATTTCCGAGCAGGTTGATGAGCACTTGCCTGAGCTTGCCTTCATCGCCGCGGACCGGGAGGGACGCGGCGTCCAACCCCGAGACACGCCAGCCCAAACCGTTCTGCTGGCAGCGCAACTTGAACATGCCTGACAGGTCTGAGACAAGTTCTATCAGGTCAAAATCCGTGAGTGCGACTTCCATGCGGCCCGACTCGATCTTGGCCAGGTCGAGAATCTCGTTGATCAGGGTCAGGAGATGATTGCCGCTGCGCTCGATGGTGCCGAGGGCGTTGCGATGCGT
>CAMAWP010000282.1 GCA_945861765.1 Akkermansia muciniphila | reverse complement strand
CGGATCGGTGCGTCGAGCTCGTCGAAACCGCGGTCGATAAGTTGCGCGGCGATCTCAGCACCAATCCCACACGGAGCGAACGCTTCGTCCACGATCAGCAGCCGGCCAGTTTTCGCAACTGAGCTCAAAATGGTTTCGATGTCGAGCGGTGCCACCGTGCGCGGGTCGATGAGTTCGACTGAAATGCCGTCCTTTGCCAAGACGTCGCATGCCACCAGCGCCTTATGCACCATCAACGCGAGGGCCACAACGGTCACGTCCTTGCCCTCGCGGACGACAGAGGCTTTGCCGAAGTCGATGAAGTATTCCTCTTCGGGCACGGGGCCTTTCAAGCTGAGCAATTCCTTGTGTTCGAGGAACAGCACGGGGTCATCAGAGCGGAGCGCGGTCTTGAGCAACCCTTTGGCGTCATGTGGGGTCGCCGGAACGACAACTCGCAAGCCAGGGAAGTGCGCATACATCGAGTAGTAGCTGCCCGAGTGATGTGTCGCCGCGGAGTGACCGACGCCAATGCAGCCGCGCAGCAACAGCGGCATCCGGAGACGTCCGTTGCTCATGTACTGCATTTTCGCGATCTGGTTAATGATTTCGCCCAGAGCATCGAGAATGAAGTCCGCGAACATGAAATCGACGACTGGCCGCGAGCCCGCCATGGCAGCGCCGCAAGCAAGGCCGACGAATCCGCGCTCGCAGATGGGTGTGTCGCGGAGACGCTCCGGGCCATAAAGATCGAACAGGCCGCTCGTTGTGTTGAAGTTGCCACCGCGTTTGCCGATGCCTTCGCCGAGGACGAAGATTCGCGGGTTTTCAGCCATCTCCTCGGTGAGCGCCTCCAGCGTCGCCTTCATGTAGCTCAGTTCTCTCGAACGGGTTGAAGCGCCGATCTCTTTTGACGTTCGTGAAGTTTGGTTGATTTCGGCGAACACGTGCCGCGTCGCAGTGGCTGGATCGGACCACGAACTTTTTTCCGCTGACGCGTGTGACTGCTCCACCAGTGCGGCGATCTCGCGGTCGATGGCTTCGAGATCCGACACGCTGGCTGATTTTTCGTCGAGCAGACGATTTCTGAGTTGAAGGATCGGACAACAGGCTTTCCACTGGTCAACTTCGTCGCGCGAGCGGTATGTGAAATCCCCCATGCCTTCGGCGTGAGCTCGGGTGCGGTAGGTTTTGCACTCGATCAACGTAGCGCCTGCTCCAGAGCGTGCGCGGCGCACGGCGGTCGCAGCGGCTTCATGCACCATGAGCACGTTGTTGCCATCCACCTCGACTCCCGGCATTCCGTAGGCGGCGGCTCTGACGGCGACGGCCGGGTTCGCGGCGGCGTCGCGGAACGCGATCTCGGTGGCGAACTGATTATTTTCGCAGATGAAAAGCACCGGTAGCTTCCAAAGGCCAGCGAGGTTAAGGCCCTCGTGAAAGGCGCCATTATTCACAGCCCCATCGCCAAAGAACGCGACGGCGATACGGTCGGTCTTGAGCAGCTTGAAGCTGTAGCCCGCCCCCGCCGCCTGAAGAATGCCCGGGCCCACAATGCCGGTTGTCCCCATCAAACCGATCTCCGGCGCGAACAGATGCATGCTGCCGCCGCGGCCATGCGAGCATCCGGTCTCGCGGCCGTAGAGCTCCGCGAAGAGTTGATGTGGATCGAGGCCCTTGGCGAGCGCGTGGCCGTGGCCGCGATGCGTGCTGAACACGGCGTCATCTGGACGCAGGTGCGCGCAGACCCCGACCGCGATGGCTTCCTGGCCGACGTAGGTATGACACGCGCCGTGAATGAGCCTTTGCTGGTGCGATTTCGCAAGCCGCTCTTCGCAGAGGCGGATGAGTTGCATCTGGCGGTAGAGCTGAAGACAGGCGTCCAGTGACGGAAGTTGGGAGTCAGACATGGCTATTGGTCAGTGTTTGGTAAGAATGGAGTTTCAGCAATTCTCATTTTGGCTTCCGGCCCTCTGAAGTCGGAACTTCCTGTGTTGCGGTACGTAGTCCCGGCTTCAGCCGGAGGGGCGTCGGCAAGTCCACAAGCGTTGGATTTTCCCACGCGATGCCGCCTGAAGGCGGGACTACATGCGTGCCAAAATGAGAATTGCTGATGGCAGTTTGAATCAACGTTGACGGTCGATCGTCAACCTTTATATTCTCGTCATGCCCAACGCCAGCTTAATTCTCGCCCGTCCTGCTGGCCATCGCCTTTTCCCCCTTGCGCTTCTCCGAGCTGTTCGCACTGTGACAATCGGGTTGGCCTTTGTTGTTGCGACGTCGGTGGCCTTCGCGCAGGCGGACGTCGTCACCGCGGAGTATTTCGAGAAAAATGTCCGTCCGCTGCTTCGGGAATATTGTCTGAAGTGCCATTCGACTGAGAAGAAGAAGGGCGAGCTTGATCTGGAGCGGTTGTCCGCTCTGGCTGAGGTGCGGCGGCATCCGAAAGATTTGCAAAACATGGTTGAGCAACTGGCGCTGGGCGAGATGCCACCCAAGGACAAGCCTCAGCCCACGGCTTCCGAACGCGAGCGGCTGTCCGCGTGGGTGCAAGCCGTGCTCGTTGACATCGGGCGCGAACGCGCGGGTGACCCGGGCCCGGTCGTTCTCCGTCGGCTGACCAACGCAGAATACACTTACACCGTGCAAGACTTGACCGGCCTTGAGTTGCGGCCGGCGCGCGAATTTCCGGTGGACGGCGCGGCGGGCGAAGGGTTCATGAACACAGGCAACTCGCTTGTGATGTCGCCGTCGCTGCTCACGAAATATCTGGACGCCGCCAAGGAGATCGCCAGCCACGCGGTGCTGTTGCCAGACGGTATTCGGTTTTCACCGAAAACGACGCGGCGCGATCGGACGGAGGAAATGCTCGCGCAGATTCGGGGGTTCTATGCTGAATTCACCGATTCCAGCGGCGGGGACAAGGTGAACCTCCAGGGAATCGTCTTTGACACCAACCAAGGTGGACGTCTTCCGCTGGAAAAGTATCTCAGCGCAACACTCGCCGAGCGAGAGTCATTGAAGGCGGGCACCAAGACCGTTGGAGCGGTCGCGAGCGAACGCGGACTGAACCCCAACTATCTCGGGGCGCTGATCAAGATGCTTTCGAGCGATGAGCCATCGCTGCTGCTCGACCCGGTGCGCGCCCGCTGGCGCAAGGCCCAGGCAGGCGACGCCGCTGCGCTCGCCGTGGATATCGCGCAGTGGCAGAAAGCTCTCTGGAAGTTTGGAAGCGTGGGGCATATTGGGAAGGTCGGCGGCCCCAAAGCGTGGATGGAGCCGGTCAATCCAGTGGCGACGAAACAGGAGGTTCGTCTCAAGATTTCGACGACGCCCAACAGCCATGAGGTCACTCTCTATCTCACGGCGACTGATGCGGGCGACGGCAATGATCACGATTTTGTGGTGTGGGAACAGCCTCGGCTGGTGGCCCCAGGGCGGCCGGATTTGCTGCTGCGTGATGTGGGCGAGACCAGCCGCGAATTGGAGCGGTGGCGCGAACGGATTTTTTCGAGCGCGGCGAAATGCCTGGCAGCAGCGGCGGACGCCGGTGCCTCGCGCAGCCCGAGCGACGTGGCTGAACTCGCGCAGCGCCACGGTGTCGGGCCCGACACGTTAGGCGCGTGGCTCGATTACCTCGGCTTCGGGTCGGGCGATGGGTTGAGGATTGACTCCCCCTTGACCAACAAACTCACGAGCGTTGCGGGCTACGATTTCATCAAGGGGTGGGGTAGCCCAAACACGCCCAGCTTTTCGGCCAATTCCTCTGATCAGCATGTCCGCGTTCCTGGCAACATGAAGCCGCATAGCGTGGCCTTGCATCCGTCCCCCAAGCTGCAGATCGGCGTCGGATGGCGCAGTCCCGCCACCACGATGGTCCGCATCGAAGCGAAGGTCACGCACGCGCATCCGGAGTGTGGCAATGGAGTCACCTGGTCCTTGGAATTGCGTCGGGGCACCACGCGTCAGCGCCTCGCCACTGGCACCGCGCAGGGCGGCAAGGAAGTGAAAGTCAGCCCCATTGAAAAACTCGCTGTTCGGACAGGTGACCTTGTATCGATGCTCATCGGCCCGCGCGATGGCAATCACTCCTGTGACTTGACTGCCGTTGACCTTGTGGTGACAAGCGCGGACGAAAGCGGACGCGAGTGGAGCTTGGCGCGCGACGTGTCGGACGACGTGTTGGCCGGCAATCCGCACGCGGACCGTTTTGGAAACGACGGCGTGTGGCACTTCTACACAGAGCCCGATAAAGGCGGGAGCGAGATGGGCCCGATCATCCCGTCGGGTTCAATGTTGGCGCGCTGGCAATCCGCGGAGAGCGCGGAGGAAAGACAAAAACTCGGCGAAGCCCTCCAGCGATTGCTCACGTCCGGTCCGCAGGGAGCGAAGGACGATCCAGACGCGGTGTTGTATCGGCAGTTGGCATCGTTGGGCGGCCCGTTGTTCGCGGGGGAGCGAACCCGGCTCGCGCGCAACTTCCTCAAAGCTTCGTCGGTTGGCGCGGCTCGAACCACAGGGAGCGTGGCATCCGCGCTTCCTAAGTCGGAATGGGGCCTCGATCCGGCGGCGTTTGGCCGACATCCGAACGGCACGGCCATCGACGGGGCGAATCTTTGCGTGCAAGCTCCGTCAGTGATAGAGGTTCGTCTCCCTGCCGAGCTCGTCGAGGGGTGCGAGTTTGTGACGACGGGAGTGCTCGACGAGAAGACCGGCTTCGAGGGCAGTGTTCAACTGCACGTTGCCACCGCCAAACCCGCGGGCACAGCGGCGTTGCTCCCGGGCACGGTGACAGTTCAAACGGCCAAC
The DNA here is from genome assembly GCA_945861765.1 of Akkermansia muciniphila. Taxonomy (GTDB): domain Bacteria; phylum Verrucomicrobiota; class Verrucomicrobiia; order Limisphaerales; family SIBE01; genus SIBE01. The sequence continues at coordinate 4,752 of CAMAWP010000282.1, read as the reverse complement.
GGGCCCTGGACATCCAACAACAGTCAGGTGGTTCACAGCACACCTATCCTCGCAACAACTGACAGCGCGGCGCGGAAGCGCATCGAAACGGCATTCGACGACTTTCGCCGATGGTTCCCCGCCGCTTTGTGCTACACCGCGATCGTGCCTATCGATGAAGTCGTGACGCTCACATTGTTCTATCGCGAGGATGAACATCTTCGTCGGCTGATGCTCGACGACGCGCAGGCAGCGAGGCTCGACCGAATGTGGAATGAATTGCACTACATCAGCCATGATGCGGTGACCTTGGTGGACGCCTTCGAGCAGCTCTGGCAGTACGCCACCCAGGACGCCGACCCCAAGGTGTTTGAGCCGATGCGCAAGCCGATTCAGGAGCGCGCGGCGGCCTTTCAGCAGTTGCTCATCGACACCCAGCCGAGGCATCTCGACGCGCTTCTGGACTTCGCGTCACGCGCTTACCGGCATGTGTTAACTGAGAACGAGAAGGACGAGTTACGCGCGCTGTATCGCAAGTTGCAGGGATTGGAACTTCCGCATGATGAGATCGTCCGGCTTACCCTGGCGCGCATCCTTGTGGCGCCCGCGTTTCTTTACCGGCTGGAAAAGCCGAAACCAGGCGTGGAGCCAGGACCAGTGTCGGACTGGGAAATGGCCAGCAGGTTGAGTTATTTTTTGTGGTCCTCGATGCCCGACGCGGAGCTGAGTGCGGTGGCTGTGTCGGGTCGGTTGCGCGATCCGGACGTGCTCGTGGCGCAGATGCGGCGGATGTTGAGGGACCCGCGCGTGCGGCGGTTGGCGACAGAGTTCGCATGCCAATGGCTGCATATTTATGACTTCGACGAACTGAACGAAAAGAGCGAGCGCCATTTTCCTTCGTTTGCGAGCCTTCGCGGGGCGATGTATGAAGAGTCGATTCGTTTTTTCACGGACTTTTTCCAGCGCGACGCCTCAGTGCTCAACATTCTTGATGCGGACTACGCGTTCTTGAATGAAGCGCTCGCGGCGCATTATGGAATCCCCGGCGTCACGGGCGCGGAATGGCGGCGAGTGGACGGCGTAAAGAAGTTTTCGCGCGGCGGAATTCTTGGTCAGGCGACGACGCTGGCGAAGCAATCCGGCGCCTCGCGCACGAGTCCGATCCTGCGCGGCAATTGGGTGTGCGAAGTGTTGCTCGGCGAGAGGCTACCGCGTCCGCCAAAGGAGGTGCCGCGCCTGCCCGACGACGAAACGGCGACCGAGGGCCTCACCGTCCGCCAGCTCGTGGAGAAACACACATCGGACGCGCTGTGCTCGGGATGTCACAAGCGCATCGACCCATTCGGCTACGCCCTCGAAGGGTTTGACGCGATCGGGCGTCGGCGCGACAAGGACCTTGGCGGACGGCTCATCGACACGCGTGTGAAGTCGATGGACGGCACGCAGTTTGAAGGTTCTGAAGGATTGCGCAATTATCTGTTGACGGCGCGGCGCGATGCGTTCTTGCGGCAGTTCTGCCGGAAGCTCCTCGGTTACGCGTTGGGCCGATCGGTGCAGCTCTCGGACGAACCGCTGATCGCCGAAATGCGGGCGCAATTAAAATCGAACGATTACCGCATCGGCACCCCGATGGAGATGATTGTGCGGAGTCGGCAGTTCCGTGAGATGCGCGGGCGCGACGCGGTTTACGAAGATTGAACCTCTACCATGACATGCTTATGACAACTCACAAACTCTCGCGTCGCGCGATGTTACGCGGGCTCGGTGTGACGATGGCTTTGCCCTGGCTCGAATCGCTGCCCGTGTGGGGTGATGAACCGCGCGGCAATAAGCTCGCGAGCGAGGCACCGGTCCGGCTGGCCGTGCTCTTTGCCGGGAACGGTTTTCACAGCAAGGAGTGGTGGGCCACCGGCGAGGGCAAGAACATGGAGCTGGGTAAGGTTCTCGCGCCTTTGACGGACTTCCGCGAGAAAATGCTCTTTGTTCGTGGCCTCTACAACGCCGAGGCGCTCAAGGGCAACATCCATAGCTCGCAGACCGGCAATCTTCTCTCCGGAGCGCGATTGGCATCCGATGGAGAGATTCGCTCTGGCACGAGCATCGACCAGCTCCTGGCGCAGCGCTACGGCACCTCGACCAAGGTGCCGAGCCTTGTGCTCGGCTGTGAAAAGTCCAACCCATCCGTCCATAAGAAATACTCGATGCTGTATAGCTCGCACGTCTCGTGGAGTTCGCCGACGACGCCGACCCCGCTGGAGGTTTATCCTGCGCTTGCGTTCGACCGGCTTTTCAAGGACGAAGTTCATCGTGGCGACAAGAGCGTGCTCGACGCGGTGCTCGATGACGCCAGAGACCTGCGCCGTCACATCAGCAGTACGGATCAGCGCAAGCTCGACGAATACCTCGACTCCGTGCGCGACGTGGAGCAGCGCATTGACCACGCCGGCCGGAAGGGGGAGCTGCAAGGGTGGCGTCCGACGCTTGCTCAGCCGAACATCCCGCGCCCGCCGGACGGCATCCCGCTGGACATCGCTGAGCACATGCGATTGATGTGCGACATCCTCGTGCTCGCGTTTCAGACCGACACAACGCGTATCTGCACGCTCAAGTTGAACAACGATCATTCGTCGCTGCGCTTCCCGAACCTCGGGGTCGATTACATGATTCACCACTTGCTCTCGCATTCGGACACCGCCGATTGGCTAAAGGTGAATCAATTTTTTCTCGAACAAGTGGCCTACATTGCGCGCAAGCTGGAGGGCATTCAGGAAGGAAGCCGCACCGCGCTCGACAACACGATGATTCTCTTTTTATCAAGCATGATGACCGGTGGCCACGACGCGACTCAACTGCCTGCGCTGTTGCTCGGCGGCGGCGGTGGGCGGATCAAGGGCGGCCGCGTTCTCGACTACCGCGAGAAGCCAAGTCGTCAAATGTGCCGTCTCTACCTCTCGATGATGGACAAGATGGACGTGCGCCTCGACACGTTTGGCGACGCCACGGAGCCTTTGGCCGAAGTGTAACCGAGTGGTGTCCGCTTGGCGGGCGGCCAATTAGCCGATGAATGGCAAACGAAGCTGCGACGTATTGTCACCAAGCCGCAGCGTTCCACGCTCTGCGACGGGTCCGCATCATGCATCGTTGTTTTGAAGCGTTGTGATTCAACCTAGCTTAAGTTCCATCGCCGTCTCTGGAGCCGCTCCACCGATTGATCCCGATGCGCTCCGCCGCAAAGTCGCCTGGCGCGTCCTGCCGCTCGTCTTTCTTCTCTACATCGTCGCATACCTCGATCGGGCCAACGCAGGGTTCGCGAAGCTGGCGATGGCGGACGACCTTAAGTTCTCCGAGGCGGTGTTTGGCTTTGGCTTCGGAATCTTCTTCATCGGCTATCTCATTCTAGAAATCCCCGGCGCGCTCATCGTCGAGCGTTGGAGCGCCCGCAAATGGTTCGCGCGGATTCTGATATCATGGGGCTTGTGCTCGGCGCTGACGGCGTGCGTGCAGACGCCGATGCAATTCTATGTCGCGCGCTTTCTGCTTGGCGTCGCGGAGGCTGGATTCTTTCCTGGGATCATCGTCTATTTTACACACTGGTTCACCGGCGCGGATCGCGCGCGTGCGCTCTCAGGGCTTGTTATGGCCGTGCCATTCAGCCTCGCGCTCGGAGCTCCGGTGTCGGCGCTTCTATTGAAGGTGCATTGGCTCGGGATCGCCGGGTGGAAATGGATGTTCCTCCTGGAAGGCTTGCCGGCTGTCCTCCTCGGCGTCGCGACATTGTTCCTTCTTACCGATCGGCCGCGCGACGCGAAATGGCTGACATTGGCGGAACGCGATTGGCTCACCGCGCAACTCGAAGCTGAAGCCCGCGCCAAGGACGTGTCGGGACAGCCGACCGTCTGGGAGGCTCTGCGTCAACGCAACGTCTGGTTGCTCGCGCTGGGTATTTTCGCAACCAACACTGGCGGCTACGCCCTCACATTCTGGCTTCCTACAACGGTGAAAAACCTTTCCGGCGGCTCGAACTCGGACGCCCTCTACTTCACCGGACTGTTCTACGTCTGCGGACTCGTGGGCGTGTTCCTGTCCGGCCAATCCTCCGACCGCACTGGCGACCGCAAATGGCATTGCGTCGCAGGGCAAGTGTTCACCGCGTTTTTCTTGGCCGGCAGCGCCATTCCCGGACAGCCATTCGGGCTGGTGATGGGTTGGCTCTGCCTCACCGGACTGACAGCTTATTTTTGGCCGTCGCCTTTTTGGGCGTTGCCCACGCTCACGCTCACTGCTTCGGCTGCCGCCGTGTCTATTGGTTTCATCAACATGTGCGCGAACTTCGCTGGTTATTTGGGCAACCATCACATCGGCTGGCTGAAAGCGCATGGCTTCGGTGATCGTGCGTGCCTTCTCTTTCTTGCTGGATGTTACCTGCTGGGCGGCGTGGTCATCGCTTTCATGCGCCTGCCACCGAAGCCCAGCGCCCTGGATTCCCCGCCACGGAAGTGAATTCCCAACCGTGGTTTGTCTGATTTGTTTTCAGGCTCACGGAGCACTCTGGATAAAATCCAATCCAACCGCACAATGCCAACCCGGTTCCTCGCTGTTTTCAGTAGAATAGGTCCACAGCGGATGAAGACCATTTTTCCATCTCGCCGGGATGACGGGAGTTTGGACCTATTGGCCGCCTTCGTCTCCCGGAGGGAGATTCGAGAATAGCCCGGCAGTTCACTGCTGGGTTCGAATGAGCCATCGCATAAGTCCCGCAGGGACGGCCGAATC
>CAMAWP010000281.1 GCA_945861765.1 Akkermansia muciniphila | reverse complement strand
CCTGGGAGCGCTGGCGTCTCGCCGGCGTGTTCCTAATTTCGCCACAGCAACTCGCCGGCGAGACGCCGGCGCTCCCAGGTTCATGGTCCCGATGCGGGTCCAATGTCGGAGGTGGAGGCTCTCCATGAACCTGGGTGGGGTGAGACTCCCCTCGAACCCTGACCTTTTCTGGCGATCGAGCATGTCAGGGCTCGACGGCTTCCGGCTCGGAGACTACAGCTCGGAGAGAGTCTCGCCCCACCGTTCAAGGGCGCATTGCGCGCACAAAGTTCGGGGTGTTCTCATTTAGACACTGTCCTGAGTCAAAATGATTTACTGGCTTCGATCGCCCGTTCCGTGGTCGCGATTGCATACATCTTGCCAGCCTCGTTGACCAGCGCGGTCGCGATCATCGAAATCTCCATGATCTTTCCGGACTTGGTGAGGCGTTGGGTCCGATAGGGTTCCAGGATTTCCGCGCGACTGAGATGTTCCATTTTCTCGACCTCCTGCTCCCACTGGGTTGGCGGGATGCGGTCACGCACGTTCATCGCCAGCGCCTCGGCTTCGCTCCAGCCATACATTCGCACCGCGCCCGGATTCCAGGCGAGGGTGCGGCCGTCCAGATCCTTGACGGTGATGGCATCGTGCGCATCGCGCACCACCACCGCCAGCCGCAGCAGATCGTTCGCCTGGCGTAGCGCGTCCCGCGTCTGCACGATCGCGGTGATGTCCACAAAGGAGATCACCGCGCCCTCGATCACATTGTCGAGCGTGCGGTAGGGCTGGATGCGCATCGTGTAATGTCCACCCTCCTGCGTGAGCACATCCACCTCCTTGGTCACCAGCTTGGCCAGCACCTCCTGCACGTCCGCCACCAGGCTGTTGTAGCCGACCAGATTCGAGACGATGTGCGCCACGGGCCGTCCGACATCGCTCCCGATCAGGTTGATGATTTTTCTGGCGGCCGGCGTGAAGCGCAGGATGCGCAGTCGATGATCGACAAACAGGGTGCCGATGCCGGTGCCGGCCAGCAGATTGTTCATGTCGTTGTTCGCCCGCGACAGGTCCGTCACCTTGGTTTGCAACTCGGTGTTGACCGTCGCCAGCTCCTCGTTGACGGACTGCAACTCCTCCTTGGAGGTCTCCAATTCCTCGTTGGTGGATTGCAACTCCTCGTTCACCGACTGCATTTCCTCGTTGGAGGACTTGAGCTCCTCGGTGGAACTCTCCAGCTCCTCCCGGCTGGTCTGGAGGTATTCTTCCTTGGCGCGCAATTCCAACTTGAGCGCGGCGATGCGCGCCTCGGCGTTCGGGGTCGTGAGGCCGGACGCGTCGGGAGCGCCGGCGCGGGCGGCCACGGTGCCCGGCGCCGCCGCTGCCGGCGCGACGACGAGCGGAGTTGAATCGGAGGTGACGGGCACTTCCTCCAGAATGACCAGATAGAGCGGCGACTCCGGCGAGGCGGCCGGGCCTGTCGTCACTGGCCGGACGGTCAGGTTGACCGTGGTAAAATGGCCGTTGGTTTTGACGCGCAGACCCGCGCAGAGCACGAGGTCTTTTGTGCCCGCGGCCTTGTGCAAGGTGGTGGTCAACTCGCGGCGCAATCCTTCGCGCGCCATCTTCAGAATGTTGTTGATGCCCGCCTCGCCCGGCGCCGGTTCGAGGAACATCCCGGTGCGGCCGTGCAGGTAGAGGATGTCGCCCTGGGCGTTGACGAGCGCGCCGGCCGCGACCACCTGCTGCAACAGCGCGTGCTCGGTCAGCTCGCGCAGCGACGGCTTCCCGGTGGCGGCCGGTTTGGCGGCGCCGCGCGGGAACGCCGCCGCCAGCGCCGTCATCGGCGGGAGAAAGCGGCCCAGCGCCGCGCGCTGCTGGCCGTGAACATCCTCCTTGCGCCGATACAGCTTGGCCTTGCGGTCCAGCGTGCCAAACAGCGCATCGAACTCGCCCACGCCTTCGGACGTGCCCAAAAACAGCCAGCCTTCCGGTTTCAGGGCGTAGTGAAACAGGGGGATCAGTTTCTTCTGCAATTCCGTGCCCATATAGATGAGCATGTTGCGGCAACTGACCAGGTCGAGCTTGGAAAAGGGCGGGTCCTTGATCACGTCCTGCTCGGAAAAAATCATCAGGTCGCGGATGCCTTTGTGGATGCGGTAGGCGCTGCCGTCGGCCTCGGGCGTAAAAAAACGCGCCAGGCGCTCGGGCGAAATGTCGGCGGCGATGCTGGCCGGATAGAGCCCGGCGCGGGCCGTGGCGATCGCCTGCGCGTCGATGTCGGTGGCGAAGACCTGCACCGTGTAGCTCTGCTTGAGCGCCTCCATGCGCTCCACCAGCAAAATGGCGAGCGAGTAGGGCTCTTCGCCCGTGGAGCAGCCCGCCGACCAGACGCGCACCGCGTCGCCCACGGGTTTGCCCTCGAAGATCTTCGGGATGACCGCGTCCTCCAGCACCCGGAAGGCCTCCGGGTCGCGGAAGAAATTCGTCACGCCGATCAGCATGTCGCGAAACAGCGCCTCCACCTCGGCCGGCGTCTGTTGCAGATACTTGACGTAGCTGTCGATCGCCTCGACCTGGTGGACCGCCATGCGCCGCTCGATGCGGCGGTGGATGGTGCTCGGCTTGTATTGGGAAAAGTCGTGGCCGGTCTGGGCGCGCAGCAGGATGAAGATCTTCTTCATCGCGTTGTCGATCTTTGGCGCCGGGACGGTGGTGGACCGGAGGAGTTTGCCGAAGGCGTGGGCGGCGTAGGCGATGAGCTGGGCGGGCATCTCGGCCGGTGGCATCTCGTAATCCACCAGGCCGGTGGCGAGCGCGCTTTGCGGCATGCCGTCGAACTCGGTGGAGCCGGGGTTCTGCGCCATGACCATGCCGCCCTCGCCCTTGATGGCGCGCACGCCCAGCGTGCCGTCACTGCCCGTGCCGGAAAGCACGATACCGATGGCCCGCTCGCGCTGGTCCTGGGCGAGCGAGCGAAAGAAGAAATCGATCGGCAGACGATGGCCGCGCGGCTCGGCGGGCTCGAGCAATTGCAGCGCGCCGTTGAGAAACGCCATGTCGCGGCCCGGCGGGATGATGTAGGCGCAGTTGGGCTGCACCACCATGCCGTCCTCGACCTCGAAGACCGCCATGCGCGTGTAGCGGCGGATGAGGTCGGAGAGGATGCTCTTGTGGTCCGGGGCCAGGTGTTGCACCAGCACAAAGGCCATGCCCGGATCGGTGTCCGCGGGCATCCCGGCAAAGAACGCCTCGAAGGCGGCGAGGCCGCCGGCGGACGCGCCGATGCCGACGATCGGGAAACCGGTGGAGGCAGGCGCGTGGGAATCCGGGGCATCGGCCGCGGGCGGGGCTGTGACTGGGGCGGAAGTGGTTTTGGCCGGGCCTCTTTTTGGAGTGTTCATGAGGAGCGCGAATGAAAAACATTTGGTTTCACCCTAAAGACCGCACTTCAGCCGAAAGAAGCGAAAGAAGCGAAAGAATTCGAGGGCTTCACCCACTCGCGGCCACCCACTTACCGGGTGAATGGCGGCTGCCTCGGAACTTCTTTTCTTTCGGCATTTTTTGTTTCTTTCGGCCATCCAACTGCCGGATTAAGGTTCATGGCCAAACACCACGGTAGGTACAGGAGCATGATCTGGGCAACACAAAACCCCGGCAAATGCAGCAATTCTCAGTTTGGGAGGTATGTAGTCCCGGCTTTAGCCGGTCGCCCCGTGAAAACCGGCTAAAGCCGGGACTACATACGGCGAACGGAAGGCGCGCATCGCGCCCTTGAACGGTGGGGCGAGACTCTCTCCGAGCTGTAGCCTCCGAGCCGGAAGCCGTCGAGCCCTGACATGCTCGATCGCCAGAAAAGGTCAGGGTTCGAGGGGACTCTCACCCCACCCAGGTTCGTGGGCAGAATTGACGCTGTTTGAAAATGCCCGCGCTTGCCGCAGACCTGAACTTGGTCTGACGCTTGTGTTTTGTGTGGGTGACAAAGCCGTGAAGCGCAGGCTCGCCCGCGGAGCGTCCGTCTGTTCTTGTTCGTTAGCCGAGGAGTTCCCCGATGGGCTTCCCATATCGCACGATCATCACCGGGCGACCGCTTGGTGTGAGATATTCCTTTGTCGGATCGATGCCGAGTGTTTTGTAAAAGGTTGCGGCCACATCGTCCGGAGTGATGGCGCGGTCTTTGGGGCCTTCGCCTTTCGCATCGCTTTCGCCTACGACTTGACCGCCTTGTATTCCGCCACCAGCAAGCAGGCAAAACATCGCGCGCGGATAGTGATCGCGTCCGGCGCGTGGGTTGATCTTCGGAGTGCGGCCGAATTCTCCCGTGACGAAAACCGAGGTGGAGTCGAGCATGGCTTTGGTCGCGAGCGTGCTGAACAGACCGGCGAGACCGGCATCGAGCGTTGGCAGCAGGCGATTCTTGAGCGTGTTGAAGTTGTCACTGTGCGTGTCGAATCCGGAGAGTTGCACCGTGACGAAGCGCACTCCAGATTCGACGAGGCGGGCCGCCAGCAAACAGCTTGCGGAGAATTGGTCTTTGCCGAAGAGCGACACGATGGAGTCGGACTCCTTGGTCAGATCGAACGCTTGCCGCGCTTTGTCCGAGCGCAACATTGCGTAGGCTTTCTGCCCGAACTGATTCATGCCGGAAAGCAGTTTATCCTCGTGTGCAAAGTCGCCAAACGCGGTGTCGTAACGCTTGAGGAGATTCTCGCGGCGGTCCACATCGGCGAGCGTGACGTCTTTGCGCAGCGTGAGGCCGCGGATCTCCAGCGGACGGCCGAACTGCGGCGACGTGTTCAACTCGAATGGACCATGTTCGAGGCCGAGATAGCCGGTTGCCGAGTAGCCTTGCGAGGGAATCGTGACGAACGGAGGCAGGTGCGGCGTGCCGCCGAATTCCTTTGCAACAACCGCACCGTAGCTCGGAAAATGAAGCGACGCGATGGGCCGGTTGCCTGTGTTCATGTAAAGCGATCCCAACTCGTGCGCAGCTAGCGTGTGGCTGACACCGCGCAAGATGGCGAACTTGTCCGCGCACCGGGCGAGTTTGGGCAGGTGTTCGCAGATGCGAATGCCGGGGACGTTCGTCTCGATCTCGTTGAACTCGCCACGATGCGTGCTGGGGGCGTCGGGTTTGAGGTCAAACGTGTCCATGTGGCTAGGCCCGCCGCCGAGCCGGACGAAGATGGCGGACTTGCCTTTGGTCTCGGTGATTGCGCCCGCACAGCTCAGGGCAAACCAATCAGACAGGCTGAGGCCGATGCCGGCGAGGGCGCCGACTCGGAGGAAGTCACGCCGAGTGACACCATCGCAAAAAGTTTGTTGGGACATAGGCTGCTTTCTATGGGTTAAGCGATCGAAGTGTGAAACGAGAAGAAAATTCCAAAGCCCAAGCTCCAAGCTCCAAAGCCCGGATCGACGATCGACTTACGGTTTGAGATTTAGGCTTTCTTAGAAGCTTGGTCATTGGCACTTGGAGCTTCTCAATGATTCACCATGAACTCGCGCGTGTTCAGCATCGCCCAGAGCAGGTCGCGCACGCCGGTGACCACATCCTGCGTCGTGACGATGTCTTGCCGCGCGAGTGTCATTTCGGATTCCGTGGGCGGACGGCTGACCGTGCGGAGAAAGACTTCCGCGATGGTTTCGTCGAGCCGCTCGCCGGTCAGTTCTGGCGATGGTGTTGTGGGAGTCTTTTCTGAATTCTTGATTCTCGCAGGTCGAGGTGGCCGAAAAGTCTGGCGCAGCTCGGCGATCCAAGCGCTCTGCCCGTTCCGCGCGGCTTCAAGGCGGCCAAGTAACTCAGGATCATTCCGCATGAAGATCGTCTGCATCAGCGTCGGATCCGTCGTGCGCTCGCAGTCGCAGTTGGTCTCGCGAGTCGGTCGGCCGAACACGGTGAGCGTCTTGGTGAGGTTAGGCTGGCCTCCAGTTGGCGGTGCTTCGACGTTTGGTCCAATCGCGCGCGTCTCGATGCTCGATGAGAACCCCTCCAGTTGCTTGGCCCCGGACGTGGCCATCGCGATCGCGTCCATTGCGACTTCCGCGGGCAGTCGGCGTATGATGAAATGGCTGAAATTTTTCTCGTCGAGTTTGTTGCTGGGCGTGGTCTTCCAACTCCGCTGATACGTGTCGCTCGTCACTATCTCGCGATGCAGCCACTGCATATCGTATCCGTGCGTGACAAAGCCGTCCGCGAGGTATTCCATCAACTCCTGATTCACCGGCGGATTGGCGAGGTTCATGTCGTCTGATGGTTCGACGATGCCGCGTCCAAAATAGTTTGCCCAAAGGCGGTTCACGACGGAGCGCGCAAAATATGGATTCGCCTTGTCGCGGAGCCAATCCATCAGCGGCTGGCGGGGGTCATTGTATTGAGTGAGCAGCACTTGCTCGCCGCCGAGGATCTTAGGCGTCAGCACGCGGCCGGCGGAATTTTGGTTCTTGGCTTGCGGCTTTTGCTGGGATCGATTTGCCGGACGCTGCACGACATACACTTCCTGCCACGGGGCGACCTCACCCGCTTCAACGCGGCGCTGGGTTTCATCCTGCAGTTTCTTTTGCTGCTGTTGCTGCGCTTGTTGCTGGGCTTTCTTCGCGTCTTCCGGGGTCGTCGTATTCGTGCTCATCGTCGAGGCCATGGAAAGCTCTCGCATTTGTTTCTGGACGGATTGGAACGTGACTTGTTCGTCCTTCCGTGGCGGACCGCCGCCAAATCGCACCGGTTCAAAGAAGGCCTGAAACTGTTCAAAGTCCATTTTCGTCCACTGATCGAAGGGATGCTTGTGGCATTGGGCGCACTCGATTCGCACGCCGAGAAAGGTGTGAGCGAAAGCGAGAGCCTTTTCCTCCGGCTTGGTCACGTTGCGTCGCTGCCAGAAATAAGGCAAGCTGGGGCGGTCGGAGAAATCGGCCGGATGATCCGTGCGGAAATAAGCGGCCATCTCTTTAGCGAAAGCCTCGTAGGACTGATCGGAATTCGTTCGGCTCGTGGCGAGAATGATGCCTTCGGCGAGTTGGTCGTAAGGAACGTTGTTCGCGACCCTTTTGTAAATCCATTCGTACCACTGACGCGCGACGGTTTGCGTGTAATTGCGAAGCCCCATTGCGCCATTGTTCAGGGTTCGGGGCGTGTTCCCAGTGAAGTCGCACAGCTTCGTCGTCCACCACGCGGCATAGCTCGGAGACTTGAGCAGATCATCGACTTTGGCAGAGCGCTTGTTCGGGGATTTGTCCGCGAGGAAAGTTGTGACTTCGTCCGGCGTTGGCAACGTGCCGGCCAAATCGAGACTCACGCGACGAAGAAACTCTGCATCGGTGCATAGTTCCGACGGCAGGATGCCGAGTTTGCGAAGCTTGGCGTTGACAAGTTCGTCCACCTTGGTGCGCGCGGCGACTTGTGGGTAGCGTTCGCCGTGCTGGTCCGTGACCGGCAGTATTACTGGCACTGCCAAGATGCCGTTGTCGTAGAACGCAACCACATGCGTGTCGCCTTTCTCCTTCGCCTCGACCCGGCCAGTATCGGAAATGGCTGCGACTGAGTCATCATTGCTGCGAAAGCGCGTTAGCTCCGTGACATTCTCGACCGCGCCGTCCTTCCAATGGGCAAGCACACGAAGTTGGACTGATTCGCCGGGCTTCTGGAAGACAATCTCCTTTGGGAAAACCTCCAAGCGATCGAAGTCACCGGTCTCTTTCGCGTCATTTCTTGCGCCACCTTGAATCCAGTTGCGGAGAAGAGTGTATTCCCACGAATCCTTTTTGATGCGCTCTTTGCCTTTGTGCTTCACCTGCAGCGTCGGCTTGAGCAGCACCAGGCTCTGCTCCGCAACCGCGCGGTCAATGCGCACGCCTTCCTCCTGGTCGTCGGTGATTTCCTTGTGATCCTTGTCGAAGTCGTAACCGAAGAGTGACAGATGGAACCCGCCCTGGCCGGAGAACGAGCCGTGGCACTCGCGCCCGCTGCATCCAGCGCGGCTCATGAGCGGAATCACTTGTCGGCGGAAACTCGGGACCTCAGTCTGCTCAATCCCGGTGAAACGCACGCTGACAGGACGGAGCGAGCTGCTTTCAAGGGAGTCGTCTGCAACCGACCAAGCGGCTGTGGTGATGGAAAAGACAAAGAGGAACAGAAGATGTTTCATAGACGTTCGGAGAATAATTCTGTTTCTGCTCGTTCTTCCGTTCAGGTGCGCAGGATTCTTGCACCAGGTTGCTAACCGGAGATCACAGGCTCCATCCTCGCTGCGGCTGGTTTCATTTACAACACTGAATTTCCCGAGCGGATGAGGCACCGTGCATCCCGAAGTCAATTGACAGTCGTCATTTGATGGCGTCCGCCCTCAGGCAAAAGGCCACATTGCTCACCGACCCCATTTTCAATTGATTGGCAACCCACCGCTTGCTGACGGTTGTTTCGCGCCGCAACTGCAGCGCTATCCTCACCTTCCTCTCGTCGCCTTTGCGCCACCGACCCAAATCCGCCTTCCGACTGCCCATCTTCGCCAACTCTTCGGCAATGATCCCACGAGCCTTCTGTTCTCCCGAGTGTCTGACTTTTTCAATAGAGCGATGCGCACTCCCCATTTTATGCAGATGCTTCAGAAGTTTTTCACGGAATTGCTTCTCCCCCAAACACCATCCCCGTCGGACCGTCTTCCATTGGTCTGATCGTTCCTCCGCGCGCCGCTCCTCCATCCCCTCTTCGAATCGACGCCGACCCGTTGTGCTGTCCTTTTTGATTCCCATCTCACCCAAGACGCGGTCCACGCGCAACCAGGCCCATCGCCGCGAGGGTGCTTTCAGATATTCTCCAAAACTGCTCCAAGGGTAGTCGCTCAACCGCTTTTTGGAGGTCAGTAGTTTGGCTCGGGCAGGATTCAAATGCACATACTCGCAAACGGTCCCCAAGTAACCTGTCCCGCTCCCATCGATGACCAGCGATTTGTAGCGGCCGGTGAACAGTTGGCCGGACCGCTTGTGCCGCCGGTTGAATCGCGCGGTATAAGTGCTCATGAACCACTGCATTCCGGTCACAAGATTGGCTTGGGGTGTTTCCACCACGAGATGAAAATGATTGCCCATCAGACAATAGGCATGCACCTGCCAGCCGGTCTTGAGGCAAACTTCCCCAAGGGTTTCAAGGAACCGTTCCCGATCTGAATCATCCTCAAAGATCGCCTCCTGCAGATCGCCATGATTGATGATATGATAAACTGCCCCTGGGTATTGGATGCGAAGCTTTCTAGCCATGCCGCGAAGCTTACGCAACCAAGGGAAAAACTGTCAACTATTTGGTCTGACCCCTCAGCAGTTCTCTCCATGAACCTGGGTGGGGTGAGAGTCCCCTCGAACCCTGACATTTTTGCCGATCAGAATATCAGGGCTCGACGGCTTCCGGCTCGGAGACTACAGCTCGGAGAGAGTCTCGCCCCACCGTTCAAGGGCGCAATGCGCGCACAAAGTTCGGGGTGGTCACATTTTGGCTTCCGACCGCCTGAAGGCGGGACGCCGTGCGTTCGCCAGGTATGTAGTCCCGGCTTCAGCCGGTGGGGCGCCGACACTTCCAGATGCGTTGGATTGTTTGACCCTAAAAACAGCAGTTCAGCCGAAAG
>CAMAWP010000280.1 GCA_945861765.1 Akkermansia muciniphila | reverse complement strand
CCGAGACCGGCGCCTCAAACATTTTGACGCTGCGTTGCGCCCTTAAGGGAAACCGTTGGGATGAGTGTTGGAATCGCCTAAACGATTCTGATTATCTCAAAATTAAGGTCGCCGCTTGACCTCAAGGTTACTTTGGCGTCACACACCCTACCGGCTCCCATGGCAGTTGTTCCGCCGGCGAGCAACGTGCGGGGCGAGAAAGCGTCCGGCGTCACGAAACTTTGCTCCACCGTGACCTTGCTGTTAAATGAGACCACCGCCACTTCAACTCGCTTCGAGGCGAGCGGATCCCGATCGAGGCTTTGCTTGAGAAGTTGGAGACCTTGGTTGAGTTCTGAGATGGGGGCTCCATTCATTGAACCGGAAGTATCCACTAGAATAACGCACGGACATCTAGGCTCACCGTTTTCAGCGAATCCGACCAGGTTTTGGAGTGTTGTGTTCATAGGTTTCTTGATTTTTTTATTTGTCGGCTGTGCCACGCCGACTCGATTGTCTGCTCACCCCGCCGCACAAGCGGTGAGGCGTTTTGGCCAAAATTGTCCGTATCGATCACACGAAGGAGGTATCCTGTGGCCCGCCGACAGAGCTGATGAGGAAGGCCAATCGCAGACCTTGCCGAGCCCTCTCTGCCAGGCTCCTCCTCACGATTGACTTCGATGGTCGTTGCCATTAGGTTCCAGAATACGATTATGGTTTTGCTCGTGATCGACGATGGCCTGAGTGTTTCAGCAGACGGGCCTCATCGCCACCGCTTCACACGAGAAGCTTGCATTAGGAGACGGCACATTGCAGTTCACTCGCTGTTCCGTTTGTTAACTGTCTGTTAAGTGATTTACCGATGGGGGAGGAGTTCGCAGCCTGAATGAGCAAGACCAAATATCCGGTGTTCAATCCCTACGAAATCGCGCTCATTCGAGAAACCATGAAGCGTGATAATTGGACGGGCGACAAAATCGTCCTCGCCGCCAACATGGCATTCAGTCGCCCATGGTTTAGCATGTACATTAATGGCCGACAGGGTGTTCCTCCTTGGGTTCGGCTAAAACTGGAACAGATTCTCCGAGTCGAGCCGAACTCGCTCGGTTCACAGCGAGGCGTGGTACGCCGGTTTTTTGGCAGACAATCGCCATTAGAGGTTAAAGACCTGATCGTCGATCAGGCGACCAGCAACCAGGTGCTTGGTGCAACGCCACCGACGTTCAAGACTTGCGTTGAGCACTCCTGCACGATTCACGTAGCTTCGCAGGAAAAAAAGAGACAACCGGAATTTCTTCCAGGCTTGAACCACTTCTTTCAACCCGCAGCCATTCTACGAATTCAATCGGTAGGCGTGAAGGGGACAAAGCTGCTCGCTTACGAACGGAAGCCATCTCCTCCAAAACTGCAGTTCGAAATGTCCAAAGGAGATGCGGTACTTTGGGCGGCGAGCTATTGCTTCAACGAGGATCGCGCCCATCACCCGATGGATTTTTGGATGGAAAAAGTCGCAGAAAGAGATCCGAAAGCGGCCACCATGTTTACCAACGGCGAAGGCTGCATAATGCTGCAACTTCTCCAGTATAAGCTGCGACTGGAGGATTTTAGAACTGTAAACTTCGAGCCACTTGGCGTCGCGAGCATTGACCTTCGTGATACGCCCAGAAAGGCGATTTATACTCAATATGTTTTCGTCGGATCTATTATTTTTACGAATCTACCATTACAGCTTGAGGATCTGTCCCGTCTTGGTGTGCCTCTGAAGTTGCTCGACGAAAAACGGGACACCCCGGAGGAGGTTTGCGTGGACGAAAAGGGAAGACCCCACAGTCTTGACGTGGTTGCGTGGCGAGGGTTGATTTCGCGGGAGCAAACGATCCGGCACGAGAATGCGACATTTCACCGAGGCTTTGAACTATTCTGAAAGCGGAGTGACGATGCACTCTGAAAAGCTAGATGTCGCCGGGAACCGCGTCGGCTCCGTTATGGACCAGTAGCGAGCAAAGTCCTTTTCTCCGTCAGGACCGACTCAAAGTGCTGTTCAAGGAAGAGGTTGCAACCGCGACAGCCCGCCACGACCTTCTCGGCCCAATCCAAATAGCCACGCTTACGCTCCAAAGGCCAGTCGGGCGGTTGACTCAACGTAATGTCGCCCAAGTTGCAGATCTTATCCGCGATCTTGATTTGTTTCGCCCGACTGGAGAGCCCCGACGCTCCCTCAATCTGTAAACGTTTCCGCTCCTGTTTGGGGAGTTGTTTGTTATCAGTAACCTCCAACACCAACACCCGCACTTCGCTCCCAAAACGCTCGTCAAGCTCCTCTGCCGTCGTGTCAGTGTCTTCAATCGTGTCGTGGAGAACGGCCGCCTCCAACGTTGGTAAATCCGTGACCTTTCCGACCCGCGCCAAAACCTCGGCGACGGCAATCGGATGGTTGATGTATGGCGTCAGCTCGTCTCGGCGGCGCTGAATGCAGTGTTTCTGCGCGGCGAAATGGATTGCCTTCAAAATTGTGGTCAGTGCTCCTGTTTCTTTCAAGGTCGCATTCACTGCGGCCGAGTCCGATTGCTCAACGGTTCGCGGTTTCGTAATCAACAGCAGAAGCCTAAAACCGATGTGTTGAATACGCAAGCAAACCGACCAAGAAGAGGCGGCAGCAGACGTTGCGTAACAGGGCTGAAGGTTTCTTTGAAGGCGTGGGCCGAAAACTTTGAACCGCCCTTCCCCCGCGCGACCGAAGTCCGTCCCCACCGGCCCACGCTAGCCTAACTTCCAGGACGATTTTCAAAAACCTCAGCAAAATCGCGGGTTTCTCGATTCTGTCGGGCTACATTTCCCGTAACTCTTTAATCCAAATATGTTTGCACATCAACTGCCATCTTACCACAGCCTGAGAGATTGCAAGAATTTACTTGCGACGTAGCCCGAAAGATTCACGAAATCCTTCGAAATATTGGGGTTTTCCCCAATTGGTCGGGGAAGTTAGGCTAGGTAACGACCCCACCTCCTTGACGCGGTCGGGTAACGTTTCTTTTCGGGTTTTCCCGTGGTTTCGATCTCAAAATCGCGACAGTGCGGGCGCAGGACTATTCCATGAGGTGCCCTCACCAGAAAAACCCGATTCCTGGACTGGATTCCTATTCCAAAGTACGACTCGACGGATTCGAATTGGACCTCAGAATTGACCTCTTCGCTTCGCTCATGCGCGATAAATGCAAATATTGACGGCCTCCGGCACCGCTTGTCCCGCCAAAAAGCCGAATGGCAAAATCAAATCCATCGGCGGCTGGCGCGCAATCAGGCCGGCGGTCCCAAATGGTGGTCACTCATTCTCCTAATGCGACATTTTCGTGCGCGGCCTGAATTTGTCCGTGCAGTTTCTCCGAGAATTGATCATCCTGTTCACATCTCAAACGTTCGAAGGGTCACGCTCTATGGAAAAGCAAGATTTGGACACCAGCAAAGGCAAGCCAATCCGGAAGGAACCGGAGAAAGTGATGACGGAATCGATTCTGTTTTCCAAGCAAGATCCACAGAATCGCTTCCCCTAATCCCATGCCCCGCATCTTTGACAACATCGAAACCGACCTGCTCCCTGCGTTGGAGCAAACGCTTCTCGTTTCCGAACGCGCGGACTTCTGCGTCGGCTACTTCAATCTGCGCGGCTGGAAGCAGATTGATTCCTGTGTCGAGAACTGGCCCGGCGGTGCGGAACACCAATGTCGCCTCCTCGTCGGGATGCAGCGGCTTCCGCAGGAGGAATTGCGCCTCGCGTTCAGCCTGACGCAAGGCCACGACCAACTCGACAATCAGACCGCGCTCCGCCTCAAAAAGAAACTCGCCGAGGAATTTCGCAACCAGTTGACCTTCGGCGTGCCGACAAACAGTGATGAAGCCGGCCTGCGCCGTCTCGCCGCGCAACTCAAGGCGGGCAAGCTCGTCGTCAAACTGTTCCTCCGGCACACGCTTCACGCCAAACTCTACCTCTGTTTCCGACCCGACCCGAACAACCCCATCACCGGATTTCTCGGCAGCAGCAACCTCACGCTCTCCGGCCTCTCCAAACAGGGCGAACTCAATGTGGATGTCCTCGACCACGACGCCACGCAAAAGCTCGCCAAGTGGTTTGACGACCGCTGGAATGAAAAGTGGTGCGTGGACATTTCTGCCGAACTGATCCAGGTCATCGAGCAAAGCTGGGCCAGCGAGAAGGTGCTGCCGCCTTATCATATTTACATCAAGATGGCCTACCATCTGGCCCAGGAAGCCCGTGCCGGCCTTTCCGAGTTCCGCATCCCCCCCGAGTTCGGAAACCGCCTGTTCGATTTTCAGGTCGCCGCCGTCAAAATCGCCGCCCACCACTTGAACAAGCGCGGTGGTGTCCTCATCGGCGATGTCGTCGGCTTGGGCAAAACTTTGATGGCGTCCGCGCTCGCCAAGATTTTTCAGGACGACCATTTCACCGAGACGCTTATCCTCTGCCCGAAGAATCTCGTCAAAATGTGGGAGGATTACGTCGCGGAATATCGTCTGGTCGCCAAGGTGCTTTCCGTCTCCCAAGCCATTACCAAGCTGCCCGAGTTGCGTCGCTACCGGGTCGTGCTGATTGATGAAAGTCATAATCTCCGCAATCGCGCCGGCAAACGCTACCGCGCCATCCAGGAATACCTTCAGGAGAACGAAAGCAAATGCATCCTCTTATCGGCGACGCCTTACAACAAAACCTACCTCGATCTCTCCAATCAGCTCCGCCTGTTTGTGCTCGAAGACAAGGACCTCGGCATCCGGCCAGAGCGGCTCTTGCGCGACATCGGCGAGACCGAATTTCTGCGCCGCCATCAGTGCCCGGTCCGGTCGCTCGCCGCGTTTGAAAAAAGCGAATATGCCGACGATTGGCGTGAACTCATGCGCCTCTACATGGTGCGGCGCACGCGCAGTTTCATTCAGGACAATTACGCCACGCTCGATCCCCTCACCGGGCGCAAGTTCCTCACGTTTGAAGATGGCTCGCGCTCTTATTTCCCGGAACGTGTTCCCAAAACCGTTCAATTCAAGATTGACGAGAAAGATCCCCAGGACCAATACGCCCGCCTTTACGCGCCGGACGTGGTCGCCGCCATCAATGCCCTTAATCTGCCGCGCTACGGCCACGGGCAGGATGAATACATCGCCACCAAACCGCCGAAGCCGCCCACGCCCGCCGAGGCCAAACAACTCGCCGACCTGTCCCGGGCCGGCAAGCGGCTCATGGGCTTCTGCCGCACCAATCTCTTCAAACGTCTCGAAAGCAGCGGTGAAGCGTTTCAACAATCCATCGAGCGACACATTCTGCGGAATTACATTTTCCTCCACGCCATCGACAATAATCTGCCGCTGCCCCTCGGGACGCAGGATTCGGGATTGCTCGACGCGGCCAACTACGACGAGGACGTTGACGACGAAAACGCCGACGGCGAGTTGTTTGAGGAAGAAGACGGTGAACAATCCCAGCCGCCTGCTAAATTAAACCTCGCTACCGTTGCCGATTTCAAACAGCGGGCGGCGGCCGTTTACCAGAGTTACGCCACGCAGTTCAAAAGCCGGTTCAAATGGCTGCGCCCGGATCTGTTCACCAAGGCGCTGGGCAAAGACCTTGCCGCCGATGGGGCGATGCTCATGAAAGTCCTCTCGCGCTGCGGTGACTGGAATCCCGGCACGGATGCCAAACTCGAATCGCTGTATCAACTGCTCACCAAAAAGCACCCGAATCAGAAGGTCATCGTCTTCACTCAATTCGCCGACACCGTGCGCTACCTCACCGCGCAACTCCGCGCTCGCAAGGTGGACCGTCTGGCGGGGGTGACTGGCTCCTCGGAAGACCCCACCAGCTACGCTTGGCGATTCAGCCCGACGAGCAATCGGAACGACAACAACAAAGGCAATTCCGCGTTCAAGCCGGAAAACGAACTTCGCGTCCTGATTGCCACCGACGTTTTGAGCGAAGGCCAGAACCTTCAGGATGCGAACATCATCGTCAATTTCGATCTGCCCTGGGCCATCATCCGCCTGATTCAGCGCGCCGGTCGAGTGGATCGTATCGGTCAGAAGTCCGACAAAATCCTTTGCTACTCGTTTCTCCCCGCCGACGGCGTGGAAAATCTCATCAATCTCCGCTCCCGCGTCCGCCAGCGCCTCCACGAAAATTCCGAAGTGGTCGGCACGGACGAAGCCTTTTTTGAGGATGAGCAGGAAAAGCAGAAGATGCTCGACCTTTACCACGAGAAATCCGGCATCCTCGATGGTGACGCCGACAACGAAGTGGATTTGGCCTCTCTGGCTTATCAGATTTGGAAAAACGCCACCGACAAGAATCCCGAACTCAAGAACGCGATCGAGTCGCTGCCGGAAGTGGTTTATTCCACCAAGCCCCACCAGGCCACGGACAAGAAACCGTCCGGCGTGCTCGTTTATCTCCGGACCGCCGAGGCCAACGATGCGTTGGCCTGGGTGGACAAGGATGGCAACAATGTCACCCAATCCCAGTTCGACATCCTCCGCGCCGCCGAATGTTCACCGGAAACTCCCGCGCTGCCCCGGCAGGACAACCACCATCCCTTGGTCAAAAAGGGCGTGGAGTTCGTCGTCGCCGAGGAAAAAACCGTCGGCGGTCAGTTGGGTCGTCCCTCCGGTGCGCGTTTCCGCACCTACGAACGGCTGAAACGCCACGCCGAGCAAATCAAAGGCACGCTGTTCGACACGCCCCAATTCGCCAAGTCCATCGAGGAAATCTATCGGTTCCCCTTGCGCCAATCCGCCACCGACACGCTCAATCGCCAGCTTCGCTCCGGCATCTCGGATGAAAAACTCGCTGAACTTGTCATCGCCCTGCGGGACGACGACCGCCTCTGCATCGTCCACGAGGAGGAGCAAACCCACGAACCGAAAATTATTTGCTCGCTCGGTTTGAGCGCGGCGACTCCCTGATCCCTATGCCACTGAACCCGACCAACTCCCGTCAATTGCTGAAGCAATTCGACTTCCGCAACTTGTTCCTTCAGGAACTGGGTTGGGATAATCATAAAGCCGCGCTTCAAATCACCGTTGACGGTGAGCAGTTGCAGTTGGCGGCGGTCGCGCAGAAGCGCGGCATGGTGGCCTACCAGTGCCCCACGCCGGCGGGTGGATCGCTGCCGGAATATGCCGTGCGCCGCAAGATCGAGCAGCAGGTCGCCAAGGCCGCGCACGAGCATCTCATCATTTTCACCGATGCCGCGCAGACCACGCAGATCTGGCAGTGGGTCAAGCGCGAGCCGGGTAAACCCGCCGCCTGTCGTGAACATCGTTTCGAGATATCGCAGTCAGGTGAGGCGTTGCTCCAAAAACTCCAATCTATCGCCTTCACTCTGGATGAAGAAGAAACCTTGGTTCTAACGGACGTTACGAGCGGTGTCCGGCACGGATTCGACCTCGAGCGCGTCACCAAGAAATTCTACGAGGACTTCAAAAAGCAACACGCGGCTTTTCTTGGCCTCATTGATGGGTTTCCGCCACCTACGAAAGTCGAAGGCAAGAAGAAGTTCGACCCGGACCATGAATGGTATGCGTCCGTCATGCTCAACCGCTTGATGTTTGTTTATTTCATCCAGCGCAAAGGCTTCCTCGACGGCGACCCCGACTACCTCCGCACAAGACTCAACCGCGTCAAGAATGAACAGGGGGAGGACAAGTTTTACCGGTTCTACCGTCACTTTCTCCTGGAACTCTTTCACAATGGCCTGGGGTCAAAACCGCGGACGGCTGCCATTGAGAAACTCCTAGGGCGTGTGCCATATCTCAACGGTGGTATCTTCGATGTTCACAAACTGGAGAGACCGAAAGCCGAAGGTGGCTACGGTAAGGACATCCAGATCCCCGATAAAGCATTCGAGGCCATCTTCGATTATTTCGACGACTGGGACTGGGTGCTCGACCCTGAACGGACAGTAAAGAAGCCCGGCGACAAAGAGCAAATCAATCCCGATGTCCTCGGCTACATCTTCGAGAAATACATCAACCAGAAACAAATGGGGGCGTATTATACCAAGGAGGACATCACCGAATACATCAGCAAGAACACCGTCCTGCCGTTCCTCTTCGATGCCGCCCGCGCCAGGTGCAAGGTGGCGTTTGAAAACCCCAATGGCCCGACAGTTTGGGATTTGCTCCGCGAGAATCCCGACCGCTATATCTACGACGCCGTCAAAAAGGGCGTTGCCATTCCGTTGCCAAAACTAATCGAGGCCGGCATCAAGGACGTGTCCAAACGCGGCGGCTGGAATAAGCTCGCCGAAGAAGAATATCGCCTGCCCACCGAAACGTGGCGGGAAGTCGTTGCCCGCCGACAGCGTTACGAGGAAGTCAGGAAGAAACTTGCCGCCGGCGAAGTCCGCGAGGTCAACGACTTCATCACCCTCAATCTTGACCTCCGCCAGTTTGCGCAGGATGTGATTGAAGGTTGTGAAGGCCCGGATCTGGTCATGGCGTTTTGGCAGGCCATAAGCACCATCACCGTGCTTGACCCCACCGGCGGATCGGGCGCGTTCATCTTTGCCGCGCTCAACATCCTTGAACCACTCTACGAAGCTTCCCTCGACCGGATGGAAGTATTCCTGGAGGAATGGGGCGAGAACGGCAAGAAGGCCCATCCCAACTACCACAAGAAGTTCACGGAAGTCCTCGCCCGCGTGGACGCGCACCCAAACCGGCCTTACTTCGTCCTGAAATCCATCATCCTCAATAATCTCTACGCCGTGGACATCATGGAAGAGGCCGTGGAAATCTGCAAACTACGCCTGTTTCTCAAGCTCGCCGCCCAGGTTGACCCACACCCGGACAAGGACAATCTCGGCATCGAGCCGCTGCCGGACATTGATTTCAACATCCGCGCCGGCAACACCCTCGTCGGCTACGCTACCGCTGATGAAGTGCGGCGTTGCATGACTTCAGAAAAAACCACCGGAAAGGACCAGATGAAGCTGCTGGTCATGGGCGAAAAGGATGCGTATGCCGCCTTTGAAGACAAACTCAAAATTGCCGACGCCGCTTTCCGCAGCTTTCGCCTCCAGCAGACCGAGCTTGGTGGCGTCGTTACCGCGCAGGACAAAGCCGACCTCAAGGCAAAGCTCAACGTGTTGGAGGACGAACTCAACCGTTACCTTGCTGGCGAATACGGCGTGAAGGTGAGCGACAAGGCCGCCTACACCAAATGGGTGAAGTCGCACCAGCCGTTGCACTGGTTCATCCAGTTCTACGGCATTCTCGCAAGCGGCGGCTTCGATGTCATTATCGGCAATCCGCCGTATGTCGAAATGAGCAAGGTAAATGAGTATCGCATTACGAACTACAAGACGCTCGATTCAGGAAATTTGTATGCGCTGTGTGTTGAACGCTCAGGGGTGCTTCTTTGTGGCGCGGGATACATGGGTGTCATTGTGCCACTCAGCGGCCCGTGCATCCCGAAGTTGTGAGTGATATTGCTGGACTACCGGCCCAAGAAGGCGGATGGTGAAGGCATGGAAACAGAATTCATGCTGCAAGGACGGCGAATACAGCCCGGAGATTTGGCGTGGCTCCAGGGGTGGATCGACCTAAATC
>CAMAWP010000279.1 GCA_945861765.1 Akkermansia muciniphila | reverse complement strand
GTAAAGCCCTTCGAATTCTTTCGTTTCTTTCGTTTCTTTCGGCTGAACTGCTGTTTTTAAGTTGAACGATGGTCAGCAGCCGGACGTCATGGCGCTCGGGAAGGTTCACCCAGAAATCGAAATCCACCGTCATCAACGGAGCCCCCTGTTGGATGGCCGCCATTGCGCCGATGAGAAGGCAATTTATTTTTTCTTCGCGGAGCGCCTTAAGGAAAGCGCCGAGCGGGCTGTCTTGAGGCTGAAATGGCATCGTTCTTGAGGAGACATGGCGCCCAAGTCAGAGGTGGAATTCATCACGGCGTTCCCAAAGATTTGGCACGGAGCTCGGCCGAAAACCCATCCCGATCTTTACTCGCTCGAGATGCAAAAACGCGCTCGTTTGCATTCTGGTTTGAAGCAGCCTAAGCTGGCGCCATGACTTCGATTCCACCTTCGCGCGAGAAGCTAGACCAGATCGAGAAGAGGATGGTTGCCCTCGGAATCAGCGAGAGCGAGATGGAAGAGACCTTTGTCCGATCGGGCGGCGCGGGCGGACAAAAAGTGAACAAAAGTTCCTCGTGCGTCATGTTGCTGCACCGGCCGACCGGGTTGCGTGTGAAATGCCAGACGACACGCCATCAGGCAATGAACCGACTCCTGGCGCGGCGGCTGTTGCTGGACAAGATCGAGCGGGCGCGACAAAGCCGTGTGGACGCTGAAAAAGCGGAGGTCGAGAAGGTCCGGCGCCAGAAAGTGAAACGCTCCCGTCGCGCCAAAAACCGAATGCTCGACGGCAAGGTCCGACGTGGTGAAAAGAAGCGGCTTCGCGGCGCAGTGAGCACTGACTGAACTATTCCACGGCGTTCTGCTTTGGCTCGGGCAGCAGAAAACTCAGAAGGAAACCGAGAAAAACAACCGCTGTGCCCACCGCGGCAGCGCCGATAGCGACTTGCTCGAAAGTTGAAGTCGTGCCGACGAAGAGAGGCGCCACAAGGTTCGTGGTCACAAACGCCGCCGAGGTGCCCAGCATTCGCCCGCCCACATTCGTCGCGAAGCTGCTGCCCGTGGCCCGCAGGTGCAGCGGAAAAACCTTGGGCAAGTATTCGCCGAAGTAGCTGAACTGCGCCACGGTGAGAAAGCCACATAAAGCCATGCCCCATTGGAACAGACCCGGATCATTCCGAAAGAAATAAAGATAGGTCAGAGGCACCACGATCAGGCCGGGTGCTTGAAAAAGCCGCAACAACAAGCGTCGAGGGATCGAGGCGGCAATAAGAAGGGCCAACGCGATGCGTCCGGCAAGGCCACCCATCTCCTGGTAGAACTGAACGTTGTTGCCGCGCGCCTTGATCGCAGTATCGAACGGCTCCTGTTTTTCGCGGTTGGCGCCGAGCTGGCCGAGGACCTTTTCACGATCGAGCACCGCCTTCTTTGCCGCGGGGTTCGACGCAGTAAGCTGGTTGAGTTTGTTAGTTAGCTGGTTTAGCTCGGCAAGGAGTTGAGCCACCTGATTGGTCAGCGAGCCACGCTGCGCCAAGAGCGGTCCTTTTCCAGGGTCGTTAGTGCTCAGCGAGCCTAGTTCTCGGTTTGTGCTACGGATCGCAATTCGGACTTTGGCGCGCTGGCCAGCGAGCTCCTTTAAGCCGGGAACGTCAGCAGCGGCCTTCTCGAAACTAGGGACAACCTGATTGAACTGCGTGTTCAAATCAGCGGCCTCGTCCCGCAGCGGCTTCAGCGCCTGACGTTGCTCCGCCAAATCCGGCATTCCAGGAACGATGCGTGTGGGAGTGAGTTGCAGCGCGCCGAACGCCGCCGCGTAAGCACAGGCCGACAACCCAGCCGTCACGAGCGTGACGCGCCGCAATTGGGGCGAAAACAATTCAGCAAGGTTTGGGCGACGCAACGTCCCGGCGTTGCGCCGATCAAGCCAGGCACGCGACTCCGGCACAAATGGAAGCAGGAGCGCAATCGGAATGGCGGGCAGCAATCCGGTTAGCAGCGTATAGCGCCACGAAGCGTGAGGATTAAACGGCTCGGGAAGGGCCAGGCCGGGCAGAATACTCGCATACTTCACCGTGAGCATATTGGCGGCGGTCACGAGGAGTCCACCGACAGACGCAAAAGCCTGTGTATAGCCCAGCACGAGTTCTCTGGTTCGTTTCTCAGGAAACAACTCGGCCAGCCAAGTGATCGCGGCCACGAATTCCACGCAAACGCCAATAAACGTCGTGCATCGGAAAAATAAAAACCACGGGAGAGTCGTGCTGAACGCCGCGAAGACTGGTGAAAGCGAGTAAAGGAGGATGCTCGCCGCCAGGACTTTCTTGCGTCCGAATCGGTCGGTAAGCCAGCCGCCTAACAGGCCGAACACTCCGCCGCACAGCGCCGTCATCCATAACATATTCCCCACCCACTGCGTCACCAACGGATTGTTCGGCGGCACTTGCAGTATCTCGGCCAACGCCGGCCCCGCGATGAGCGGCAGCATGAGTAGTTCGTAGGTGTCGAAAGCAAAGCCGATGATCGCAACCAGAATAATCAGCCATTCGGTTCGACCAAAACCCTTGCGTGCTGGTTCGGAGGAATTCATGCGCGCGGATTCTGGACATCCAACGCACAAGATTCAACTGAGAAGTTTTTACGGCGGAATTTGCGACCCCGCCCTAAGAGACTGTTTGAAATCCAATTCATTCGTAGCAGCCGAGGTAACGAGGCTCAAATTTCTTGAACCTTTCGCGCCCTTACGTCAGATCAGAGCCTCGTTACCTCGGCTGCTACGATTTTTAAAATAGGCGCTAATCGGGTTACCCAGTCATCTCGGCCCATCAAAAATGAACGTCCAGTTCACACCATTTTGGAAATTCGGCTTGTTGTAGGTGGCTTGGACATAGTCGATATGACTATCGACGAACACCACGTTCCCCCATCCGACAGCTTTGTCATGATGCCAAAAGCTGTATTGAAAAGGTATCGAGGCGGAACCCGGCACAGAGTTGAGCCAGCCATAGGCGCCGAAAGAATAGTCATTGGCCAGGATCACTTTGCTGGGGACGAGGATCTGGCCTGATTTCCTTCCATGCAAGCCAAGGGGGCCATTTTCATTCCCGCCGCTGTTGTAAAAATAGCTGCACCCAAACGTGTCGAACAGTGTCGGCTTGCGGTCACCCGACCAACGCCCTTTGACCGCGCCACGATCGCTCGGACAGCGGAAGACTTTAAAAACTCCTTCATTGTCCTTCTGCGTCACCTTTCGATCAACGGTCACATAGCTGTTGATAAAGCGCTCATCGGCGAGGTATTCCGTCCCTCGTTTTCCTGCCCAGGCATAATATGAAAGCACGGGTCCATCAACATGGGTTGGGAACTTTTCATTTTGGTCGTCCACGTAAAGAGTATTTGCGATTCCCAACTGGCGCAGTTGGCTGGCGCAAGCGATTCGCTGAGCCGTCTTCTTGGACTTGGCGAGCGCCGGCAGCAGCATCGAGGCGAGCACGGCGATAATGGCGATCACGACCAGGAGTTCGATGAGAGTAAATCCATTCCTTGAAGTTCCATTTCCGAGATGTTGCATGACTGACCATATATCTCCATTCGGAAGATTGCACCACGTCGTTTTTTGACCCACGCAGCCTCGTTCTGTTCGACCATCGGGAACACTCGATCGGCTGTTGACGGAACTCGGACTTTAACTCGCGACAAAAGAAGAGTACCGTATGCCCATGAAATCTCTCAAAATAGGTTTTGTGTTCCTGTTTGGGTTGCTGCTGGGCTTGGCTTGCGGCTCCTTTAGAATCTCTCGCGTGAAGGCTGAAGCCGACGGTCAACTGACGGATCTTCGCGTCTCGCTCGATCAATCACAACAAGACCAGAACAAAGCCCTTGTTCAGGCCGATCAATTGAAAGATGAAGCCGATGTATTGCGACAGCGTTCTGAGGAGGTGCATCGGCTGAGAGGGGAAGTTTCCCTCTTGCGACGTGAGCTGGTCGAGAGCCAAGCCGCGCGAGCCGAATCCGCGCGGATCGCCAAAAAGGTGGCCGGTATCGAAAAGTCGTTGCCGGACAAACGCAAATCGCAGGACTCGGCCATTGCGTTTGAATCGGCTCCGCCGATCATCCAAGCTGCGCTATTGAGGGAGATGGGCGCTCCTCCCGCGCGAGGCAACCTCGGCGCGTTCAATGATGAGAACGGAAAAGCGATCTATGCATTCAAGGGCCAGTTGGCCGACGGCAGATCGATCGCGTTGAGCATGGCGGATGATGGCTCGGTTCTGCAAAGGTCAGCAGAAATCTCAATGGACAAGGTTCCTTCTCACATTGCAACCACCGCCGCCCAAGCCTTCGGTAATCTGACAATCAGCGGTGCGAGGGAAGTCGTCGATGGAGTCGATGTTCGGTATGAATTGACTGGCAAGAGTCCAGAGGCGGGGATGCAGGTCACCGTGGGCGGAGATGGAAAGATCCTCAGTTACTCGGGCAAGTTTCAGCAGAACGACAAGGCGTCGCTCGCTCGGAAAACTCAGAAGTGATCCGGCACGTTCCATGCCGGAGAAAATCTGAAGGGCGATCAAGTCACGATCTCTCGAACGACGTTTCCATGCACATCAGTCAGCCTGTAATCACGGCCCTGAAACCGGAACGTCAGTTTCTCGTGGTCGATGCCTAAACAATGGAGCAGTGTTGCTTGAAGATCGTGGACGTGGACGGGGTCCTTGACGACATTGTAAGAGTAGTCGTCCGTCTCTCCGTAAGAAACCCCAGGCTTGATCCCCCCACCTGCCATCCAGATGCTAAAGCAACGTGGATGATGGTCGCGGCCATAGTCGGTTTGAGTCAGCGTGCCTTGGCAATAGACCGTCCGTCCAAATTCACCGCCCCAAACAACTAGCGTCTCGTCGAGCAAACCGCGCTGCTTCAGATCGAGAATCAGCGCCGCTGAGGCTTGGTCCGTGTCGCTGCATTGTCCAGCAATTTGCTTCGGCAAAGCCACGTGTTGGTCCCAGCCTCGATGAAAAAGCTGAATGAAGCGAACGCCGCGTTCTGCCAATCGCCGGGCGAGGAGACAGTTCGAAGCAAACGTCCCTGGCGTTCGTGAGTGGGGTCCATACAAATCCAAAACATGCTTCGGCTCCTTCGAAACATCGGTGAGCTCCGGGACCGAAGCCTGCATGCGGTACGCCATCTCATATTGCGCGATCCGGGTGGCAATTTCAGGGTCGCCGAATTCTTCGAGCTTGATCTGGTTCAGCTTTGCCAGGTC
This sequence comes from Akkermansia muciniphila, assembly GCA_945861765.1. GTDB lineage: Bacteria > Verrucomicrobiota > Verrucomicrobiia > Limisphaerales > SIBE01 > SIBE01. Next base: position 4,443 of record CAMAWP010000279.1, on the reverse strand, counting down.
ATCGAGAATCCGGCGTCGTCGGCTGTTATCCAATCCGGCGGGATTCGACAAGAAAAGCACGGGATCGCCATTGGACCGAAACTTGATGCCCTGATGGGTTGTGGGAAGGAATCCGCTCCCCCACAGCCGATCGTAGAGCGGTTGGTCGTTTGGATTTCCCGTTCCTTGGGAAACCATCGCCACGAACGCTGGCAGATCGTGATTCTCCGTGCCCAAACCGTAAGACAGCCAAGCTCCCATGCTCGGCCTGCCAGCCAACTGCGCCCCCGTCTGGAAAAACGTAATCGCCGGATCGTGATTGATCGCCTCGGTGTGCATCGACTTGACGAAGCAGAGCTCATCCGCCACACGCGCCGTGTGTGGCATCAAGCCGCTCAACCAGGCTCCGCTCCTCCCATGTCGCGAGAATTTGAAGATCGATGGAGCGACCGGAAAGCTCGTCTGCGTTGCGGTCATCCCGGTCAAGCGTTGTCCCATGCGAATTGAATCCGGCAGCTCTGTCCCGCGCAATTTATCGAGCTTCGGCTTGTAATCGAACAAGTCCATCTGCGACGGGGCGCCCGACTGAAACAGGTAAATCACGCGCTTGGCTTTAGGGGCAAAATGAGGAAGGCTCGGAAGTCCGCTACTTGCAGTCGGGGCTTTATCAGAAGTCGCAAAGAGCCGATTGTTGAACAGCGAAGCCAATGCCAAAACGCCGATGCCCGCGCCAGAACTTCCGAAGAAGTGGCGGCGTGTGATGAGCAGTTGGTTTTCGTGGAGTGGATTCATACCCGATTTCTACTCGGCCCTAACCCGAAGCGGCAGGCTCCGAGCGACGAAGAATCATCTCGCATCTCATGCAGTGCGCTACTTCGTGATCGCTTCATCGAGGTTTAGAACTAAACTCGCAACAGCGGTGTAAGCCGCAAGCTCGCTCACGTCGAGCTTTTCGTTTCGCGGGAACTCGCCCGTGCTGACTAAACCCAACGCGGCTTTCCGATCGGCGAGATAATGCTTCAGATGGTCGTGAAACCCATCAAGCAGAATCCGCAATTCGGCCTGACGCGGCTGGCGAGCCATGACCAAGCGAAAGAGGTAGGCGAGGCCTTCATCAGCCGTGGTGGCGCCGTGCGTCATTGTCCGCTCCGCGAGAACGCGCGACGCTTCGACAAAGGTCACATCGTTCATCAATGTTAAGGCTTGAAGCGGGGTGCTTGTCCGCGTTTGCCGAACCGAACACATCTCCCTGCCTGGGGCGTCAAAGGTCATCATCGATGGTGGAGCGCTTGTTCGCTTCCAAAAAGTATAAATGCTGCGGCGATATAATTTCTCGCCTTTGTCTTGCGTGTAATCGATGCCAGAGAGCTCCTTCCACAATCCCTTCGGCTGATACGGCATGACAGAAGGACCGCCAACGTTCTCCACTAACAGGCCGCTGAGGGCCAACGCTTGATCTCGGACCATTTCCGCGGAAAGCCGAAGCCGGGGTCCTCGAGCCAGCAACCGATTTTCGGGGTCTTTCTGCAACAGCTCGGGCGTCACTTTTGATGACTGGCGGTAGGTCGCACTCATGACTATCAGCTTCTGGATCGCCTTCACGTTCCATCCGCTCCGGACAAACTCCGTAGCCAGCCAATCGAGGAGCGCGGGATGGCTTGGCAATTCTCCACGGGTGCCGAAGTCTTCGGCGGTCCTGACGAACCCCGCGCCAAAATACGTTTGCCAGTACTGATTCACCGCGACGCGCGCGGTCAAAGGATTCGATGGATCGACCAACCATTTGGCGAATCCGAGGCGATTGCGCTCTTCCCCCTTCGGCCACGGTGATAAGGCTGACGGCACTCCCGGGCCAATCTTGTCGCCTGGTTTGTCGTATTGGCCGCGGATCAATAGGAACGTCTCCCGCGGCGATGTCATTTCTTCCATCACCATCACGGTAGGCAAACTTTCGGCGAACTCCGCTTTCTGTCGCCGCAAACTGGCGAGCTTCCGCCGCAACTCGTGAACTTCCTCGGACGCTTGGTTCTCCAGGAAATATTCGAAGATCTTCTCGGTTTGTCCTGGCGTCCTTTGATTCGGGGAGATCGAAGCGATATCAACCACCGAGTCTGTCGTCGCCAACACTCTTGCTTCGTTCGCCAAGAGGACCCGGTCATAGACGCGAACATCATCAATGTAACCGTGGAAGCGAGTGCCGGGGCCACCGCCCGATCCGATCCTGAAGGGCTCCGCCGTCTTGAATGATTGGTTGAGCTCGTCCAGCGTAACTTTCAGTTTCAACGGCTCGCCATTCGCGTAAACCTTAACTCCGCTCGCGCCACGCGATCCATCGTAAGCCACCATCACATGATGCCAGCGATTCGGCAGCAAAGAATCCTGAGTCTCGACACGGAGCGCATCGTCGAGCCAACGCTTCACTAAGTTGACCTGAAGTTTCCCGCCGTTCAGCACCAGGCTGTAGCCCTCTCCATGAACCGACCCACCCCTACCCCTCCCAGGCGGGGAGCTTTGTCCGTTCCCCTCCGGGGAGGGGTAGGGGTGGGTTTTGAGTCGCCCTGCGCGCGCGAAGTCCGGGGTGGTCTCTCCTTGAGGCAGCTCAACCATACGCGACAAGATCGAACCGCCTCGCTCGCTCATGGGATAAATCCATGCCCCGAAGGAAAACTTGTCGAAAAAACCAAAGTCCCCGACGTTTCCCGCATCAACGTAACGTTTGCCATCGAACTCGCCCGCTTGGCCAATGCGCCCTGCGACGAACACCGGTTCGCCGTTGGTGAAGGTCACTGATCCTTTCGGCTTGGCTTCATTCGTTGCCACGCCATCAAACGTGTAATGGGCCGTCAATCCATCGGAGATTGTCCATTGGGTCAGAATCTCCTTTTCTAAACCCAATGCCGCTCGATCTCGAATCTCAATGCGTGAGCTTTCCGGCAGCTCGGTCAGCGTGGAGGAACGAAGGTCCGCGCGGTGAGCTGCGAGTGGTTTAGTCCTCAAATACTTCTCCCAGTCCGCCTGCGCGGCGATGATGGCCGGTCGCAGCTTCCGAAAAGCATCGCCGGCTGCGGCAAGTGTTTGTTCGAGCTGCTCAAGATGTTTCTGTTGAGGTGGGGTTGGGGCTTTGATGAGCGGCGGCGAGTTACCCAGCTTCACGGCCCGGCCTTTCTCGGGAATGTTATTGAAGAAGGCGAACAGTTGGTAAAATTCTCTCTGCGTGATCGGGTCGAATTTGTGATCGTGGCAACGAGCACAACCAATCGTCAACCCCAACCACACCGTCGAGGTTGTGTCCACGCGATCAACGACATATTCGGCGGCGTATTCTTCGGGAATGATCCCGCCTTCCGCATTGCCTCGGTGATTGCGGTTAAAGCCAGTCGCAATTTTCTGGTCGAGCGTGGCATTGGGCAACATATCTCCCGCGATTTGCTCGATAGTAAATTCATCGAAGGGTCGGTTGCGATTAAAGCTCTCAATCACCCAGTCGCGCCAACGCCACATCAAGCGTTCGCCGTCGCTCTGGTAACCGCTAGTGTCCGCGTACCGCGCCGCATCTAACCATCGTATCGCCATGCGTTCTCCATGCCGCGGCGAAGCCAGCAGCCGATCGACGACCTTCTCGTAAGCATTGGACGAATGATCAGAAAGAAAGCCATCGACCTCATCGGGCGACGGGGGCAGCCCGGTTAGATCAAGACTGACTCGCCGGATCAAAGCTGTTCGATCAGCCTCCACGGCTGGTCGCAGCTTCTCATCTTCCAAACGCCTCAAGATGAAATAGTCAATCGCGTTACGAGGCCAGCTCGCGTTCTGCACCTGAGGCAATGGGGCAGCTTCGGGTCGGATAAAAGCCCAGTGCTGATCATACTTGGCCCCTTCGGCAACCCACTGGCGCAACAATCCACTCTGCTGCTCGTTCAACCGTTTTCCGGCTTTTCGAGGCGGCATTCGCTCATCTTCATCCGGGCTCCCTATCCGCTGAATTAGCTTACTGCGTCCTGGGTCTCCGGGCACGATAGCCGAACCGTCAGATTCCAGCGGCTTAAAGGCATCTTCCTTCCGATCCAATCGCAATTTTCCTTTGCGCGCTTTCTCATCAGGGCCGTGACAGGCGAAGCAGTTTTCTGAAAGGATAGGGCGAATGTCGCGGTTGAAATCGGCCGACTGAACGGTAGCTCCGAAGCTCGCCCGAGCCGTCACCAAAGGGATGGCAGCCACTAGCGCGGCTCGGCAAGCAATATTCCTAATGGCTCTCATCGCGGATTGACCAGTTATATCATGGCGCACGGGAGCCGCAACAAAACGAGCGCGGGAACAATTCTGCCCATGAACCTGGGTGGGGTGAGAGTCCCCTCGAACCCTGACCTTTTCTGGCGATCGAGCATGTCAGGGCTCGACGGCTTCCGGCTCGGAGACTACAGCTCGGAGAGAGTCTCGCCCCACCGTTCAAGGGCGCAATGCGCG
>CAMAWP010000278.1 GCA_945861765.1 Akkermansia muciniphila | reverse complement strand
CAACACACGAGCGCCGTTGAAACCATTATAGTAGTCCTCGCACCATTCCCACACGTTCCCTCCCAGATCGAATAGTCCCGACGCACCCGCCGCAACGCTGCCCACTGGCGAGGTGTGATCAAAGTCATCCGTGCGCAAAGCGAAACCGTGCTTCCCCGCTCCACGCGGCGGCGGAAAATGCGTGCCCCACGGATACACATTCTTCAGTTTCGCGTCCTTCTCCTGAGGCGTGCCACCACTCTCCCGGTCGCCGATGCCCATCATGTAGCTCCACTCCCCGTCCGTCGGTAGCCGGTAGCTTTGCTGGGACGTCAACTTTCCTTCCTTCCGCTCCTGCTCCGTTAACCAAGCAACAAACTTCTTCGCGTTCTCCCAACTTACGTTCACCGCCGGGTGCGTGCCATCTTGAATAAAACCGGGACTCTTCCATGAAGCATCCACACCGCTGACAGCAGTCGCGAAAGCCGCATAATCCTGCACGCGCGTTTCCCCAATGGAAAACTGAACCGATGTTCCAGCGACAGGCACAAACCTCATGCCGAGGCTGTTAACCCAGGTCTCGCTGGGGCGATGGTTCTCCTTCGGCTGCCACGATCATAACCGACGATTGAAGGATTGAGGGACGGGGCCGCCGAGTTTGACTTGCGCGTGTAATCTTTTTAGTTTGCTGGCGAGACAATTGGTTAACCGAAAAAACTGGCCGTGCTATTTCCAACTCCTCAACCCTCGGGGGCTCCGCATCGTGTTGTCATCACGGGCGCTGGGATTGTCACGGCTCTAGGATTGGACTGGGAATCTAACGCCGAAGGTTTTCGGCTTGGCCGCGTTGCCTTTCGGCCCGTCACTCTTTTCGACGTTTCGCAACAGTGCGTCAAGACTGCCGCCGAGGTGGCGTTACCAGGCGATCTGCCTCCGACTCTTCTCAGTAAGCGACATCGAGATCGTCTGGATCGAGCCGCAAAACTGTTGCTACTCGCGGCCGATCAGGCTTGGCGCCAGTCCGGCTGGGTAGCGTCATCGAACCTGCCGGTCGTCTTAGGCACAACGAGCGGCGGCATGAGTTTGGGGGAAGCTTACTATCGGCAAGCGATTCAGAAACCCAACGATCATTGTCATCAAGCCGCTCGCGTCATCCACTATCAACCTCAGCGGCAGGGGCTCGATCTTGCTGATGCCTTTGGCTTCAGCGGTCCCGTTTTCATCATTGCCAATGCGTGCGCAGCCGGCGGCAATGCCTTGGGCCACGCGTGGCAACTGCTCCGGAGAGGCGGAGCGGATCGCGTGATGGCGGGTGGCTACGATGCGTTGAGCCAGTTGGTGTTTTCAGGCTTTGATTCGTTGAAAGCGCTCTCGCCGACAGAGTGCCGACCGTTTGATGTTCGCCGGGATGGACTTGCGCTCGGGGAAGGCGCAGCCGTTTTTGCGCTTGAAACTCTGACCTCAGCGCAGCATCGCAAAGCAACTATCCTTGGAGAAATGGTCGGGTACGGAGCGTCCACAGACGCGCATCATTTAACTCAGCCTCATCCGCAGGGTGAGGCGGCTCTCGCCTCGATGACTGCCGCTTGCCGAGCCGCCCGCCTTGCTCCGAGCCAGATCGATTATGTCAATGCGCACGGAACCGGAACACCGCTGAACGACAGGGCCGAAGCGATCGCGATCAATCGTTGGGCTGGCGAGCGGGCGGCGAGTTTGCAGGTCAGTTCGACGAAATCGAGCGTCGGCCATTTATTGGGAGCGGCCGGAGCCGTGGAGGCTGCTGTTTGTGTCATGGCGTTGCAAGGGCAATGGTTGCCACCGACAACGACCCTGCAAACAGCCGATCCCATCGCTGCTTTCCCAATCGTGCGGATGCCGACTTCGGCCAACATGGAATACGCGCTGAGCAATTCCTTTGGTTTTGGTGGTGCCAATGCCACACTCATTTTTCGGAGGTGGCGATGAGCTTGATTGTCGTTCGTGGCTGCGGCGCCGTATCGCCGGCAGGTTGGGGCATTGCGGCATTCCGTGAGGCGCTGGCTAAGGGCGAACCCTTGGAAACCAAGCCGCTCATCCGTCCAGGGTGGCTTCGGGCGTTGCCGATTCGTCCAGTGCCTCCATCGCCACACCGGCCCGGTTTTATGGCACATGCGCGGCTCCGTCGAGCTAGCGCCATTAGCCAATATGCCGTTGCTGCGGCTCTCGAGGCGCTTGGCTCGGATCTGCACAAGGTGAGTGAAGGAGCGGTACGCCTGGGAGTGATTTGTTGCGTCCTGTCGGGCGGCGTTAATTATTCGAGCCGATTCTACAGCGAAACCTTGGAAAATCCGATCGCTGCAAGCCCTCTGTTGTTTCCTGAAACCGTTTTTAACGCACCTGCCAGCCACGTGGCTGCCCTGCTCGGCACGACCGAGATCAATTACACGCTGGTCGGCGATTCCGGCACCTTCCTGCTCGGTCTCGCGCTCGCGGCAGAGTGGCTTTCCGACGGACAAGTGGATGGCTGCGTCGTGGTGGGAGCGGAAGAACGTGACTGGCTCACGGTGGATGCTTTCCATCGCTTCGAACGCAAAATTACGCTGAGCGATGGGGCAGGGGCTCTCTATTTATCTCGAGGAGTGGAGCGCGATTCGGGGGTTCAACTGTCCGGCATCACGGACGCTCACTCCTTTCTCCAGAAGCGTGGCCGTGTCCGGGCATCACGGGCTATGCGCGCTCAGTTGCCTGATTCTAGCCCGAACCATTTGCTCTGCGATGGCACACAACAGCTCTCGCGACTGGATGCCGCCGAGATAGCGTCCTGGGCTGACTGGACAGGCCCGCGACTTTCGCCCAAGGAGGTTTTTGGGGAAGGCCTGGCCGCTTCCGGCGCCTGGCAATGTGTGGCCGCTATCGACGCCTTGCGCGAGAACCGTTACGCTGCCGCCAATGTCAGCGTGGTGGGCTGTAATCAACACGCCATCGGGGCGCATTTCGTGAATTTGAATGGTTGTGCGGACCCAGCTTAGTGGCCTCACACCGCCTGCCGCTGGGGCGCGCATCGCAGACTAACAGATACTCATGAGCTCGCGGGTCGTTTTAGTTACAGGCGCTAACGGTGGCCTCGGGCAGGCCATTGCCGAAGTGTTCTTGAATGAGGCTGTCGAAAACTTTGTTTGGCTGGGCGTTCACCAGAATCGCGAGCGAGCGCTGAGTTTGGCCGTGAGGTTTCCCGCTCGTTGCCGATGTTTGGATCTCGACGTGACCGACCCTGACGCATGGAAACACGCGATCGCCGCAATGCTTGTCGAGCACCAGCGCATTGACGTGCTCGTGAATAACGCGGGCAAACATCAGGATGGCTTGCTGGCCACGCTGCCGCTGAGTGCATGGAAATCCGTGCTGGCGGGCAATCTCGATGGCGTCTTTCACGGATGCCAAGCTGTTCTTCCAACAATGATTTCCCAGCGCTCCGGGCGGATCGTGAATGTGTCCTCGCTGAGCGCGTTGCTCGCTCCGGCGGGGCAAACGAACTATGCGGCAGCCAAAGCTGGAGTCATCGCTCTCACTCAATCCCTGGCCAAAGAGGTGGCGCGCATTGGCATTACGGTCAATGTGGTTTGCCCTGGTTACATCGAGACGGAAGCCCTGGCGAACCTGAACGAGCCTGATCGAAAGGCGGCTCAAAACAAAATCCCGATGCGCCGTTTTGGGCAAGCGAAGGAAGTGGCGAGCGCCATTCGATTTCTCGCTTGTTCCGAAGCGAGTTACATCACAGGCTCAGTCCTGAAAGTGGACGGCGGAATATTTTGAGAACACCATGGAAGACATCATCTCATTGAAAGAGCGGATCAAGAATATGATGGTCGAGAATCTCATGCTCCAGATGGCGGCGACGGAGATTGCGGACGAGCAGGCGCTTTTCGGTCCGGGGAGCCTCGGGCTGGATTCCGTGGATGCGCTGCAACTCGTCGTGGGCTTGGACAAACATTTCGGCCTGAAAGTTCCCGATCCCGCCGCGGCCAAGGAAATCCTCCAAAGCGTGAACACGATGGTGAGCGCGATTCAGCGGCACGGTTCGAGCTCTGTCGGCGGCTGAGGAGTTGCCCAGGCGAGTCGGCATTTGCTGGAGCAGCCAAGCAATCTGCCTCCGGACGGATGCGCAGGTTCTGAGATAAAACGCCCGGTTCGGGAGTTTCCATTCCGTTGCTTCGTTCGCGTCCGTCGCGAGAACTTTTGTCTGGTTCGCGTTCCCTGGCCAGCCCTGGCCGGGTTAAGTTAATTCCCGGCGGCTGGTTCGGAGCGTGCCGCCATCTTCGTTCGCCCGGCCTTCGTCAAAGCATCCAAAACAATCGTGGGAGTGAGGAGTTCTGGGAGGACGATAGCCGGCGCATTGGTATCGGCGGGGTAAACCAGGACCAGCGGGACTCCTGCGCGATCATACCGCCGTAGTTCCTCCGTGATGGCAGGGTCGATCTTTGTGTGGTCGCCGAGGAGTGCCACGGCATTGATTTCTTTGAGCTTCGATTGCACTGACGGGATTTCGAGGCTGGTCTTCTTATTGACCTGGCAGGAGAGGCACCAATCGGCCGTGAAATCAACCAGCACAGGCTGTCCTGCGGCGCGGGCTGCTTCAACCGCTTTCGTATTCCAAGCGTGCCAGTCAATGCCGCCCGGGTGATTGGCGAGAGCTCCGCCTGATTTTGAAACGACTGCGGGAGAGCGCCAGCTTAATTGATTCTCCAGCACGTAGAAGTAGGCGCTCGCGACGATGGCGAGCGCCGCGGCGATCCCCATTACTTTATGCTTGGCCGAGCGTTGAACGAATTCTCCCCATGTCCAGGCAGCCATAGCCAGCGCCACCAAAAACAAGCCGAGCCACAAAGTTCCGGATGTCCCAAAATGTCCAGTTGTCAGCCAAAACAGCCAAACCGCGGTCGCCAGCATCGGAAAGCCCATCGCGATCTTGAACTTCTCCATCCACATCCCCGGTTTGGGTAAAAACTTCAGCCAGCCCGGTTGCAAACTCAAAACCAGATAGGGCGCAGCTAGGCCCAGGCCAATCGTGAGGAACATCAAAATAATGATCGGAGGCGATTGAGCAAAAGCGAAGCCGAGAGCCAGTGCCAAAAAGGGGGCCGTGCAAGGCGTCGCCAGCGCAGTCGCCAGAACTCCATTGAAGAACGCTCCCGCGTTGCCTTCCTTGGATGCCAGTGTGCCGGCTGCGCCCATGGCTCGACCACTCAGGTTAATTTCGAATAAGCCAAACAGATTCAACGCGACGAGGGTGACCAGGACAGTCATGCCAACGAGGAACTGCGGATTCTGGAATTGCATGCCCCAGCTCGCACCGCGACCAGCTTGTTGAACGCTGATGATGACCAGAGCTAACGCAAGAAAAGAGGCGAGCACTCCGAGCGTGTAAAGGAACCCCAATTGCCGGATGCGCCGTGGCTCTTCCTGGCTTTGATTCACAAACCCTAAGATCTTCAGGGCGATAACAGGCAGAACGCATGGCATGATATTCAGAATGAGGCCACCGAGGAAAGCGAGCCCGAGCATCGCGAGCAACGACCTTTTCTCAGGCTTAACAGCATCAATCGAAGCCCGAGTATTCGGTATCGCATCGGCGATTTTCGCCGTGGATTCGGCAACAGCCAAAACGACTTGGTAAGCTTTTTGTGGAGTGGTGGCAGCGGTGTATTTGGCGATGATTAAACCTTCGACAGAACTCGGCCAGCGGTCTTCCGACTTCTTCACGATCTTGCGGAGGGCGACACCGTTTTGCGGTTCGTTTAACAACTCTGTCACGCCGGTCACTTCGTAATCAGCGCTCCCGAAAGGAAAAAAATCTACAGCTTCGGGTTTCTCTTTTGCTTCCCATTGGATAATCAAAGGCCGCGAGTCGTCCGTTGGACTTTTCTCCCAGAAAGTGCGAGTCACCAAAGCCGGATCTGAGAGTGGCAGCTTCTTTCGCCAATCCTCGATCAAAGTCGCATCGGGCGAAGGGGTCGAATCCGAACCGATTACCAAGCTCGCTTGCACGGTGGCAGCTCCGGGCAGGCAAATCTCGTCACATTCCAGCCACGAGACTCTGGCCTTAATTTCGTGCGAACCAGGGGCGAGATCGTTGGCCATTTTCAGCGGCACCAAGAGCACGACTTCGTGGTGATAGACGTAAGTGGTCAGCCCGGCTTCGGTGAGCTTTTCCGGAACCGGCCATTGGACTTCGCCCGCCGAAATTCCCTTGGGCAATTGCCAGTCAATTTTTGTAGGAATCCCCGAGTCGCCGGAGTTGCGCCAGTAGATATGCCATCGTGGCGGCATCTTCAGCTCGACCCCAGCCATGACCGTCTCGCCAGCTTTCGTTGCCGTGGTCGAAAGGAGCAGTCGCGCCTTTGTCCGTTCTGCCGCGGACATGGAAGGTAGGAGCAGCGCGAACGAACTCAGCAAGACCACAAAGCGAAAGATTGTCATAACTTAGTAGCAGTAAGATGCACGAACTTGGAGATAATTTGAAATTATATTATCGCGGATGCTCTGGCTCCGATATTTCACACGTTTTCCACGGTGGAGATGCCTCGCTGCGGCGTCACTGCGCCCTGTAGGCGAGGAAGGCACAGAGGGCCGTTTACCGCTTCCTCATCTGCATGGCTCGCTTGAGTCTGAAATGTTCAGGCTAAAGCTTCGCGTTATCAATGAGGCGGGTGCGCCCGATGAAAACGGCCATGGCCATGTGGGTTCCCGGCTTAAGTAAATCGACCGGTTGCAAGGTGACAGAGTCAAAAAATGCGATGTAGTCCACGCGCGCGGCGGGATGATCGCTGATAAACTTCACGAGCTGGTCTCTCATCTTGGATGCAGACACGCCGCTTTGTGAACGGCGCGTGGTGGCGCGAGCCAACTGAATGCCCCGCCAAAGAACGGTCGCCTGCCGCCTTTCTTCCGGCGAGAGGTATCGATTCCGCGAACTCATTGCCAAGCCGTCTGCCTCTCTCAGGGTGGGTGCGACGACGATTCGGATGGGGAAATTCAAGTCGTGAACCATCCCTTGGACCACTGCCGCCTGTTGAAAATCCTTTGCTCCGAAAACCGCTGTATCCGGCAACACAATATTAAACAGCTTGGCCACGATGGTCGCGACGCCGCGGAAGTGAGTTGGGCGCGACGCCCCTTCCATTCCTTGGGACAAGGTTTCTTCGACGACATAAGTGCCGAATGTTCCGTCCGGCGGGGCAGGGTAGATCTCGTGGTCCTTTGGCGCAAAGAGGAGATCAACCTTGGCGGCTCGGCAGAGCGCTGTGTCGCGGGGTAACTCACGAGGGTATTTGGAAAAGTCTTCCGCCGGACCAAACTGAGCGGGGTTCACATAGATGCTGACCACAATTCGGCCCTTCGGACCGACCAATTTGCGCGCGCGTTCGACCAAGCTCATGTGCCCTTCGTGCAGGCAGCCCATCGTTGGTACGAAGCCCACCTCAACTCCCTCCCGCCTCCAGCGCTTGGCGAGACGCTGCATTCCGAGAACGGATGTGATGAATCGCATGGTAAAACGAAACAGGCCGTGAAGAGTGATTCTACACGGCCTGCGGTTGAAAGAACTTGAATCAGCGGTGGAGCTGCATTGGAATCGGTCCTGTCGCTTCGTGTGCGCAGGGTGCGTTGGTGGGCGCATCCGCCGTGCGATCCGTGCTTCCGGCCAGGTTGTTCGCGAGTAGATAGGCTTCGACCTCATCCCCGCTGATGTCCGGCAACATGCGTCCGTTGACCTCGACGCAAGGGCTCAGCATCTGGCCGCTTTTTTCAATCATCTCCTGGCGCTGCACGGGATCATTGATAATGTCGCGGTCCTCGTAAGGGAGGTCGTATTTTCGCAAGATGGCGCGCACGCCCTGACTCCATCCACACGAGGGTTTCAGATAGGCAATAATCTTAGGTTTATTCATAGCGTAAAATATCCGTCATTACACTGCCACAGCAAGACGGTTTGGCAATACTTTCCTTGTGACACTCGAAACTGACGCGTGAAATAGCACTCCAATCCTCACAAATTTTGATTCCTCGCTGTTTTCAGTGGAATAGTTCCACAGCGGATGAAGACCATTTTTTCATCTCGCCGGGATGACGGGAGTCTGGACTTATTGGCCGCTTTCGTCTCCCGGAGTGAGATTCGAGACTAGCCCAGCAGTTCACTGCTGGGTTCGAATGAGCCATCACATAAGCCCCGCAGGGACGGCCGAATCCCCCAATGTCCTGCGTTACCTCTCAACCGTCCCTTCGGGACTTTGGGTATTTGCTGCGCAATCCCACCCTTGAAAGGGTGGGCTATTCTCAAATCTCCCTCCGGGAGATAGGTGTTCATAAATTGCGCGCGGCAGAACACGCCTCCGACCCAAAACCTCGTGCATCCCGGATTGTGTTTGGTATCGTCCGTGCATGCCGCGCAGAGTTTTGATCGTTCCGGACAAATTCAAAGGCACTTTGACTGCCCAGGCTGCTGCGGAACTGATCGCGCAGGGATGGCGGCAAGTTTGTCCGAACGATACTCTGGAGCTGCTTCCCATGAGCGACGGCGGGGATGGTTTTGGCGAAGTTCTGAGCCGATTACTACCGGTGCAGGTCAGGACGACATCGACCCTGGACGCTGCGCACCAGCCGATCGTAGCGGCTTGGTGGTGGGATCCGAACGGCCGGACCGCTATTATCGAATCGGCTCTCGTGATTGGTTTGGCCCTCTTGCCGGCGGCGAAATATCATCCATTTCACCTCGATACTTTCGGCTTGGGCGCGGTATTGGAAGCGGCGTTTGAAGTCGGCGCACAACGTTGCCTCATTGGAATCGGGGGCAGCGCTACCAACGACGGCGGTTTTGGAATGGCGCGATCACTCGGGTGGCAGTTCTTGAATCACGATCACAAGCCTATCGAGAAATGGACCGAGTTGACCACGCTTCAACATCTCATTTCACCACCTCGACGCGCCTTTGATCCACAAGTTCTGGTGGCAGTGGATGTTCAAAATCCATTGCTCGGTGAGCAGGGAGCCAGTCGGATTTACGGCCCGCAAAAAGGCCTGCGCCCTGAAGATATGGCTCACGCGGAATGCTGTCTGAAGCGCCTGGCCGAAGTGGTCGAGTGCGACCTTCAACTCGGCGTGCGAGGAGAACCTGGGACGGGCGCGGCAGGTGGGCTCGGGTTTGGCCTCCGAAGCTTCCTAGGCGCTCGTTTGCAGTCAGGATTCAAGCTATTCGCCGAGAATGCAAAGCTGGATGAACGCATTCGCGCCGCGCAGTTGGTGCTGACGGGTGAGGGAGCGATCGATGCGTCCACTTTGATGGGCAAAGGCGTGGGTGAGATCGCGAGGCTCGCGCGAGAACACGGTGTGCCTTGCCTGGGGCTAGCGGGCACTTTAGTGGAATCGCAAGCAACTGAAGCCGCCACAAACAATTTTACGAAGCTCTACGGAATCGTCCCGCAATTGACTGGCCTTGAAGAAGCCAAGCGCGATCCCTCGATCTGGCTGCCGCGGCTCGCGGCAGCAGCAGCCAAGGCTTGGATGCAACCAGGAATGGCAGTCTAGTCAGACAAGAAAGCCGCAATTCTCTCCATGAACCCTCGAATGTGCCGCCAGGTTTTGGACTGCGGTGACGGAGTCTGCGAAGTCACCGCTTTGGCAACGCTCACAGCTCCGAAACTCGCCGACGCCGAAACCATCCCAACCCAAAGCGGCAACTCCGCAGACTC
>CAMAWP010000277.1 GCA_945861765.1 Akkermansia muciniphila | reverse complement strand
TAGAGAAAAGTATCGAAGAAGTAACGACAATAATCAGGAGAAATGATCTCGGCAACACGGTCGGCGACGCCTCAAGAATCGACCGGCAAGAGCTCGCTTTTGCGAGGCTGCCCTTTTTCCTTCTCCGACCACAAAAACGCCGCCAGCAGGCTTGTGGAGCGCGCGCGGGGCCTTCCTGTAGAATCGAAACCTCAAAAAATTTCAAAAAAACTCCACCGCGCTGAGGTCAGCAATTTCCGTTGACCTCCTTTCCAAAAAGAAGAATCGATTCAAGCCGTCCTACGTTCCAGCGGGAGCTTGTCCGCGCCATCTGAGACTGAATCACGCAAGTAAGGGGCGGACACCGTTGGGTCCCTGGTCCGACGCGGGGACAAACACCCTGGAGCGCAAATTTTTGGGGGTAAAGATGAGAGTGCCGTGACGGCCAAAAGCACCGTCCTCGCGTGGTGCGAGGCGCGCAAGCAGGGTGGCGATTGGGATGACATTCGCATCCTGCTGCGGCGTTCGACCGACGACGGAAAGAACTCGCTGGAGTGAAGCTTATGGCGTGGCCATGCCTTGATTGCGGCAGGCCGGATCATCTGGTTAAGGAATAGGCGAGGCGGGTATGATCGTTACCGTGCGAGTAATCAATCGACCGTTGGGAAAGGGCTCGCTCGCGTCCACCTTGAAGGGCGGCGACAGCGGAAAGCCCGCCATCGTTGCCGGCAAGCCGGAGGAGAGTCCGCTCTATCTCGCGGTGACGCGGACGCACGACGACGATTGGAAGGCCATGCCGCCGAAGGAGGCGGACAAGCTCTACGCGGAGCAGGTCACCTGGATCAAAGAATGGATCGCGGGTGGCGCGCCCTGGCCGAATGAGGCGCGCGTGCAGGCCATCGCGAAGGCCACGAGGCCGCGTGGTCGGCGGAGGATAATGTCACGGTAAAGACTTCGGTCGGTCAGTCGCCGGAGTGGACGAACCGCAAATACAAACCCGAGGGCCTCTGGGTGTATCAGCCGGTGAAGTGGAGCGGCGGCATCCTTGCCGCCGGCCCTTCCGGCGCAATCGGCGGCAAGGATGCCGCCGCTCCCAAGGATCCCATCGACGCTTTCATCGCGGCGAAAATGCCGGCCGGTCTTCAGTCAGCGCCAGCAGCCAATCGCGTGAGGCTCGTTCGCCGCGCGACGTTTGATCTCATCGGCCTGCCGCCAAAGCCGGAGGAGGTTGAAGCGTTCGTGAAAGATCGGCCGCCGGATGGGGAGGCGTTTGCGAAAGTCGTCGAGCGCTTGCTGGCCTCGCCCCACTACGGCGAGCGCATGGCGCAGCATCGGCTCGATGCGACGCGCTACGCGGATACCTCGGGCTTTGCCAATGACTACGAGCGCGGCAATGCGTGGCGTTATCGCGATTACGTCGTGCGCTCGTTCAATGCGGACAAACGCTACGACCAGTTTGTGCGCGAGCAGATCGCCGGCGATGAAATCGAACCGGACAATCCCGAGATGCTCGTCGCCACCGGGTTTCTCCGCATGGGGCCGTGGGAGCTGACCGGGATGGAAGTGGCCAAGATCGCGCGGCAGCGTTTCCTCGACGACGTGAGCAACAGCGTTGGCGAAACCTTCCTCGCGCACTCGCTGCAATGCGCGCGCTGTCACGATCACAAGTTCGACCCCATTCCCACGCGCGACTACTACTCGCTGCAGGCCGTCTTCGCGACGACGCAGCTTGCCGAGCGTCCCGCGCCGTTTCTGCCGGTCGAGAACATCAAGGGCTTCGAGGAAAGGAAGTATCTGGAACTGCGGCGCGACGAGCATGTGGCCAGGCTGGCGGAACTCGACGACGTGCTGCTTCGCAATGCGCAGCGGTGGTTCGTCGAGCAGAAGAAGGATGCGGCGCAGTGGAATGCTGCGGTCGATGCGGCGCGGGGTAAATCCGCGGTGAACAAGCGTGGCTTCTCCGATGTGCTTTCAGCGGCACGCAACGCCTTGACTAAGCAAGGTGTGGCGGAGAGCAAGTTTCCACCGAAGCTCGTCGGTTTCACGCCGGAGCAGTTTGGTTTGGAGCGTGTCGCCCGCAAGAGTCTCGAACGGCTCAAGTGGGAACTCGACCGCTACGAACCGGTGGCGCTCTCCATTTACAATGGCCGCACACCGCAGGTCACGAGCATCAGTTCGCCCTTCCGCATGCCCGCGAATCGCATGACGGCGGGCGACCTGGAGGAAACGTGCGTTCTCACCGGCGGCGACCCATTCGGCTCCGGCGAGAAGGTGAAGCCCGGCGTGCTCAGCGTGCTCGCCGCCGCGCAGAAGACGCCGATTCCCGACGCCATCGAAGGCCAACGCCAGGCGTTCGCCGACTGGGTCGCGAGCGCGGAAAATCCGTTGACCACACGCGCCATCGTGAATCGCATCTGGCTCTGGCATTTCGACCAGCCCATCGCGGGGAACCCAAACAACTTCGGCAGCACCGGCAAGAAACCCACGCATCCCGAGCTGCTCGACTGGCTCGCCACGACCTTTGTGGAGAAAGGCTGGAGCTTCAAAGCCATGCACCGCCTCATCATGACGTCGGAGGCTTATCGCCGCAGCACACTTCACCCCGACCGCAAGCTGCTCGTCAAAAAAGACCCGACCGGGACGAGTTACGCCCTCTTCAAACCGCGCCGTCTCACCGCCGAGGAACTGCGCGATGCGATGCTGACCGCAACCGGTGAACTCAATCCGACGCTCGGTGGCATTCCCAATCGGCCCGAAATTAATCTCGAAGCCGCGCTGCAACCGCGCCAGGTCATGGGCACTTTCGCCGCTGCGTGGACGCCGAATCCGCTGCCGCAGCAACGTCATCGCCGCTCGCTCTACGCGCTGAAGACTCGCGGCCTGCCCGACCCGCTGCTCGAAGTCTTCAACGCACCCACGCCGGATTTTTCCTGTGAACGCCGCGAAGCCAGCACCGTCACGCCGCAGGTCTTCAGCCTCTTCAACGGCCAGAGCACGCAATCGCGCGCGCTCGCGCTGGCGAATCGCGCGGTGAAGGAAACGCGAAGCGATGAGCAAGCCGTCACGCGCATCTTCGTGCTCGCCTTCTCACGCCAGCCCAGCGCCGACGAACTCCGAAGCTGCCTCGCCCATTGGCGCGACATCGAAGCGCTGCTCGGTGACACGAAGCCACCTTCACCAAAGCTCCCGCTCGAAGTCAGCCGCGATGCCGTTGAGGAAAACACCGGCGAGAAGTTTTCCTTCAACGAGAAGCTGCACGCCTACATCGAGTTCGTGCCCGATCTGCAACCCGCCGATGTGCCCGCCCACACCCGCGCCCTCGCTGATGTCTGCCTCGCGCTCCTCAACTCCAACGAGTTTGCTTATGTTTATTAAAAATACAGAGATGGCACCTCAGAGGCGGGAAGGGCGCAGAGAAGAATTGGAAACCTTTCCCCAAAAAATCCTCTGCGCTCATCCCGCCTCCGCGGTGCAAGTCCGGCGCCGGCAGTTCCTCTACAGTCTCGGCGCGAGCCTCGGCAGCGTGGCGTTCACTTCCCTGCTTGCCGCGGAGGAAAGGAAGAACCCGCTTGCACCCAAGGACGGCCATCTTCCCGCGAAGGCGAAGAACGTCATCTTCCTCATGATGGAAGGCGGGCCGTCGCACATCGACACCTTCGACCCGAAGCCGATGCTGGCGAAGATGCACCTCAAAGAGTTCGTGCGTGAAGGGAAACAGAAGTCCGCGATGGAAAGCGGCAAACGCTACTATGTGCAAAGCCCGTTCAAGTTCGCCAAACACGGCCAGAGCGGCGCGGACATGGCGGAGAATTGGACGCATCTTGCGAAGGTCTCGGATGAGATTTGTTTTTTCCGCGGCTGCACCGTGGACAGCGTGAATCACCCGACCGCGATGTATCAGATGAACTGCGGCAACCGCTTCGGCGGCGACCCCGGCATCGGCGCGTGGGTGAACTACGGCCTCGGCACGCTGAATCAAGACCTGCCCGGATTCATCGTGCTGCCCGAAGTCAGTTACCCGCAAGGCGGCGCGGCGAACTGGAGCAATGGCTACCTGCCCGCGAGTTTTCAGGGCACGCCGCTGCGCGCGAAAGGCTCGCCCATTCTCGACCTCACGCCGCCGCCCGGAGTGAGCGAAGCGCGCCAACGCAAGAACATCGACCTGATCGCCAGGCTCAACACCACGCACGCCGCGCAGCATCCCGGACACGACGAACTCGCCGCGCGCATGGATAACTACGAACTCGCCTTCCGCATGCAGATGCAGGTGCCCGAGACGCTCGACCTTTCCAAGGAAGACGCGAAGACGAAGGAACTCTACGGCATCGGCCCCGACGCCACAGATTCCTTTGGCCGTAAATGTCTGCTCGCCCGCAAGCTCGTGGAAAAAGCTGTGCGCTGCGTCCAGCTCTACAACGGCTCATGGGACAGCCACGACTACATCGAGCGAGCCCACGGCAATCTCGTCCGCGGCGTGGACCAGCCCATCGCCGCCCTCATCACCGACCTCAAACAGCGCGGATTGCTCGACAGCACGCTCGTTGTCTGGTGCGGCGAATTTGGCCGCACACCCGACAACGGCGTGCGCGGCGGCACCGCCTACGGTCGCGACCACAACCCCAACGCCATGACGATGTGGCTCGCCGGCGGTGGCTGCAGCGCCGGCCACACCATCGGAGCCACCGACGAGCTCGGCATGACCGCTGTCGAAGGCAAAGCCCACGTCCGCGATTTCCACGTCACCCTTCTCCGCCTGCTCGGTCTCGACGACAACAAACTCACCTACTACCACGCCGGCCGCTTCAAGCAGCTCAGCCAGTTCGGCGGCACGGTCATCAAGGAACTGATTGGATGATCCGCTCATGAAACCATGACCTTCGGGGACACGAATCCCCGCCGGCCGCTCTTCTGGATCGGGCTGGGCGCCGCGGCCTTGTTCGCGGCCTGTCGAGGCGTCGGCATGTTGCTGCCATTCCCTTGGGCAGCCTCGTTGCCTGCGGGGTTCCTGCTCATGATGGCGACGCCGTTCGTGTTCGCGTCCCGAGAACGGCGCCGGCGGATGGGATTCGCCCGGGCGCGGACGGGACGCGAGTATCTCATTGGGGGTCGCCCAGGGCGGAACGCTGGCGCTGGCGTGCTTTGGGCTTGGCTGGCTGCTGTTTGGCGAAAGTTCGGACAACTGGTTCATGAGCGTGCGCGACTACTACCGCGCCAACCCGGCGGCGAAGGCCGGAATGGAGGTGGGAACCGCGTTTTTGATCTTCACGATTCCCGCGCTCATCTTCAGTCCGCTCGGCGAGGAAATTTTCTTCCGCGGATTCCTGGATTCCGCGCTTCGCGAAAGACTTTCCGCGCCCGCCGCCCGGTGGGTGGACGCCGCGATCTTCGGCGCCATCCATCTCTTCCATCACGGCATCACGCGCAACGCGGATGGCCAGATGGCGCTTCACCCGCTGTCGGGAGCGCTCTGGATGGGATTGATGACCGGCGTGGCGCTTCTGTTCGCCCGTCTGCGCGAGCGAAGCGGTTCGCTGTGGCCGGCGGTGCTGGCGCATGCGGCGTTCAATCTCGTCATGAACGCCGCGATTTTCACGTTCTTCTGGCGGCGCTGAAACGACCGCCCGATTGCGCTGAACCACTCAATTCGCCATGCCCATCGATCTCCGAAGCAACACCATCGCCCATCCCACACCCGCCATGCGCGAAACGATGGCCCGGGCGGAAGTCGGCGATGACGTGTTTGGCGACGACCCCACGGTGGCGCGGCTCGAAGCGCGCGTGGCGGAGATACTCGGCAAGGAAGCCGACGTGTTTACGCCTTCCGGCACCATGGCCGATCAACTGGCGCTGCGAGCTCACACGGAACCCAGCTATGAAATCCTCGTCGATGACAACGTCCACAAATGCTGGCATCGGATGCTCAAAGTGGGGTGTGCCGTGGAAAAACGACAGTTCCGGACGTCGCGGGCTTTAACCCGATCATTAGCCCTTGATATGATTGTCGCCAAGCGTGTGCTCTTGATGGTTCGCTTGGGCAAGGATCATCCAGAGCTGCCGGCCGCAGTGGTTTACACCCCTGATGAAGTGAGCGTGATGGAGGTGTTAAAAAAAGCCCCGATCGCGCCCCTGACGGATCCAACCTCAAGGCGCAGCGCCGAAAGCCAAAGGACTCCGAGTTCAAACGGGGTCGTGGAAGTCAGCCAAAGCTCCAGGGAAACCTTGGCGGTGCATGCCGAAGAACCCCCTGAAGTTAACGATCTTTCAGGCCAATCTGATTCTGCAAAACGCCGCGCGGGTCCAACGTAGCGCTAGCGCCCGCAGCAAGAACTATCCCTACACTTCAGCAAAGGAATTTGGAGCAAACAACGGAAAGCGACGACCTCGATTTTGAAGGTAAAGATAAGGGTCCGCTGCCGCGATCTAAACTGCTTGCCACAGCCCTTGGGGAGAGCATACTAAACGCCTGACGAATTTGCGCGAGTAGCTCAATTGGATAGAGTGGCGGCCTCCGAAGCCGTAGGTTGTGGGTTCAACTCCCGCCTCGCGCACCATCTCTATCAACGACTTACAACTAATTGAGGCTTTTTGGGTACAGATTGGGGACAGCTTTTACCTACATTACACCTGCCGCCATCGGGACAATCTTCGACTGCGTTTCTGGTTCGATGGCGAACCAACGCTTCGCATCTTCCGGCGTCACGAGCTCGGGATAGTGCTTGTTGACCATCGAAACACTGTTTCCGGCCTCCAGGCTGACCCGCGTGTCGCGGGCGGCGACAACGTCTGCGGACCCGATCACTCAGGCCCAGCAGAGTCGGTTTTTCCAGCTTATCGAGTCGTCATGGCTGCCCGGACGTTGTTGCTCAAGCTGCGGGAGCGAGGACACATTGCTCCGCCGGACCGTCGTCGAGCGCCGGTGACCCGGGGGCCGGATGCGGGCCCGGACCTGTTTGACTCCCAGCCTCCGGAACCGATCGTGGCGAGCTTGTCCGCGGTCCCGTGGGCGAGAACATCGGCTACTTGATTCGGAGTGGCGCGGGCGTGGATCTGGCCTGTCTGCTCTTTGGTGCGGCGGCCTGGCAGTGCGCTGGCCGAGATACCAGGCGGCCAATTGGGTGCGCGTGGGGCAAACGACGGGACGGACGCCCCAGAGCGCTCGTTACCGGGACAGTGCGGTGCACGCTCCGGTGAAGGACATTTGTCTCTATCCATTAACTTCCGATGGACGCCACCGCCGCTGTCGATAAGAGCTGGGAGGAGTTGTGGATCTGGAATCAAGCCGATCCCAGCGGGTTGGTCACGCACACCTTTTGCAAAAGCCATCTGCGGCGCGAATTGGTCTTCCTTTTCGAACAACACCAGCAGCAGTGGGCCAAGGACCTTTACGATTTGTTCCTGGAGATGCTCCAGTGCGTCAAGGACCGTCAAGCCCGGAACTCGCCTTTTACCAATAACGAAGCCCAACGCGCTTTGCCCATGATCAAAGTGCGGTTGAAGATCTCCGGTTGCTTTCGCACCCTGGAGGGCGCTCGTCGTCACGCCCGCATCCGAAGTTATATCTCAACCCTTCGCAAACACCGCCTCCCGGTTCTCGAATATCTCCGCCTCGCCCTGGACGGACGCCCTTTCCTGCCTCAGCCTTCAAAAGGCACCTGAGTAGTTACGGCCGTTGTTTGAGATAACGTGAGAAATGGATGTGCGCGCACAGCCCGGGGATGACACAATCCATTTCCTGCCTGAGATTCGGCACGGCTTTAGTGAAGCTCGTGCCTGCGAGAATCATCATTGGGACGCTGTCGCTGGGCTTATTTCGCTGGGCTGATTTCTTGTGTCAACGCCTGTGGATGGCTATGGTCAGGTCCACTGTGAAAATGAAAATCCCTGTTAGTTGGACGCCCAAGCAAAGTAATCGTCAATCCGCCACGGCGTAGAGATAATTCTGAAACCCGGCGAATGCCGCATTTCCTCCGGCTTGCCGCCGAGGTCGGCCAGGGAGGAAGAGAAGAAGCGGGCTGAGGACCAGCGCCGCCGCGAGGAGAAACGGCGAGAAGAAGAAGAACTTCGACGAAACCGCGAGCAGGCGAATTCTCAGTCCCATTCTCACGGGCACTCGCACTAAGGTTTTGCCCGGGCCTTTGGTCCCGTGCCGACCAATTCTTGCCGGTCGCCGTCCTGGAAAATGGATCTTGTTCTGACACGAGAAAAAGGTATTTTTTGTGTCAAATAGAACATGCCGAAACACTCGACATCCACCGACAGCAAGGTCCTTGACCGTATTCGCGGCCATCGGCGTGGGTGGGTGTTCACTCCGGCCCACCTTACCGATCTCGGCAGCCGCAATGCCGTCGCCTCAGCCCTGAAGCGGTTCAAAGCCGACGGGATGATTCGCCAGCTTGCCCGGGGACTGTATGACTACCCCGTCCACGACCCCGTGCTCGGCACTGTAACCCCTTCCGCCGATGCCATCGCTCGCGCCCTCGTGGTGCGCGACGCCATACGACTCCAACCCTCCGGCGCATACGCCGCGAATGTGTTGGGACTCTCCGAGCAGGTGCCTTCCCGCATTGTGTTCCTCACCGACGGTCCGGCCAGGAAGGTGAAAATCGGCAAACGCGAAATCCTGCTCCTGCATACCACCCCGCGCAACATGGCCACAGCCGGGCGCAAGAGCGGCACCCTGATCCAAGCGCTTCGCCATCTCGGCCAGAAACAAGTGGATGATAAAGTCCTCGCTACGCTCCGCCGTCACATCACCGCCCCAGACCGTCCGGCCATCCTCAAGGATTTGCGTCATGCTCCAGCTTGGATCGCTGACCTCCTCCGGCCTCTCGTTGTTCCTCCTCCCTGAACCGTGAATGTATTCCTCCAGATCCCCGAACCGCGACGCCTTCTCGCCTTCCAGCAGGTGGACGCAGCCATGGGCTTGCAGGCGGTGAGCGTGGAGAAGGACTTTTGGGTTTGTTGGACTCTGCGCGAATTGTTCCGACTGCCCGGCGTCGGTGAACACCTTACTTTCAAGGGAGGCACATCTCTTTCCAAGGCGTGGAAGTTCATTGAGCGCTTTTCCGAAGACATTGACCTCGTTGTTGACAAGGAAGTCCTCGGTTTCGGGGGCGGTGCCGCTCCGGACAAAGCTCCCAGCAACAAACAGCGCAAGGCGCGGTTGGAAGACCTCATGGATGCCTGCCGCCTTTGGGTGCAGGGAACGATTCAACCGGCGTTCGCGGCCCACATCACGGAGGCATTGGGCGATTCCGGATGGAAACTGGAGGTCGATCCCGAAATGGCCGACGGTCAATGCTTGCTGTTCCATTATCCATCCATCTTTCCGGCGGACAGCGCTGGTTATGTCCGACCGGTCGTGAAAATCGAACTCGGTGCCCGCTCCGACGACTGGCCGCACGAGACAAAATCGATCCAGCCCTACGTGATCGAGCACTTTCCGGCGCTCGATCCCGGTGCTTGGTTCACCGTCCAAGTTCTCGCCGCCGAGCGCACCTTTTGGGAAAAAGCCTGTCTACTCCACGAGGAAACCTTTCGCCCTGCCGACAAGCCACGAAAACTTCGGATGGCTCGGCACTATTACGACCTCTGGTGTCTGCTTCGAGCGGGCGTGGGCGACATGGCCCTCGCGAACAAAACTCTTTTCCGGCGGGTTGCCGAGCACCGGGAAATCTTCTTCCGCTATTCCTGGGTGGACTACTCGACCCACAAGCCCGGGACG
>CAMAWP010000276.1 GCA_945861765.1 Akkermansia muciniphila | reverse complement strand
ACCTCCGGCTTCAGCGAGTCCAAGCTTGAGCAGCACCGCGATGCCGAGGTGTCATGGCTCACTCAAGCCACTTGTCTGTCGCACCTTTTTCCACTTCCTGCTGGAGCAAGAACTGCCGCAACGGTTCCATGTCGGGTTCCGTCACGGCCAGCGCCTGCAACGCCTTCCCACCTCCTTGGTCGCCAGCCTTTCCGAGCCACCAATCGCCTTCACCCATATCGCCACGTTGGTATGCGCAACAAGCCAGCTTGAATGAGACGAGCCAGTTATTGGGGTGATCCTTGATTGCGAACAGCAGCGTGCGATACCCTTGATATGGGCCGCCACGGGTCGAGTGCCGCGCCGTATGTGCGGTGGCGAGCCAAGATTCGACGCGGTCGGGCACGAGATTGATCAAGACGGTGCCGATGTGCCACGCATGATCCCACTCCCCGGCCTTCTCGTAGATCTGGAGCCTCACCTCCAGCACGTCGGGGTGGGCGAGCAGCAGTGGCGGGATGTGCTCCAACTGCGCCAATGCCTCAGCCCAGCTGCCCAAAGCCAACCATGCCCGCGCATATTCTAGCTGCCGGGCATCGGATGGACTGAGCGACATCGCGCAGACCTTGATGGCGAGTTCCCCAGAGACGGCACACAGCCGAGCCGCCGGGGACTTTCCCACCATGCTGATAACAGTGGTGCTCGGTTGATGTGGCCCCCGTTCGGATGAGGCGGCAATCGGTGGTGCACTGCGCGTCGGAATTGATGCCGCGTCAGTTCCAGCCTGCTGGTGGTGGGCCGGGGCAGCGTCACCCGTTGGGCGACGTAGGTTTCTGCGCCGCATGGCCGCCTCAAGCAGCAGAGCCAGTCCCAGTGCGGGCAGCCCCAATTCATCTACGACCACGCCTGCGAAGTCACTCACCCTCACCTGGAGCTGCCTCACCTCGACGAGAGCAAGCAGGGCATCACCGGCCTCCTCTGCTGTCAGGTCTGAGCGATTAAGGGTGGCCTCACTACGCGCTACCACGCCTTGTTCCGCTGGCGTGAGGACGTGTCGGGGGTCGATGGACGGCTCATAGTTGTGCGCCTGCATGAAGTAGACCTCATGCTTTTGCAAAGCCGGGATGTCATGTGGGGATTTTCTGCGTCGACGTGGGCCTGACTTGCGTGGCTTCTTCATAAATTGTCTTGGTGGATCGGTAGATATGCTTCGTCACGGTCGCCGTCAGCGAGAACGCGTGGCGTCAGGCATGGTGCTTCCCTTTTGAACCGACCGGTGACAACTGCGGCCAGTTGGCTGGGCAGCTCCGTCACCACCGGCGGCTCGGCTGGCGCATTGAAGTCCACGACCAGAGTCTTGGCCTGCATCGCCTGCTCCCAGTCTTCGAGGCATGGCACGCGGATTTCGGCATGACGCGCATACGCACGATGCACCGCCTTGCTGTTGTGGCCCAAGGCCTCCTCCGCGAAGCGGAGCGGATAGCCAGCCCGGCGGGCGCGCTCGGCCCAGGCGTAGCGATAGCTGTGAAGAGAGATGCCCGTGATGCCGAGGCCGTCGCACCGCTGCTTGAACTCGGTGGCCCGGTCAGCTGCCCGCACCTTGCGGAGGTAGGGGAACAGCGGCCCGCTCTGTGGCAGGGTGCGCAGAATAGCGGTGACTTCCTTCCCGAACCGGATGAGGGGCGGCTTGATGCCCGTGTCCTGGCGGTTCTCCAGCTTCTTGCGGTCGTAGCAGATTGTCTGGTCCGCCCAGTTCACGTCCTCGGCATTGAGCCGGGCGGTGTCGGTCTGGCTGCCGCCCAGCTGCCAGCAGAGCTGATAGAAAAGACGGCGCTCAGGGTTTTGCTCACGTGCGATGATGCGCTGGTGTTCCTCTTGCGTGACGGCGCGCTTGGCCTTGTAAACGACCTTGGGCCAGTTCGGTTTGGGCAGCACGCTGCGGAGCAGCCAGTCCATGGCGAGGGCGAAGTTGTGCAGCCGCCGCAGATACACGTTGGTCGAAACCTTCCCGCCCGCCAGCACCGCCAGGAAGTGGTCGGAGCGGGTCTCCAGCAGCGGCAGCTTGCGAATCGAGTCGAAGCTCTTGTCCCGGATGGCCACGGCCCAGCGGATGCGCGTGTCGCCGCGCTTCATCGAGACGATGCTCTCCATGACCTCCTGCCAGGTGCGTGCGCTGAGCTTCGGGTCGCAGGCATTGATGTAGGTGCGGCCCAGTTGGAGGTTGATCGCCGCTGGATGGTGAACGGCTTCGTTGCGGGCGTTCAGCAGGCGCACCGCCTCGGATTCATCGCGGGTGCGCAGGCTGGACTGCTTGCCCGTCACCCGGTCCTGCGCGAACCAGAAGCCGCTCGCCCGCTTGAAGATTCGATATTTTGCCATGTCGTTGCTCATCAGTTGATGAGGCTACGACAAAGCGAATTCCCGGCGTTAGCAACGGGTGGGAGGCATACGTCTGCATAAGCAGAAAGGTGCGGCCCACAGGGCTGGCGCTGGAGATTTCGCTGGAAGTCCGCTCCGTCAATTCCTCCAAACTCCTCGTGTTTAGCGAGTTAAGGTTTGGAGGCGGAGGTCGGAATCGAACCGACGGATGGGGCTTTTGCAGAGCCCTGCCTTACCACTTGGCTACCCCGCCAAAACACAAGTACCGGAAGTTAGTTAAGTTTCGTGGCTCCGCAAGCC
This sequence comes from Akkermansia muciniphila, assembly GCA_945861765.1. Classification (GTDB taxonomy): domain Bacteria; phylum Verrucomicrobiota; class Verrucomicrobiia; order Limisphaerales; family SIBE01; genus SIBE01. Next base: position 7,060 of record CAMAWP010000276.1, on the reverse strand, counting down.
TTTATTCGAGTCGTGCCGCGCATCTGCATCCCTAAGTTGTGAGTGATATTGCAGGACTACCGGCCCAAGAAGGCAGATGGTGAAGGCATCGAAACAGAATTCATGCTGCAAGGACGGCGAATACAGCCCGGAGGTTTGGCGTGGCTCCAGGGGTGGATCGACCTAAATCCGAAATGGAGTCGCAAACAGATTGCCCGCGAGTTATGCCAACGCTGGGATTGGGTGGTCGAACTGAGCCGCTGCGCGGCAGGCTGATAGGTCTGAGCGTTTGGTCACAGTGAAAGTTTTCGGGGAAAGTCGCACCCGCTTGGTCCATGTGGCGGATGGATGGGTCGCCCGCAATTACGAGCAGCTCAAGCTCACTGAATCCGACGAGATGAAGGAGGATCGAATTTACCTGGAAGAAACGGCCGCAAAATTACGCGCCCAATGCCTGACCGTTTCGATGCACCTCGTGCTCAGTGATCCGCAATAGAGCGCATACTATCTGATGGCGATTGCGGTGAGGAAACGAAGCTTTTCGGATTTGAAGTGCCACCACATAAATTGTCGTCGTGAGTATTCCAAGGAATACATCGCGGATCCATCAATCGCGTCGTTGAGCTTTGTTGGGTTTTGTTGATCGCACACTCCTCTTTTCGCTGACGTCGTTTCATTCCAATGCCATCAAGCGATAAAAGCGAGCGCTCGACGAGCTGATCTCGCCATCTTGCAACTCGATCGTCAGCACGCCGCTGGACGCAGGGAGATCGCGGAACTTCAGCCATGCGCCCGTGGTCAGCGAATCGCGAGACTGCACCGTGTAAGCCCGTCCGACCACAACCGAGAACCTCAGCACAATTCGGCCGTTGGCAGCACGCTCGACGGAGGCGGTCAGTGGGCTGACGGCGTTTGAACGCCCTGGAGAGGGTGCAGCCAGCCGAGTGATATTGCTCGAACCATCCGGCAGGCGACCGGAGGAAACATCTTCAGCTTGTCCAGGGTAGTCGATGCGCTCGATTCGTTGCGCGTTGTCGTCGTAGAGTTCAATCCAGCCACCGGCGGCCGCCAGTTTGAAATCGAGGTGATCGGGCCCCGGTTTTTCATCGGCCCAAAGCCGGACAAAGCCGCCTGGCGGCACAAACGAAAGCGACTTGATTTGGAACGTGGCGTTGCCGGTCGCCATGTAGAGTTCTGATAAGGCCACCGACATCGTCACGCTGCGATTGTGCAACTCCAGCCAGTCAGCGCTGTTAGTGGTAGCGTCGGCGAACCATTCGTTGATGACCAGATTGGTGGCTGCTCCGAGCGGTGCCGGCTTGTTCACTAAGCCCAACGTGGGCAACGCCAAGCCCCACTGGCGAGCAGTCGCCTCCATTACACCCACGGAGAGGTTCTGCACTTGCGGTCCGAAGCTGACGGCATCGAGTCGGTTGGTCTGACGATCGTAAAGAAAGAGATGTTCGCCATCGCGATCGAGCATGAAACCCGTGTGCAAGCCGGGCGCATTCGTCTGGTTGTCGCACCACAGGACCATAAAGCCGTTGGCAGGAATCCATGTTCCGCCGGGAAAGACAAATTTGCGCGGCTGATCATTATCGTCCGTCAAGCTGTAGCCGGAGGCATCGAGTTCCGCCGTCGCGGCGTTCAACAATTCGATCCAGTCTGGAAATGTGCCGTCGTTGCTCACGGCGCTCGTGTTGTCAGCCATGAGTTCGTTGAAGCGCAGGCCGGCGGAGAGATGCACGGGCAGATGAATTCCAGGCGAACCGAACAGGCCAGCACTCGCGCGCCAGTTGGCCAGATCCGAACCGTCAGCGGCGACCTCGATCAATTCAAGGGAGTGACCACCGCCGTCTGCGGCGCCCGCCCAGCCTTTCGCATCATTGTACTCAACCGAGGACACGACCTTTCCGAACCGATCCTTCAACGCAAGCCGTTCTCCGCCGTTGGACAGGCTACCGCCAAAGACACCCGCCGCTCGCACGCCGGGATAACGTGCGGCAAATGCCGCGGGGTCCGCCGCAGAACTTAGCACCAAGACTTCACCGGGCAACAACACCTTGCCAAAAGGAAAGACAAAGCCCGCTCCCTCCAAGCTCATGCCACTGAGATCGACTGGCACGCGGCCGACGTTCGCCAACTCCACAAACTCGTAGGCGTCGCCGCCGGGTGGGTTGTACATGATCTCCGTAAAGCGGAGCGGCACACCCAGCTCGCCGACCTGGAAAGTCGCTTGGTTCAACGCGCTCCACTCGTTCCGCACGAACGCGCGAGCTTTGACCAGAGCCGATGCCGTTAACTTCACCGGGGAAGAATACGTCAGTGCCGCGGGTGACATCTGGCCCGTTCCATACTGGCGCGGATCATCACCGTTCGTCGTGTAGTAAATCGTTCCTTCCGGCGCTGTCACCGCCAAGTTGAAACCTCGCGCGACACGGCCGCCGTGCTGACCGAACGCGGGTGCGACACTCTTCGGATACAGCCCCGCTGCGCGAAATTGATCGAGCACGATGGAGGAGCGTCGGGGAAAATAATTCGCCGTGTTCCCGGCCGTGTTGGCCAATCCCAGAAGGTTGTTTAACTCCGCCAGCCACTCGACATCTCGCGTGTAAGGCTGGTTCGCGCGTGCTGTCGCCACGTCGCCCCACCGGGCCGATTCGCAGACAATGGCAGGGTCAATCTCCGCGATGCGTTTCATGTAGAGCGACGCCGGAACATTACGTTCCGGATGCGCTGGATCCCAGCCCGGGTTCTGCGGGTCCACGTAGAATGTAGCGCCATTGAAAAAATGCCGGTGTACATGGTCGGCAAAGCGAAGCCGAAACTCGGCGTTATTTCGCAAGAGCGTCAACAGTTCGGTGGGGCTGCTCGGATTGTTCACCGTGAGCCGGTTGTCGGTGGCGCTCTTGAGCACATGCTCGGCATCCCAGCTAATGAAACGGAAGCCGGCCCCGGACACTCGCCGCCGAGTCGCATACCAGTTATGCACGGCCCAGTCGGTGTTGCCGCCCCAGAGATTGATGATCATGTAGTCGATGAACCACGGCAAATCGAGGAATTGCTCAAGCGCTTCGTAGCGGCTGTTGTTCGTCAAACCCGAGCGGGCAGTGCTGATCATTGCATTCCAAGCCGACAGATTACCGTCCACCAAAGTCGTGCCTGTATGTTTCAAGACGTCGTATTCTTCTTTTTCACCGCCAAAATGTTCGGCGGAAAACGAAGCATCGGGCCGTTCGTGCATGTCATAGAGCCCCCAGTAAAGGCCATTGAGATAGAGATGAACGAATTGCCCGTGCGGTGCGACACCGCCCACCGCCATTTGCAGATCGCTCATGAACTGGTCGCGAACATACTGGGCGCGGTTACGCTGGTCAGCGTCGGTCATGTGATTCCAGACCATGTTGAGGCCGGCGTCGAGAATCAACGTGTCGAAACGCCGCGCCACTGAGTTCGCGAAAAGCGGATACTCAAGTTTGCCCGCCCCGAAATCACCCTTGAAAAGGAGTCGCATCGAGAGCTTCTTCGACTTCCAATCGTTACCCGCGTTATCGGTGCTGCTTCCGCCTTGAATCTCCAGGCCGCAGTTCACTTGGAAACCTTTCCGGCCATCCGGCCAGATCAGTTCTGCTGACGCCGGCTGCTGGTTCGTGTCGTTCCGCCGCGTATAAACCCCACGAGCGGAGCCCAGAAGATCTTCAACCTTCATGACGATCGAAACGGTCGGGAGATTCGTGAGTGCCTGTCGGGCCATCGACGCGTAACGCGGGTTGCCCAGCACCTGGGGGTCCATCTCATAATCGCCGCGCGTCGTGACGCTCGACACCCAGTTTGTCGGAAAGCCCAATGGAGCGATGGGTTGAGTGAGGACATGATCGGGAAAGATGTAAGTGAACGTGGCGACCGACGATGGCAAGTAGCGGGCGCGGTACGCGACGGCCCGCAAGGTGACGACCGCACGCGACGGCTTGCCAGTGATGTCGAGTGGCATCGAGTACGCTTGCCCGTCAGCTTGAGTTGGCTCACGGCCATCAAGAGTGAAATAGATCGTGGCGTCGGGCGTTGCTGTGGTCAGCGTGAGCGCGAACGCCTGGGTGAACAAGCCGCTCTGGATGCTCGCTTTTGGGACGGCGGCGACGCCCTCGAACGACTGAGCCGCGGGGTTGGGCGCCATCGGTGTGGGTGTGGTAAAGTAGCTCCAACCACCGCTGACCACCTGACCGTAGGCGATGTCGGTTCGTTGCGGAGGAAACTCGGGCGTGAATTCCGTCGCGGCCAAGCGCGGTGATCCGGCATTGAAAAGCGCCAGGTATTCACCGGAGGCATTCAGCTTGAAATTCGTGTGTAACGGGTTCGCGCCGCCGGTCACGCGGCGGTCTTTGCCGGACGCAAAGATCAAGAGGAGCTGGCCGGGATCCACGGTAACGGATGGGAAGACCCACTTACCGGGCGTATCGTGTTCATCGGTGAGCGACCAACCAGCCAGGTTGATGGCGCTGGCGCCACGGTTGGTCAGTTCGATCCAGTCTTGCGGCTCGGCGTCTTCGTCGCGCAGCCCATTCTCGTTCGCGGCCAGAAACTCATTGATGACGATGTCGGAAAGTTTTGGATCGAACTGATAGCTCCGAAAATCTCCACTGGCCAGAGTTTCGGGAGCGGGCGACACGGTCACGATCACTGGTGGCTGGGTGTCCGTCGCAGAGAAAAGACGCACAGCGCAGTGGCTGTATATTATCCCCAGCGCAAACAACCAATGCACCAATGCGATATGCAAAATGTTTTTCATGAGTTCACAGCAACAACCTCATTCAATCACAGGGAACCGCCATCCGCCAGAGGTTGTCATCAAATTGTGAGACGCTTGAGGTTTTAGCGGCGAAGCCGACAGAACTGCGGGATGCCACAATACGCGAGGGAAGAGGCTTGCCCTGAGAGGAGCGTTTACCACCAGTAGCGACGTGCTCTCGGTGGCTGAAATCGGTCGGTGGCCGCGGTGCGAAATTCTTTGTTGAGCTTCCTCCACGACCAGATCGACCAAGAGAGATTGTTCAGCATGATCACGCTAACGATGGTATCTGAAGCGAGGTTCGAAAAGCGTGACGCCATGTCAGAAGGGTCCCAAGCCCAAGAGATGAGGATGAGGATCAAAAGCACGACAGGCCAAGGCAAGAGCAAAATCCGCCAAAAAGCGGCCCCCGCCGCGTGGTTAGCCAGCTTGACTCTCAAGGCCATCCACATTCCGATCCACCCGAGCGCGATCAGATCCGCCAAGGCAATAATTGCAAAGAGAAGAACGGACCCTGCCGACAGGTCGTCATTCGCTCCGCGTATGGCTCCGGATTTCAGCGTCCAAAAAATACCCCATTCGACCAATGCGATGGCGGCGATCGGTCCAACGAATTGTCTGCCCAAGGCGCGCCATTGACCTTGAAGAATCGTTCGCACGCTGATCGGAGTCGAGAGCAACAACTCCAAAGTTCCGCTTTCTCTATCTTCCGCGAGGCGTTGGCAAGCGGTTGAGCTAAAGTTGAGGACAAGGGCCAAGGCCAGAACTATGCCTCCCACCACGCACATGGCCGCGGCAAAATTAGGGTCGGAATTCGAGTAAGCGAACCATACACCCACCAGCGCCCCTGGAACTGTGACGATGAGAATCCACAGAGGCAGTGTGTTGAACCGTTCGCGACTCGCCAGCCAATAGAATGGATTGGTGTTCAGTTGCCAGACTCGAAACTTCTTGCGGTCCGACTTGGGGCCGAGCTTCATCACTTGCCAACGTTCCCGCCATCTCTGGCCGTAAGGTTTGTTCGGCCCGTCCGTTTGGTCCTGCCATGATCGAGGCAAAATCCAGGAGGCTAATCCTAGAAAGCCGAAAGCCAGTAGCAGCGTGGTCAGAACCGACCACCAGAAGAAATTCGACCGCAAGGCCGAAGCTGCGTCGAAAGCCATGAGGTGGGTGTTCAAGGGGCTCAGAAATTGAAGCACAGACGCTAGCTCGGGCGGGTATCCGTTTCGCCGAAGGAGTTCGCTGATTCCCGGAAGTCCAAACATGAAAACCAACATGATAGATGAAGTGGCGCTCTGTGCCCGGCGGTAATGTCGGCTGAGCGCGGAGACCAGCAGGCCAGAGGAGAGCGAGAGGAGTAAAGAGGCCGTTAGGTTCAGCATGATCCGCCAGAATTCGCCGAGCTTTACCCCCCCCAACATGAATGTGATCGCAAATAAGGGAGACGCCGCCAGCAATCCATAGAGAGTATGCAGCGAAGTGGCCAGCAGCTTGCCGAGGACGATGTCATAGCCTTTCAAGTCGGTAAGAAAAAGCAGGCCGAGGGTTCCATTTCGCTTTTCTTCGCTCAAGCAATCCGCCGTCTGCGCCGCTCCGGTGAAAACGCTGATGAACAGGGCAGCGGTGGTAATTCCCCGGAAGATGTCAGTCCCATTGATGAACGTGCTGCCGAGACGTTCCATCATCCATAAAGTCAGGCCCACTGTTGCGAGGACCGCGCATGCGGTGATCGACCGCGAGCGGTAGGTTTTTGGATTTCGCGCAGCGACGCGCAATTCACGTTCCGCAATGGGAAGCATCGAAGAGTTGAGGGTTGGGAGCCAAGAGATCAGGATTGGAAACCGGGAACTGCACGATGCTGCTCCAGGTCCAATTAACAACCTTTGCCAAGGCCACGCTGTAAATGCTCCGACTCAATAGTAATGTGACAGTTCTTCCGCAAAGTCGTTCCAGTGCGGACCGCGATTCGGCGGCCAGATCCGATCCGAAACGGGCGCTCTCCGTTAATCGTAAGTAAAAGACTTCCGGCCCGCGAGCGATTTCCTTTGGGCTGACATGGAGGTCGCTGGAGTTTCAGATCTATAACTTATCCCAGCAATTCTCTCCATGAACCTGGGTGGGGTGAGACTCCGTCGAACCCTGACCTTTTCTGGCGATCGAGCATGTCAGGGCTCGACGGCTTCCGGCTCGGAGACTACAGCTCGGAGAGAGTCTCGCCCCACCGTTCAAGGGCGCGATGCGCGCCTTCCGCTCGCCGTATGTAGTCCCGGCTTTAGCCGGTTTTCACGGGGCGAC
>CAMAWP010000275.1 GCA_945861765.1 Akkermansia muciniphila | reverse complement strand
AAATTCGGACCCACAGTCGTGTTCCGCGACCACCATTTCGCATCAACCAAAGAATCACCCGCCGGGACATTGAGTCCCGTGTTACTGCCTTTGCCGAAAGTCTTGATCTTGCTTCCTTTCCATTGATGAAGCTCGGAATGGCCATCCGCAAAGGAAAAACCTGCAGCTCCGTTGTGATACGACGCCGGGAAATCGATGATATTTCCGCTAGTTTTATCCGGCAGCACAATCTGGACGGCACAAGCAGCATCATTAATGCTATTGGGGTGCTCGTCCACCATCACCCAGGTCTGGGTCGGTCGCACGATATGGTCGATACGCCCGTAGGTTTTGTATGGCGGAGCGGGGAGCCAGCCGCCGAAATCAAAAGCCTGGCTCATCGACTGACTGCGAACAGTGGGAACTTTTTTGCCAGCCTCTGTCCTGGTGTTGCGATCTGAAGGGCATTTCCACACCTCGCGACTGTTGCCCATGTAGACCATCAGCGGGCTTTTGTCGATCGTGTTCGTCGGAGAGTCGGTTGCGTTGCCGTTCACCAGAAGTACGCGCTTGTTGTCTTCCGGTCCGCCAGGCAGAGATTTGACAAGCAAGCCCTCATAATCGTCGGCGTAAAGTCTCCAGGCCATCATCATTTGCTTGCCGTTATTCATGCATTTGATGCCTTGTGCCTTAGTTTTGGATTTGCTCAGAGCGGGCAAAAGCATTCCGGCCAAAATCGCAATGATAGCGATGACAACGAGCAGTTCAATCAAAGTAAAACCGCGCTTCGTGGTGAAATTAGAGTAGTTTGTCATAATGGTTTGGAACTAATAGGGAATTACTTTTTCATCAGGGTTTATTGGAGTGGGAGTCTTCGGCCCTCGCTGGCCAAAGTCAAGCCTCAGTTTGCGCGCCTTTTGACCCCCTTCCCCAGCGCCGGATCGTTTTCGGATCGACCTGGAAACTTTCGCACAAGGCGTTGAGCTTGACCCTCGCGTTGTAGATTCGAGCTAACAAGTGTTTGAAGGCGGGGTCGGCGGAGTCGTTCTTGACGATTTCGATGAGCTCAAAGCAGTAGAGGACACATCGCCTCCTCCAAGGTCCACTCATTTCGCGCATCCGGGTTCGTATGGCAATGGGCGGCAAAAAAACCGCCGCGATAGCGCCAAAATAGCGGCCAGATTTGCTCCTGATCAGTCAGTGGCAAGCGCAATGTGGCAAGCTTATCCGCCGAGAAAAACCCAAAATCACCTTCGCGATGCGGCGGAGGCAAAGCCTTCAATCTTGGCTTGACCTCGAAGAGAAACATCAGCCAATGAGCCTGCCCCAGGTATCCGTGCTCGCTGATGATTCCAGTGAGATGCAAGTCCGTGGACTGGATTCGCAGGCCCAGCTCCTCCCATGCTTCACGGCAAGCGCAAGCATACGGTGATTCGCCGATCTCGGTATGAAGCTTTCCTCCGCACGGGCTCCAGAGACCGAGATTGGGTTCCTGCTTTCGATCAAGCAGCAGCACTTCGTCGCGCTCGTTGAAGAGGTAAAGCAGCGTCGCAATCTGATAAGGCAAAGCCATTCCGACGAGTGAAGCACCAAAATGGGATCTGGACAAGCGCGTGCGCCAGTGCAGCAGCAATTCAAATCTTAACCTGGACCAGCCGCAGAGCGCGGTATTCAACAGAAAGGGCGTCATTCCGCGATCCAAGCACCCGCGAATTGGCGAGCCCCTGATCGGGTGAGGATTTGAGCCGGACGCAGACAGAGTGAAATTGCGGCGACGCATGAGGAAATGGTTTGGATTCAAGCGCCTGGCAGAGTTTCGCCACCATCGAGGTGGAGACAAGCGCAACTTTCCCTATCAGGAACGGATGCTTGCCGCGATTCGCGCCGCCACCGATTCGAGCAACTGCTCCAAACTTCCTGGCGCGACGACCGCCATGGTCTCCTGGTAGATCCCAGTCCGGTAAAGTTCGCGCAAAGGCAGATACGACGCGCCCGTCTCGTGCTCGACCACCTCATGGAGCGCACCGATGTAGTCCGGGCTGATGAGCGTGCTGTCCCACGCGAGCGTAGTCGGATGGCAGGCGTCGTTCACCACGCTGGTGAGCAGCCTGCCGTCGGTTCCAGTCACGCGGGCGACAAGCAGTGTGTCGTCCGCAGGCGCGGCGGGATTGCAACAGCAGGCAAAAAGCTTTCGTTCCACATCCCGGAAGTCTCGATGGGCTGCAAGATCGCAGCGCCCGACGCCGTAAGTGATGTCGGCAATAGCAAGCTGCGCCAACGCTTCCTTCACCAACTCCGCAGCGCGCTCTGCCATGCTGCAGTAAACAGCCTAGCCAAATCCCCGTCAGGCAGCGACGCTCGCTCCAAGCCCATGAAGCCGGCATCGTGCGTGTGCGAGAAGACGACCAAAATGCTTTCCTTCCCCCGTCCGGTGGCCTGTTCGATGTGAGCGATGAGTTGCCTTTGCTCCACCGAACCGAGCACACAGGGGTTGAGGGCGCGGATGATTTGGCGACGTTCCGATGTCGGGTTGAGTAGGCAGGGCTCGCGCTGCTCAAGTCGTGTGTCTCAGCAATTCTCATTATGGCAATTTCGCTCAGATTTCCCTTATATTTCATGGGTTTGCAGCCTGTTCTTGGATCCCGCTTGTGTCTGAAACCGGACGACGACGCTCAAAATCCCTAGGTTTTTCGACTCCCAACCATTCCAGCCACCCTCGTTCGCAGTCATCGCAATTGCAAACACAGCCCATTTCTCCAGCAATTCAGCCAAAATGAGAACAACCCGAACTTTGTGCGCGCATTGCGCCCTTGAACGGTGGGGCGAGACTCTCTCCGAGCTGTAGTCTCCGAGCCGGAAGCCGTGGAGCCCTGACATGCTCGATCGCCAGAAAAGGTCAGGGTTCGAAGGGACTCTCACCCCACCCAGGTTCATGGGCAGGGAACACCTCCAAAATTGGACGTGAATCGAGGCCATGAACCTGGGAGCGCCGGCGTCTCGCCGGCGAGTTGCTGTGGCGAAATTAGGAACACGCCGGCGAGACGCCAGCGCTCCCAGGTCAGGTTCATGGAGAGAATTGCTGCGTGTGGCTGGTTCCGTTCCGCGCGGCGGGTCGCCTGTGCCACCCGTCGATTGCGCCGCCTCAAACACCGCCACTGTCGCGCGGAGCGGGCGGTGGACGCCCGTGGCCCGCTCGTGCTTCGTCGAGCCCCACATGCGGTGATAGAATGTTGGCCGGGGGCGTGATGTCGCCCCACGACAGCGCGAAGCGGCAGCGACTTTGTGGCGTATCGTCTTGAGTGATGACTGGGGGCTGCATGGCTATGTCGGTAACTTTTTTCGTGCAAGGGACTGGTCGAGAATTGTTCCTTCGGGTTTCAAGAGGAACCAAAAGAGTGCCCCAGCGACGTAGCAGCCGCCGAAGACCAGCAACACCGCGTCCCAGCTTCCGAAGCGCGCGAGGAGCCACGGAACGACGATCGGAAACGCCCACGCGCCGAGGTTGCCCATCATGTTCATCGTGGCGTTGACCGTTGGCACTTGGGCTCCGCCCATGTCAATCGTGATGGTGTAAGCGCACGGGGCCGCCATCGCAGCGAAGAACGAACCAAGGCTGATGACTAGCACGGCGGTGAGCGTGTCGCCGATGAACATTGCCCAAAAGATGAGCAGCGCGCAGGTGAATAAGCACAGCCCGCCCATGCTCTGCCGCGCGATGCGACGGCTGCCCGTGCGCTTCAAGAGCCAGTCGGAGAAAGCGCCACCCGCCATCCCGCCGACCACGACTGCGAGCAACGGCAGCATGTTGAGGAAGCCAGACCGGGCGATGCTCACGCCTCGAGTCTCCTGCAAGTAAGTGGCGAACCAGCTCGTGAAAAACATGTAGCCCGCCCCTCGAAACATCTGCTGCCCACAAATCCACCAGAGCGCGGGGCTGCTGAAGAGGCCGAGCCAGGGAGTAGTCGAGGGAGCCCCGGTTTCCGATCCGGCGCGTCTCTGGGTGGAGGAGGATTGCGCAGGGCCGGAGGCCGACGCTCGGCGACTGGCTGTGTCGCTCGTGAAAGTTCCTTCAATCAACGCTGCCTCCGCTTCATTCACCGACTTGTGCCCACGTGGTTCGTCGCGAAACCAAAACCAGAATGCCGCCGCCCACAAGAATCCCGGCAGGGCGAACCCGAGGAACACCAGCCGCCAGTTCCAACCGGGCCCTGTGTGCGGCAGCAACCACTCCAGCAGCCAACCCGTCAGCCACGCGCCCACCGCGCCGCCCGCTGACATGAAGCTGCCGAGCGAACCGGTGGCGAAGGCCTGGCCCGTTTTCGGAAACCACTTCGACACGCTCAGCGTGCAGGCGGGAATCAGCCCGGCCTGCGTGATGCCTTGGGCCGCGCGCGTCGCGATGAGCGCCCACAGTCCGGCGACGAACGCCGTTAACAACGTCGCCACTGACCACGCGACGGCGAAGAACGGCAGCGCCCGTCGCGCGCCGATGCGCTGGCCAAACTGCGCCATCGGGATCTGGCAGAGCGCGTAGGAGAGAAAGAACGAGCTCATTAGCCAACCGGATTGCTGCTTCGAGATGCCGAGGTCCGTGCGCACGGTACTCTCGGCCACGGCGATGGCGTTGCGGCTAACGTAGGCCAGAGCCATGGCTCCACAGAGCCAGGCGAGGACGAGGAAGCGGACGTTCGTTGGGCGAAGCATCGTGGTGTCCGGTGTGGCTGCGGTGCGACCATGCTCGGCAAGGTTCATCTCATTTTTCAAAACCCAACAATTTCAAGCTGTCGCGCTGAATCATCGCCTCGATTTGCCGCACATCGAGCCGTGGGAGCTGCGTGCCTTCCAGCATGGCATTGAGCGCTCGCAGGCCGACGATGCTGTCGTTAACCGTCGTGAACGGGTAGTCGGTGCCGAAGAGAAGCTTGGGCCAGACGCCGTATTCCTGCGCGAGCATCAGGCTGTGGTAGAGCTGAAAGGGCCGGTAGTGGAGCGCGCTCACGTCGGCGAAGACGTTGTCGTGCTTGCGGATGGTGGCGAGGCATTCGCCTTCGTAGGGATGGCCGAGGTGCGCGAGGATGATTTTGACACCGGGGAATTTCAGCGCGACCGGCTCGATGAGGCGCGGCAAGGTGAACGCCAACGGCGCTTGCGCAATGAAGGTCGTCCCTGAGTGCAGCAACACCGGCAGCGCGTGCTGCTCAGCGTAGCGCCAGAGCAGGTCGAGGCTTGGGTCGTCAGGGCTGAAACCGGCATACATCGGCAGCAGCTTGATGCCGCGCAGGCCGAGGTTCCTGTGGCCGTCGCGCAGCTCGCGCTCCCAGCCATCCTGCGTCGGATCCACGGAGAGGAAGCCTATGAGCCGGTCAGGATGCGCGGCGACATAGTCCGCGATGAGCCGGTCGTCCACCCAGACGCCGCTCAGTCGCGCCTTGCCACCGAAGACGATGGTCCGCGTGTCCGCCGGCGCGCTGGCCGCGTAGTCCTCGAACCGCACACGGAGGTCCACCGCCTGTCCGCCCCGCGCGCGCTGCGCCTGCCGGATGAAGTCGGAGGAGAAGTCTTCCGGGAACCTCCAAAAATGCGAGTGAACGTCAATGGTCATGGCTGACTAAGTTGCCGCTTCTAGCATCCTGTCAAACAGCCGGTCCACTTCGCGCTTGGTTTCATCATCCAACCGGAAGCCGACGGGGCCGCGGACGAGGGTGTTCTGAAAAATGCCTTGCCGGACGAGTAGGTGTTTCTCCACGGCGAGGAAGGCGTCGAGGCTGGTCTGCATCGAGATGAGTGCGGCGAGTGGGCCATGGATGCGGTCGGCGCGCACCGTGTCGCCAGCAGCGAGGGCATTCCAGAGCGGGACGAGGCCGCGGATGAGGTCCGCGCCCGGCATGGTGCCAACGATGCCGCGCCGGAAGGAGTCCACAAGGGCGATGCCGCCGGTGCCCTCAAAGACGCGCGCGCGTCCGCCCGTGGCGTCACGGAGTTCGGAGAGCCTGGCGCCGATGGGGCTAGCCTCGGGCTTGTAGAGCACGCGGTCGGGGCCGAACTCGTCGAGCAACCGCGCCTGCATGGCGATAGGCATGGGCTTGCCGACGTAGCCGCTGGCGTCCTGCACGATGACCGGGATGCGGATGGCCTCGATGATGCGTCGGTAGTAGGCGAGCAGCTCCGCTTCGCCGATGCCCACGGACACGGGTGGAATCGCCATCACCGCGTCCGCGCCGACGGACTCAGCGTGCCGCGCGTAACGTTCGGCTATCTTGCTTGACTCAGCGCCGACGCTGATGACCACGACGCCGCGCGCACGCCCGAACTCGCAAGCGAGGGCGGCAAGTTCCTCGCGTTCTTCGCTGGAGAGCCGCAACGTCTCGGACACCATCGCCATGACGATGCCGTGGGCGCCGCAGTCGTAAAGCCAGGTGATTTCGCGTTCGAGGGAGGTGTGATCAATCGTCTCGTCGGTGTGGTAGGGCGTCTGGAAGACCGGCAGGACGCCGCCCAGCTTGCGTTGGGAAAAACGCTCGATGGAGCTATTAATAGGAAGTTTCTTTTTCACTTTGGGTCCAGATACCCTATTCGTCCAGAGGGGGTTGACACAAGCGAAATGCCCATCGAATCCTGCCGGGCGATCCTCGGAGAAAGTTGATCAGCCGGGAACTTGAACCCGAGGCGGATAGAGCGAGGAGCCTCGATCCGTCGCAATGCTTTGCCAAATCCGTCGCACTCAAGAGTGACGCTCGCATCCGCCGCGAGGTTCAGCGCTGCCCGCTGGTTCCTGTCCCGGCATAATTAATTTCTGCCTTATCCGATGTTGGGCGTTCAACGTTCGATGTTCAACGGTTGCCTCGTGCGGGCCAAGGGAGGCTTGTTTCCTGACAATTCCGATAATGCAAATCCTTAGCCTTAACAATCTGTGGGGCTGACCCGTTTTTTTGCCTAATTGCGCGAAAGCGCCTCGGACTGCGGGGAAGAGCGGAGCGATTCACCGCTTTGGCTACGGCTGTGCGCAGGCGGTTCCCAACGGCGACCGAACGTCCTGCGCGAAAGCGGCGACTGCGCTTTGCTTCGTCGCACGCAGTCCAAAACCTGGCGGCACTTTCGAAGGTTCCTGAAAAGCCTCCATTTCTTTTTGAAACGCATCGGGACCATAGTGCCACAGCGACGACAAATGGAATGCAGGGAACAAAGCGGTTCGTGGGTAATGCAGAAATTGTATGTTCCAGTTTTGGGTCTGAAAACAGAGCCATACTACCTTTTGGGACGATGAATTCTCCGTAAATTCATTCGCTCAAACGCTATCGCGTGGTCTGACCAAAATTTCCGAACATTCTTGGGTTTCCCTTTTTCTCCTCCGTTGCCAATACCACGGCGGCAAGCTATCCTTCGGGCATGATCACAACCATTTCCACCAAAGGTCAGCTTGTCCTGCCGCAGGAGTTGCGCGACCAACTCGGCTGGAGCGAAGGCGACCGTGTGCAAGTGGAACCCGACGGTGAAGGTCGCGTCATCCTCGAAAATGTGAAATCGCTTCCCAACGAGAGATTGGTCGATCTGCTTCTGGCTTGTCCTCTCAAGGGTTGGAACATACCGCGCTTGCCTCGCGCCTACCCTTGCAAACTAAAGTTGACGTAACGCCATAAGTTGGCTGGTGGATACCGACGTTCTGAGCGAGCCGATTCAGTCCAAGCCAAATCCCCCGGGTTGTTCAGTGGCTTAGTGCGAACCAGTCAGCGCTCTACACCAGCGCCGTCACAGTCCCAGAGTTGCGCATGGGGATTGCTCAGATGGCGTCTGGTCGTCGGAAACAGCAGCTTCAGGCCTGGCTCGAAAATGTTTTGGCCACGATGCACGGGCGGGTTCTTTCCTTCAACGTCCGCGTGGCCCTCGTTTGGGCTGACTTTGACGCCGAGTTAATACAGACGGGCCGGAAGATGCCGTTCCGAGACAGCTTTATTGCCGCCATTGCGCGCCGGCATGATCTCACCATCGTCACGCGCAACACCGAGGATCTCAATCGGCCAGGCTTGCGCGTCTTCAATCCATTCGGTGAGCCACGACCGTTGCCTCCAACGACGAGGGCTTGAAGACTCGTCCAGTTGGAACTGAACGAACTTTCGGGTAAACACGTTGCCTCGTGCAGGCCAAGGGAGGCTTGTTTCCTCACAACTCCGATAATGCAAATCCTTATCCTTACTGCTCAGACCAAAATTACGCTGCCAATTTGCAATCGGGCCGCGATCCATCGCCCAGTGTGAGAACTGACCCGTTGATTGATTTTACGGCACGACGACTTTCCACCTGCCTCCAGGTTTCGATGGGTTCAATAGTGTAGCCCTGGTCATTTTTGTTTCATCCATGAACCCCACGGCGACCGTCCCGTCTTCCTGTTGGAAGAGCAAATCCGGCTTGCCATCTTGATTGTGGTCAACCGTGCTGACGACGCGCCATTATGCGCTGGCTGGATTTCTGGAATTTAATAACGTTGCCGAGATCAATTTCGTCCCATTCAAAAACCAAGCCGTCAGCGTCCCGTCGGGTTGCTTGGAGCAGCAACCTCGTCACACTCTGATCTGCGCCAGCGCTTCAAGTGTCGGATAGCGGCCAACGGCAACCAAGCTGTGTCGTTCCAACAGGCGATCCGAATCGTTGAACCCAAGGATGCGCGCCGTGCCTGCACCCATTTCAGTGAGAGCGTCAATTCTGGCTCCGGCGAGCCGGAAATGTTCAGACCAAATGTCGGTGCGCGGATTGAACAAACGGAGAAAATGCCCTGTGGCAGGCGAGACGGTTCCAACATCTGATCCTTTGCGTCGATTGCAGAATGCGCACGCGAATGCCAGATTCTCCCATTCGCTTCGCCCGCCGTGCTTCAAGCTGATGATATGATCGACCTGGAAACTAAGAAAACCATCCTGCTCATGAACCAGGCAATATTCACAAAGATGATCCGCCCGCCGCGCCACGCGCTCCCGCAGATCATCACTAACGAGGCTGCTCATGGGCGAGACGCGCGCGGGCGCGCGCTTTGGCCAGCCTCATGAGGTGCTCTAATTCGAGATGGTGATCCAGTTCAGCCTTTTCTTCAGCGGTCAAATCTCCGCCTTTTTCGCGTTCGATGAGTTGAGCCACGCGTCGATTGACTTCCTCCGAGGCGCGAAACGAAACCAACGCGCTTGGACTAGGTCCAGACGCAATGAAATCGATCACTTCTTCGTAAACCTTCACCAAGCCGTAAACTACCACTCCCAGAGGGAACATGCCAATGCAAAAATGGACCTGGACGGGACGAAAACATCCTGCGTTACACCGACCTCGCAGCCGTCATCCAGATGGCGAAAGCGCTGGGCTGGTCAAACCATCGTCACGCGCAACACCGAGGATTTCAATCGGCCGGGCTTGCGCGTCCTCAATCAATTCGGTGAGCTACAAATTCCTTAAACCGAAAACCGAAGTCGGACGGAGGCGGCTCCCTGCAAACGCCGTGGCGACGACTTTCGGCTGGCAGCGACTTAACACTACAGCGACTGATCGTCTTGCGTCGGTGAGCGTGCGTGGCGTGAAAAAAAACAAAACGCGGTTCACCAGCGCGGTGCCGGCACGGCGTGACCAGGCCGGTCAGCCGCTGTTCAGAGATCCGGTGTTCCTTCGGCAAGAGTGCGTGAAGGTAGCGGGCGGGACGAGCTAGGGTTGCGGCATGAAATCAACCACCGAGGCGGACGAATTTTCCACGCGCGATCTGAACGCACTGCAAAAGCAACTCGACACCTGGCGCCGCCAGCAGCGTC
>CAMAWP010000274.1 GCA_945861765.1 Akkermansia muciniphila | reverse complement strand
GCGCTCCGAATCCAGGTGCTGACGCCACCCGACGCCTTGCGCAAGGGTTCGGAGCCAAATGCTCCCATCGAATGGATTGCTTCGTCGGAAGTGGGCGCGAACTATTTTGTTTATCGGTCCACTAACCAGATCGACGGACCATGGGTTCGATTGACTCCAAATCCGATCGCCGAAAATCGTTTCGCAGATGCCTTGGCAACGCCCGGCCGAAAAATGTATCAAGTTCGCGCGGTTAAACTGACCACAACCGGCAGCGGATCTTACACCAACATGAGCCAGGGTGCGTTCCTTGAGGTGCCGTAACCGAGCGAAGCATCCGCGGGATTTTCAATTGAATCATCGGGGTGGCAGTCTTACTGTGAACTCTTGATGATCCTAATTGGCCTGCACTCTTTCCGGCGAGAGACGTTTCGTCGCTCTCGTTCTTGCCTAACGGTTCAAGGATTCACTTTGATCGAACTCCTTGTCGTAATCGCCATCATCGCGCTATTGGCTGGCATGCTCTTGCCCGCGCTGTCCCGCGCGAAGGAGAAAGCCAAGCAGTCGAGTTGCTTGAACAACCTCCGCCAAATCGGCCTTTCGCTATTCTTGTACTCCGACGACAATCTGGACAGACTCCCGCCGCCGGAATTTGATCCAGACCGAATTCCTGGTTCCCAGCCTTGGCGTGGCTATTTGCTCTTCTGGGACACGGGAAACCAAGGCAAGACGGCTAACCCACAAAAAGCGGTGAACTTTGGTTACCTTTACACCGGCAACTATCTGAAAGCCCCAGGAATCTACTACTGCTCCAGCCTCCGGCATGAAAAGAATTTGAGAGTTGTCTTTGAGAAAAAATATTTCGAAAGTGCCAAAGTCCCGTGGCCCATGAACGCGGTGGATGGCCAGGTGAACACGACCTACACTTACTTCCCGCAAACGGACGTGCCTTCGAAACAGGAGAGCGCATCGAAGCTGGGCTGGACACAAGTGGCCGCGAAGCAGTCGGAGTTAAGCGCGCAGCGGTCGATTGCGACCGACCTGATCTACACGTGGGGCACCTTGGCCCATACCAGCGGCAAGAATCCATTTGGCCTTAATGTCCTGTGGGGCGACGGCCACATCAATTTCAGCAGAACACCCGCGGCTTTTGACACAAAGCTTTGGGGCGGAACCGGCGGTAATCCCAGCAGCGAAACCCCGGGCGACAATGCGACCAAGTGGCGGACAATTGTCTCCTTCCTGCGGCCGTAAAAAGACATTCAACGGGGTTTGAGGATATGATTGTTAAACGCGCTTGCATCGTCGTCGGTTGCGTGCAGAAGAATCTGCGTCGCTTTCGCGCTCACCTGGCGCGCACTGCTGTCACCGATGGAGACATTGCCCGCTCGGCGATGCTGTTTCTCAGTCCAAAATATCTTGCCGATATTTGACCTCTCGAAAGCCATGGCGACACCCGAAACTTGCGCCACGGGACAGTCCTGATTGGCTCTGCCACCCTCAATATTCCGATCACCAACCAGGAGCATTCCCGTTCGGCCCTCCTTGGTATCGACGCCGACGAAGTAGGAAATGTTTGTGTCCCCGAGCGCCCTCCAAGTTTGGGCCGCTTTGTTTGTATCGCTCGGGCAAACCAGCACTTTCATCGCGCTGATCTCGTTGCTCATGCACTGGAAAGTGTAAAAAGCCCTCGAACGTGCCTGCGAACCGCCTCGGTTGATTGGCAAGCGCCACGGGTAAAACTCGTTGTCCGTGGCAAAAATGTGCATGGATAAAGAGATTTGCTTGAGGTTGTTCAAGCAAGCGATGCGGCGCGCCTTCTCCTTGGCGCTGGCCAGCGCGGGCAAGAGTATCGCCGCAAGAATCGCAATGATGGCGATGACGACCAAAAGCTCGATGAGCGTAAATGCGCGGCTGTGGCGGCGAGTCAGTTTCATGCGACGTCGGAGTTAACGGCTCAAGCAATTTCATGCTAATCCAGGAACGCAAAGTGTCAATTCAAAGGTCGGCATCACCACGAGTCGTGCTTGGCTTCGGCGGGAACAGAAGGCTTGCGCGCGACGGGGCTGTTGTTAGGCTGTCAACCATGAGTGGAACATTGATTGACGTGCCCAACCATGCGCGGCTGGCCGAGCTTGGACAGCGGTCGCTCGCGGGTGAACGAATCAGCCGCGATCAGGGCCGTTGGATTTTCAGCTTGGAGAGCACGGCTGATATTTTTGATTTGATGGCGTGGGCAAACCGTATCCGCGAGCATTTCAAGGGAAACAAGATTCATCTTTGCTCCATCGTCAACGCCAAGGCCGGAGCGTGCTCGGAGAATTGCAGTTTCTGCGCGCAATCCTCTCATTACCAAACGGCTTCTCCGCGCTATGGATTTATCGATCCCGAGCCGGTCCTCGAAGCAGCGGAAGAGGCCGGCAGGAATGGGATCACGGCTGTCGGACTCGTTGCGGCTTGGAAAGGTCTCAAGGAAGGTCCGATGCTGGATGAAGTTTGCGACCGGATTCGTGACTTGGCGAAGAGCGGCAAAACGAGGCCAGACGCCTCTCTTGGTATCATCAAGAGTCAAAAGGTGGCGGATCGCCTTAAGGAGGCGGGCCTGGAATGCTACGGCCACAATCTCGAGAGTTCGCAGCGTTTCTTCCCTCAGCATTGCACGAGCCACAACTATGAGGATCGAATCGAGACCATTGGCTATTTGAAGAAGGCTGGAATTAAGATTTGTTCCGGAGGCATCATTGGGATGGGCGAGACACGGGAGGATCGATGCGACCTTGCTTTCGCGCTTCGAGAAATTGCCGCGAACGTGGTCCCAATTAACATCCTGAACCCCATCTCAGGCACTCCCTTTGAAAATGTGCCACCTCTACCTCCACTGGAGATTCTTAAAACCATTGCCTGCTTCCGCTTTATCCTGCCTAAGCAAGAGATCATGATTGCTGGCGGCCGCGCGATCAACTTGCGCGATTTACAAAGCATGATTTTCATGGCGGGCGCCAGCGCTCTGATGGTTGGCAATTATCTCACCACATTGAACCAGTCAGTCGAAAAAGATCTCCAAATGCTCAAGGACTTGGGCTTGGACCCGAACTGGGACAAGCACGACTTCAGCGATCAGGCTGAAGCACAACCCGAGCCCATCGCCCCGGAAGTCCTGACGTCGTAGCCGTCAATTCACACTCTCCAGGAACCTGGGTGGGGTGAGACTCCGTCGAACCCTGACATTTTTGCCGATCAGAATATCAGGACTCGACGGAGTCTCGCCCCACCAGTGGATGGGTTCATGGCCTCGATTCACGTCCAATTTTTGGAGGTTTTCCCTCTCCATGAACCGCGAGGATCACCAGCGGCGATGGATCGAATTCCATTGCGTCACTTCCGCCGAAACGACACTGGTCCCTTGATGAACCTAGGCGATCATCGACAGGACATAGTCAAAGCCAATCAGCACTTAGGATGGGAGGGAAATGAATTACTGCAGCACCGCAAAGGGGATGTTGACAAGGTGCAAGTGGCTTTACGCCTGCGCCGAGAGACCACCATGAGCTTGAAGTGGATTGCGAGAGAACTACGAATGGGCAGTTGGACCTACGTGGCGAATCTACTTGGTCAAACCAAAAGTTTAAGTAGTAATGCCTGACACTTGCATGGATTTGTTCCGCCGAGTTGGCTGGATCTTGAAAACATTTTGCCAAAAGCTGCCCACCCCAGCACGCGCACGCGCCATCGCCCACAAGCATCTCGCGCCCGGGTTGGGTCGTTGGTAATATGTCCCGCGTGAACGCCGAACCTCAAACCGTGAAACGCGCGCCCGACTGGTCCGCCATCCGCCGACATCTAGCCGACTGGCCCAAGCACCCGCTCATCGCGCTGGTCAAGGATTTGCACCATACGTCGCCGGAGAACTGTGATTTCCTGCGAGCGCGGTAAGTTACCCGACCCATGAAACCGACGGCAGCCACGCATTGGCATCAGGTCCACCACGGTGAGTTGGTGAAGTTGCTGGAAGTGAACTTGGCCACCGGACTGTCCGGAGATGAAGTCCGTCGCCGCCAGAAAGAAGCCGGCCCGAACCGCGTCACCGCGCGGCGTGGCACGCCGCCGTGGCTCCAATTTCTCAAGCAGTTCAACCAGCCGCTCGTTTACATCCTTCTGGGGGCGGTCGGCGTCACGGCGTTCCTCGGTGAATGGGTGGATTCGTCGGTCATCTTCGGCGTCGTGATCTTCAACGCCATTGTCGGCTTTCTTCAGGAGGCCAAGGCCGAGAAAGCCATCGAGGCGCTCGCCAAGATGGTCGCCACCGAAACCAACGTGCGCCGCGACGGACGCAAACTGCGCGTTCACTCCGAGCAACTCGTGCCGGGCGACGTGGTGCTGCTGCAATCCGGCGACCGCGTGCCCGCCGACTTGCGGCTCTTCCACGTCCGCAATCTCCACGCGGATGAATCAGCCCTCACCGGCGAATCGCTCCCTGTGGCCAAGCACGCCGACGTGCTCGCGCTGGACACGATTCTCGCCGAGCGGAAAAACCTCGCCTACACCGGCACGCTCATTACGAGCGGCCAAGCCGAAGGCGTCGTGTGGGCCATCGGCGACCAGACGGAGACCGGTCGGATTTCCCATCTCATCTCCAGCGCGGTCGAATTGTCCACGCCGCTGACGAAGAAGATCGCGCAGTTCAGCAAGCTGGTGCTCTGGGTCATCGTCGGTCTGGCGGTGGCCACGTTTGCGCTCGGCGTGGCGCGTGGCGAAAAGGCTGCGGAGATGTTCATGGCGGCCGTGGCGCTGGCGGTGGGCGCGATTCCCGAGGGATTGCCCGCCGCAGTCACCATTGTCCTCGCCATCGGCGTGTCCCGGATGGCGAAGCGGCAAGCCATCATCCGCAAGCTGCCCGCCGTCGAAACGCTCGGCAGCACCACCGTGATCTGCTCGGACAAGACCGGCACGTTGACCGAGAACCAGATGACGGTGCAGGAGATTTTCGCGGGCGGAAAACTCTACGAAGCGACCGGCGGGGGCTACGAACCCAAGGGCGAAATCCGCCTCGATGGTACGGTCGTGAAAGTGCCGGAGCATCCCGCGCTCGCCGAGTGCCTGCTTGCCGGCGTCCTCTGCAACGAGTCGCAACTCGTGCGCGAAGACGGACGGCTCAAGGTGCAGGGCGACCCCACCGAAGCCGCGCTGCTTGTCGCCGCCGAGAAGGGCGGAGTGATTCGCGCCGATGCGCACAATCAGACGCCCGTGCTGGACACGATTCCATTCGAGTCTGAGCACATGTTCCGCGCCACGCTGCACGAAACGGACAAGGGCCGTGTCATCTACAAAGTCGGTGCGCTTGAGCGACTGCTCGAACGTTGCACCGACGCGCTCGGCGAACACAACGAACTGGTGGCGCTCGACAAAGACGCCGTGCATCGCGCGTCCGAAACGATGGCCGCGCGGGGTCTGCGTGTGCTGGCGCTCGCCCGCCGTCATGTGGAGGCGCATCACGCCAAGCTCGAACACGCCCATGTCACCGCCGGTTTCACCTTCCTCGGCTTGCAGGCGATGATGGACCCTCCACGCCCTGCCGCCATCGCCTCCGTGCGCCAGTGCCAGCGAGCTGGCATTGCCGTGAAGATGATTACCGGCGACCACCTCGTCACCGCCCGTGCCATCGCCCGACAGATTGGACTCGATCATTCTCCGCTTGTGGCAGCCGACTCGAGGAGGCTCAAAACTCCTGGTGCTGCTAGCGAAGGGAATCACAACCTCCTTACGGCGGCTGCCACAAGCAAGTTGCCGGCTCTCTCCGGCCGCGAATTGGAGAAAATCCCGGACGAAGAACTTCCCGAAGTCGCGGAGCGCACCGTCGTCTTCGCCCGTGTCGCGCCGGAACAAAAGCTTCGGCTCGTGAAGGCACTCCAGGCGCGCGGCCACGTCGTTGCGATGACCGGCGACGGAGTGAACGACGCGCCTGCCCTCAAGCAGGCCGACATTGGCGTGGCCATGGGCATCAGCGGCACGGACGTGGCCAAGGGCGCCGCTGCCATGATTCTCACGGACGACAACTTCGCCAGCATCGAGGCCGCCGTAGAAGAGGGCCGGGGCGTCTTCGCCAACCTCACTAAGTTCATCGTCTGGATCATTCCGACCAACCTCGGCGAAGCGCTGACGCTTTTGGGCGCCATCGTTCTTGGCCTGCCGCTGCCTCTGCTACCGCTCCAATTGCTCTGGATCAACCTGACCGACACGCTGCTCGGCTTGTCCCTAGCCTTCGAGCCGAAGGAACACGATGTGATGAGCCGCCCGCCGCGCGCGCCGAAGGAGCCGTTGCTCACGTTTCCGCTCATCATGCGCACCGGGTTGGTGTCGCTTCTCATGCTCGGCGGCGGATTGGGTTTGTTTCTTTGGGAATTGCGCGTCGAGCAGGCCGGACTGGCACCAGCCCGCACCGTGGCCGTCAACACCATCGTCCTGGTTCAACTCATTTACCTCTTCAATTGCCGTTCCCTCAATCACTCACTTTTCGCCATCGGGCTGTTCACGAACCGCTGGACCATCATCGGCTCGCTGGCGATGTTGGGCGGGCAACTCCTTTTCACTTATTTGCCGCTGATGAACAAACTCTTTCACACTGCGCCCATCCCAGTCGAATCGTGGCTCCGGATCGTTGCCGTAGCTGTGACCGTCTTTGCCGCAGTGGAGATCGAAAAGTGGATTCGTTTCGGCGGCCGCCGCAGCGAACACGCAACACCCGGCTGACCTGGCAGGAGCGCCTCGTCGTTCAGTCCTTCGGCGCGGCTCCCCTGTGAAAGAACTCGCCAAGTGTCAGTCGCTACTCTTTAAACAAGAGACTGACGATCATGGATCGCTTCCGCAGTCTGTAGTCGTGCCACGTCCACTTCGTCATGAGTACCCCGGTGCCATTTATCATGGGATGAACCGAGGTGATCATCGAGAGGACACTGGTGGCGAACATACCCTTTCAAACCAAGAGTTTTAATAGTAAGGACCAACACTTGCTTGACCGAGGCCACGCGCCTGAGCTTGTCAGACATGATCTAAAAATGCCACGTCCGAACGAGAGCCGGGAAGATCATATTTCCTGGCCATCAGTGGAGTGGGAACCGAGACACGGACGGAGCAAAATACGTCCAGCAATTCCCAAACTCCGGCGAGCCGAATGGTATCATGCGTGGCACGGTACAATTGCGAATGAAACAAATTCTCGACACGAGCGAAGTGCTGGGCGCGGTGGAAGGGCCGGAGGGCGATTGCGAGGTCTGCGTGACGGCGGATGCGGGCTTTGACGATTCGGCTGGGCAGATGGTGGTGAAGCTCGATTCCTTCCTCCGGCCGACGGGCCTGCTCGTCAGGGAGCGGCGTTTCCGGGCTGCTTGGCTGCCGGCAAACGAGACGGTGACGGAATCTGTGGCGCGCGAGGAATGTCATGAGGTGGCGCGGGAGATTTTTCATCGCTGGGTGCGCAAGGTGCGCGAGGCCGCGCCCGCGTTGCACCACGTCTGACTTTGGTGAACCAACTGAAATAAAACCCAACCGAAAGGCCCATTATGATGCCGAAATACACGATCGATTACACCACGCAGTTTAAGAAGCACGCCCAGCCAAGCCATTACTCCACAGACGATCCGGTCGCGTGCGAGGAGTTCGTCGAGGAGCTGCTGGCGCGTGGGATTGCCCTTCACGCCATCAAGCACGAAGGACTCGATCTGCCCAGGAAAGAGTTCGATCGCATTGTGAAGACAGCGGCGGGAATGCTGGCCTCGAAGCACATCTGCGCCTCGCTGCGGATCAAGGCGGACGAGGAAAAGTTCCGCTTCGGATTCGCGGCATGAGAGGACCGGAGCAAACATGTGACCAGTCGGCTGCGGTCATCCTCTACGACGCTGCCGAATTCGGCCGACGCGCCATGAGCCAGCTTCGAAAAGTCACGGATCCGTGTGCCGGTGCCCGCTGGAGGCGGTTCACCAGTTGCGCGGCGAGGGTGCCGCCGTGGCGGTGCTGACAAGCGAGCCCAACACAGCGTCGGCCTGGTTCGACTTTCTCCGGCAAGCCATCGAAGCGGTTGGTGTGGGGGTTGGTTTTCCCTCATCGCCGTCCAAGCGTTGGTCCAACTTCGACAGGGATGATTAGAATTGCCAAAGGTTCTTTGCCGGGTAGCTTTTTGCACGATGCATTTTAGACTCTACTTCCGCCGTTCGTCCGCCGTCGCAACTCTTCTGTTAGGTCTCGCATGCTGGCCTGATGCAAGTGCTCAGCCTGTCAGCCAAGGCGTATGGTCACAATTTCGCGGTCCGGGTGGACACGGTCGTAGCGATGCCAAAGGACTTCCGCTCGCCTGGAGCGATGAGAAGAATGTCGTTTGGAAAACCGCTCTGCCTGGCCCTGGCGCTTCGAGTCCAATTGTACATGGGCCCCGGATCTTCCTCACCTGCTTCACCGGGTACGCGACCTCGCCGCGCGAACTTGGCTCCATGGAGAATCTCAAGCGCCACGTCCTGTGTCTTAATCTGGAGGATGGTAAACTTCTGTGGAACACCGCAGTGCCCGCCGCATTGCCGGAGCAGGACCGGGTCCGCGAGGACCATGGGTACGCCTCCAGTACGCCGGTCACCGACGGCGAGCGCGTCTATGCTTTCTTCGGAAAGTCCGGCGTGTTCGCCTTCGACCTCGAAGGCCGGCAACTCTGGCGCACCGAAGTTGGCTCGAACCTCAACGGCTGGGGCTCGGCCACTTCACCCGTGCTGTATCGGAATCTGGTCCTCGTCAACGCCAGCGTCGAGAGCGCATCGCTCGTGGCGCTCGACCGGACGACCGGACGGGAAGTCTGGCGCGCGAGCGGCATCAACGAGTCCTGGCACGCACCGGTGCTGGTGAACGCGCCGGATGGCCGCACCGAAGTTGTCGTTGCCATTCTCAAAAAAGTCCTCGCCTTTGACCCGGAAAACGGCCGCCCCCTCTGGCACTGCGACACTGGCATCAACTGGTACATGTGTCCGACGCCCGTTGCGCAGGACGGCGTGGTCTATTCCATCGGCGGGCGCAATCCCAATGGCGCACTGGCGATTCGAGCCGGTGGACGAGGCGACGTGACTGGCAGCCATGTCGTGTGGAAGCTGAACAAGGGATCAAATGTTCCGTCGCCTGTTCTCCACGAGGCCTATCTTTACTTCGCGCACGAGAACCTCGGGATCGTCTCTTGCGTGAACGCGAAGAGCGGTGAAGTCGTTTTTGAAGAGCGGCTCAATCCCTCGCCTGGTCAGATCTACGCTTCGCCCGTCCTGGCCGATGGCCGACTCTACTTCACCGGGCGCGGCGGACGCACGGTCGTTGTCGCCGCCCAACCAAAGTTCGAACAACTCGCCGACAACTCCCTCGAAGCCAACCGCGGCGCCTTCAATGCCAGTCCTGCCATCGTCGGCCGGCAGTTGCTCCTTCGCTCGAATCGATTCCTTTATTGCCTGGGAGAGAAATGAAACGCCGGCCGCAGCCTGGTTCAAGGCTCGGTCCGTCGCGGCCAGCGGCACTTTCTAATTGCGCCTGCGTCGCGATTGGTGAGTGATGGGTGCTCTAAACTCTCAGCGCCCGCCGACATCACTGCAGCGCTGTTCTGCCTCGGCCTCTTCGATTTCCTTCCAGGACAGAGCCCACCAGAGGTGAAGAAGTCCAGTCTCCGCGCGCCTCACGAGCACTTTGCCGTCCGGCGACAACGCGAGAGCGCGCGCAGGAGCAAGGAACCGCCTCCCAGGGTCATCAGTTCCTGGAGCGTGCCGAGGTCCCAAACTTTCACAAACTCGGCCCCGCTCCCTCCGCTGGCGAGCCGTC
>CAMAWP010000273.1 GCA_945861765.1 Akkermansia muciniphila | reverse complement strand
GCTGCGCGAAACAAATCTGCCTACGCTCGCCTGTCTGTGCGTCTGCTCCGATCCGACGGTGAAGGAAGGGTTGGATGCGATTGACACGAAACAGTCCGACCTCGACTTCGAGGTTTCCACCGATGTTGCGAGCGTGCGCGAGTTTCTGGACGCTCCATTTACCGGCGCGAAAATTATTTTCTCCACCTACCAGTCGGCGCAAGTGGTCGGCGCGGCATTGAAACCGGGTGAGGCGTTCGACTTGGCCGTGTTCGATGAGGCACACAAGACCGCTGGCCGTGAAGGGCGCAATTACGGTTTCGCCCTCGAAGACGCCAACTGGCCCATTCGCAAACGTCTGTTCCTTACCGCCACGCCGCGCCACTACAATCCGCACCAGCGCGACCGCGAAGGCGAAGCCAAATTGCTATTTTCCATGGACAACCCGGAGGTTTATGGCCCGCAAGCCTACCACCTCACGTTTGCGGAAGCTGCCCGCCGTGGGATCATCTGCGGCTACAAGGTCATCATTTCCGTCATCACTTCCGAGATGGTGGCGAACGAACTATTGAGTCGCAGTGAAGTGGTGGTGAACGGCGACGCCGTGCGCGCCCGCCAAGTCGCCAATCAAACTGCTCTGCGCGATGCCATCGAGAAATACGGAGCGAGCAAGGTGTTCACTTTTCACAAGACAGTGGAATCAGCCGCCTCTTTCGTTTCCGATGGCAGCGAGGGCGTCCGGACTCACCTGCCGGAGTTCGGGACGTTCCACGTCAACGGCACGATGCCGACAGCGCGGCGCGAGCGCGAAATGCGTGGCTTCCGGGCGGCAACCCGCGCCGTAATGTCCAACGCCCGCTGTTTGACTGAAGGCGTGGACGTTCCCGCCGTGGACATGGTCGCGTTTCTTTCGCCGCGCCGCAGTCGCGTGGACATCGTGCAAGCGACCGGACGCGCGATGCGGCGCTCGCCCGGAAAGACGAGGGGTTATGTGCTTGTGCCACTTTACGTCGAGTTGGCCACTGGTGAAACGGTCGAGGCCGCTGTCAATCGTGCGGAGTTTGATGAAGTTTGGGATGTTCTCAATTCGCTCCAAGAACAGGATGATGTCCTCGCTGAATTGATCCGCTACGTCGGCGAGCAGAAGGGACGCGGTAAAGGATTCGATGACAGCCGATTCACCGACCGCATTGACTTCGGTGGCCCGCGTTTGGGACTGGATGCGCTTCGGTCGGCCGTTACGACCCGGTGTTTGGACAGTCTCTATTCATCGTGGGATACATGGTTTGGAAAGCTGAAGGCGTTCAAGGAGCGGTTCGGCCATTGCAATGTTGAAACGGGTTGGGAGGAAGACCCCGCACTTGCCGGTTGGGTAAGTGCTCAACGGACACGGCGCAACAAGGGGATGCTTTACGCCGAACGGATTCGACTGCTGGATGAGCTTGGCTTCGTCTGGGATTTCCAGACTCAAAAGGGTCAGGACACTTGGATGAAGTGGTATCGCGAACTGGAAGCCTACGCGAGCGAACACGGCAATCCCCATGTCACGCGCAGTTACGCAAACACCAAGCTGGCGAGTTGGGTTTGGATTCAGCGGCAACGCCGAAAAGGCACATACAAACCCAACGGCAAAGATTTCGACGTGATGACTGCGGAGTAGATAAGCCTCCTCGACAAGCTTGGTTTTCGCTGGGATGCACACGAAGAAAAATGGTCGGAAAATCTCGAGAAGTTGAAAGAGTTCGCCGGTGAGCACGGGCACTGCGAAGTCGGGCTTGAATCAAATGGAGACGAACAGTTGGCTGATTGGACTCACCGCCAGCGCTGGCTCTGCAAACGAGGAAGTCTGAACGCGGAACGGAAAACCATGCTTGAGACGATTGGCTTCAAATGGAACGCCGAGGGCATAGACCTGAAATGGCGCGAGATGTTTGAACACCTCAAGGAGTATCACTCCTCGAATGGCGATGCGAATGTGCCGTATGGTTGGAAGGAAAACCGGAAACTCGCTGCGTGGGTGAGTAATCAACGCGAACGGCGCAAGCACAGCACTCTTTCCGATAAAGAAATCAAACTCTTGGACGGCCTCGGGTTCACTTGGAAAAGCCGCGACGTCGGGACATGGGAAGATCGTCTTGCGGAAGTCGCCGCGTTCAAGGCAAAGCACGGGCACTGCGAAATGCCGATGAACATTCCGGAGAACCCACAACTCGGGCGCTTCGTGAACAGCATGCGGACTCAACGAAACAGTAGGAAACTCTCCGCTGACCGCATTGCAAAGCTTGATGCCCTTGGCTTTGTGTGGGCATCCAGTCGCAAGGTGCTTGTAGATGGGGATGGAATTAGCGCGGAATGGCAGGCTCGCTTCGATGAACTTCTGCAATACAAGCAAACCCATGGCGACTGCGATGTTCCAACCCGATGGCCTGAAAATCCACAACTCGGACGTTGGTTGAGTCAGCAGCGGCAATATCGGAAGAGTGGGACACTGCAACCGGAACGGCAGCGACGGTTCGACGAAATCGGTTTCGACTGGCGTTCCGGTAGCCACAAAGAGGAATGGTCAACTCGCTTCGATCAACTCAAAGCCTACAAGGAGCGATTCGGAAATTGTCGTGTGCCGGTGAAGTGGAAGGAGAATCCACAACTCGGCGTCTGGGTAACAAACCAGCGCCATCGTCTTAAGTGTGGGACGCTTTCGCCCGAGAAGGAAAAATTGCTGGGCGGTATCGGATTCAAATAATTGGCTGGCGACATCTGCCGTCCTTCCAAGGCGTGTAATCTTTTTGAAGATTAACCCAGGGCGCTGCTCTGGGTTATTATCTTGCGGGCTTTCAACTCTGTGAATCAGCGTCAATCAGCAGTTGAATTCGACACCTCACCCCAGCCCTCTCCCCGTTCGAGGCGGAGAGGGAGAAGCGTTCGCGTGGTTTGCGTGGTTCGCGGTTTCCTTTGCGCCTTCGCGGCTTTGCGTTGAACGGAGTTTTGATTGAGCGGACGAGCGGAATTTGATTTAATGCGTTGACCGAGGTGCGAGCCGCACGGGCAATTCACAGGAAATTTTAACGCGAGTTGAATTTGAAAAGTTGTGCCCAAGTTGAACCACGTTGTCACCCGAGGCGCAAGGTGTTGATCGAATCCGGCATCAACTACGTGGAGGTCGCCAACGAAGCGGCGTTCTACGGGCCGAAGATTGACGTGCAGGTTTGGAGGTGCTGGCGCACGGCCACCACATCGGCCGCGAATTCACCATCGCCACCAACCAGGTGGACTTCGCCGTGCCCGCCAAGTTCGGCCTGACCTACCGCGACAAGGACAACTTGAACAGGACGCCGTTGTGCATCCATCGCGCGCCGCTCGGCACGCATGACGGTGGTGTTATTCATGAACGCCGAGAGCGCGCTCGTCGCGCCCATGATCAGCACCAGCAGCCGGCGGGAACTGCCGCCGGCAAAGCTCCTGGTGGCGCGGTCCATCCGCCGGCAAGGAACCCACGATGGCTTCCATGACGTCGATGAGCGTCACCAACCCTTCGATCTGCCCGAATTCATCGCCGACCAGCGCCAGATGTTTCCCGTGCTGTTTGAAGGTCTCCAGCAGTTTCGTCGCGCTCAGGGTGCCGGGCACAATCAACGGTGGCGTCACCAAATCCCGCAGGCGCGACGGAGCGCCGACGGCGAGGTTCGCCCACATCGCCTTAACCGAGACCAGGCCCAGAACCTTGTCGGGCCGCTTCTCGCGCACGGGAAAGTAGGTGTGGCTGCTGGCGACGATTCTTCGCCAGTTCACCTCGTCGGCATCGTCGGCGTTCAGCCAGACGATCCGGGCGCGCGGGGTCATCAGGTCGGCCACGGTTTGCTCGTCGAGCTTCATGACGCCCTCCACCATTTCGATCTCCGCCTGGTGAAAGACTCCCGCGTGGTGCCCTTGCTCGATCAACGTCTTGATTTCTTCATTCGTGATGGACGGCTCCACGCCTTTGCGGAAGCCGAAGCACTTCAGAACCAAGTCCGTCGTCGCGCTCAACAGGGTGATCAAGGGAGAAACGCACACGGAAAGCCGGTGCATGGGGCGGGCGAGCAACAGCGTGATGCGTTCGGGGTCGTTCAGGGCCAGCCGTTTCGGGACCAGTTCACCCACCACCAAGGAGAGAAACGTGATGACGCAAATCACGACCGTCAGGCTCACCCCGTGGGCATAAGGCGCCAGCCACGGCATCTCGCGCAGAACCTCGGCCAATTCCCGGGCCAGGGTCGTGCCGCCGAAAACGCCCGCCACGATGCCGATGAGCGTGATGCCCACCTGCACGGTGGAGAAAAACCGAGTTGGAGACTCGAACATTTGCATCGCGACCTTGGCGGAAGCGTCGCCCGCCTCCGCCAGTTTCCGCAGCCGCGCCTTCTTCGCCGCAACGAACGCCATCTCAGCCGTGGCAAAAACGCCATTGGCCGCGATGAGCAGGAGTAGAATCACGATTTCCAACGTAATGATCGACATGTCGATGAAGCTTGTAGAGAGAACTGTGCCAACACCAACGCAATGAATGCTGTGCGCGGATTGGCCTTGATACTGCGGATGTGATGAGAAATCCACTCTCAGCCGCTTCGACCGGCGGTTGCCCGGCTGCCACTGGTGGCCACCGGCTGGTCACAGCAACTCAACACCCAGCGGCGATGGACTGCAAAAGCCCCTGTTTTCGAGCTGTTCTCCACCAACGCGGACTGGCACATCGCCCGCTAAGAGAAGGCGTGTGCGCCGCAAAACATGGCGGGCGACTGACGATGATTTGACCTATGAACACTGCAACTCAAGTTTCCGCGGAGAATCCCATCCCAACCACTTCCTCGACCGTCGCCTGCGCGACACCCCCGGAAAGAAAACGGATTCTACTGGCGGACGATTCACCACAAATTCGCGAGTCACTGAGCAAAGTGCTACGCAACGCAGGCTATCATGTGACCTCCGTGGCGCACGGCGGACAGGCACTCGACCGCGCACTGGAAGAAGAGTTCGATCTGCTCTTGCTGGACCTCAACATGCCCGGCATGGACGGATGGGAGGCGCTCGACCACCTCGCCAGCTTGAAGCCCACGCTGCCCGTCATCATCATCACCGCGCAACCCGACCAACGCGATTGGGCGCAAGCTGAGGGCGCTCGCGCCTTGATGGAAAAGCCTCTCGACCTGCCGCTACTACTCCAGACCATCCACAACTTGACGACGCAGTCTCCCGGCAACGTCGCCTCAAGTCAGAAAGGGCCGTCGGCCCCATTTCGTCTCGCTGCGCCCGAGAAGAAGAAGTTTCGATTCTCCGATCCCCATCGCGGGTGGAAATCGAGTTGACCCGAACCTCGCTTTGCCAATGAAACCCGGCTGGCCTCCGCTGCTCATCTGCTGGTCATTCTTCGGACTCATCCCGATGGCTCACCCAATGATTCCCACACGAAACGCCGCAGTTCGCTGGTTTACTTGCGTGGCACACTGGCAGCTAAAGGAAGTTGTGACATAAACGAACGGAAACAACGAACCGGAGAACGAACATGAAACTGAGTTTGCACGAAATCTTAAAAGGCGAGCGTGTGCTGGCCACCAGCCGGCCCAGGCCGAAAACGCAATGGGAGCGCCTGCTGGTGCCGGTGGACTTCACCGAGGGTTCACGTGAAGCCCTCAAACTCGCTGTCTCCCTTGCCGCTGACCCGGAAGACCGCATCACGCTGCTGCACGTGGTCGCCCCGGAGTCTTTGTTGTACCGCGGCAACGCGGTGATGATGACGCTGAGCAAGAGTGACGCGGAGTTGCAGGCTGAAGCCGAGATCCGCCTCCACCGCTGGGCTGAGCAGGAAGCCGGCCCAGACATCGAAGTCGCAACCGTCGTCCGTGTTGGCGCGATGCACCGCGAAATCCTTCGCGTCGCCGAAATTCGCGACTGCGACGTCATCGTCCTCGCGACCCAGGCGAAGAACTGGTTCGAACGGTTGTTCCTCGGCAGCGTCACAAAGAAGCTGCAACGCAAAGCCCCGTGCGCGGTCATCACCATCCGCCCGCCCGTCGCTCTCCCGCAGGAATCCACTCCAGTGAAATTCGTCCCCGAAGAAGCGTGGCGGGCGAGCCGCCGTGAGAAACGCGCGCTCTCTGGGCTTCGCTGAAACACGATTAACTCTCACCTATCATGATGATTCTAATTTTTGTCGGGACGCTGGCCATCGCGTTGCTCGCTCAGTGGCAGGTCAAACGCATGTATCGGCGCTACAGCCAGGTGCCCGCCACATCTGGCTACACCGGCGCGGAGGCGGCGCACGAAATACTGCGTGGCGCCGGCATCCGCGACGTGGAAATCGTCGAACACGACGAAATGCTGGGCGACCATTACGACCCGCGACACAAGCGGCTCGTGCTCTCGTCGCAAAATTACCACGGCACGTCGCTGGCCGCTCTTGGCGTGGCCGCGCACGAAGCGGGTCACGCACTCCAGCACCAGGCGGCCTATGCGCCGTTGCATCTGCGTATGGCTGCGGTCAGCGTGACCAACTACGCCAGCCAGATCGTTGCGTTCCTGCCGCTCATCGGTATGGCGACCGGGTTGCTCTCCACCGTGACCGGACTGGCGGTCATGGCCGTGGCGTGGGGCATCATCATGGCGTTCAATCTCGTCACGCTGCCGGTCGAGTTCGACGCGTCGCGTCGCGCCAAGGCGATGCTCGGTAACCTGGGCTTCATCTCCGGGCAGGCCGAGCACGCTGGCGTTGCCAAAGTCCTTAACGCCGCCGCCATGACCTACGTGGCCGCGTTCGTCACTTCGCTGCTTTACCTGCTGTGGTATCTGCTCCCTCTTCTCACTGGCGGTCGTCAACGCCAGTGACTGAGGAGTGATGTGTTTTCAACCAACTCTGCAACGAACTGAACTCACCCGGACCAACTCGGCTGATTCGCATCGGCCTCCACGGACTACAGGGGCCGATTGCAGTGAAAGGCCAGCAGTGAACGGCGTCATGCTCGCCTGGGGCAGCACGCTAACCAACGACGAGGACATCGCCGCGATTCTAACCTGCATCCGGCAGAATAAAGAATGGGGGAACCACGCCTCAGCAGTCGCGACGGAAACCGTCCGAGTCATTCGAGAAAAAGCAAATGACCGGATTGAACACTGGACTGCCCGCGAACTGCTGGAAATACCGGACACCGAATGATTCCCCGGTTGAGTTGATGCCAGTCTGTCGGATGAATGATGAGTGGCCCGTGAACATCTGCGGATGCTCAATCGGTTTTCATCCCCGGCCACTGAGGTTTCACCTTCCGTATCTGGCGTCTGTCACGCACCGCCGGAATCCATTGATTCCCGCCCGATTTGGTATCCCGACCGACTGGCATGTCGGCAGCTAATTGGTTCGCAATGACAACGAAGACTGCGACATCCAATCGAACCACGAATGAACCACCATCAACGAGATTACCATTATGACTAATACCCTGACTGAAACGGATCGCGGCGCCCTGCTGGCCTTGTGCGTGATGGCCGCCTATGCCGATGGCGAGAATGATGACTGTGAGCGCGACGAAGTGAAACGCATCGTGGAGGGTCTGGACGCCCCTCGCTTCGATCCCGTGCTCGTCTACAAAGAGGCGGTGACCCAGCCCCAGCCCATCGCGGACACCGTGGCGCGACTGGAATCGCCCGTCGCCCGGGCGATGGCCTATGAGATGGCGGTGTGCATCTGCGGGGCGGACGGCGTGCTCGATGAGCGCGAGAAAGCATTCCTCGAACAACTGCGTTCGGCCCTTGGCTTGAAACCGAGTTCCGCCGCCGAATTTCTAAAACAGGCTGAGGCCATCACCGCTCTTCCGCTGCCCGTCGCACAGGGAATCGACGACGGGTCGTTTGAGGTTGCTGTTCGCCCAGCAGAAGGACAAAGCGTTGCCGCAGTGAACGCCGAGAGCGACAAGATGATTCTGAACTACTCCATCCTCAACGGCGCACTGGAGTTGCTTCCTCAATCGCTGGCGACCATGGCCAGCATTCTTGTCATGGGTAGGCGGAACTGTGGAAAGAAGACGTTGCTTCCTCAATCGCTGACGACCATGGCCATCATTCCGCTACAAATGAAGATGGTTTATCGCATCGGCAAGCAACACGGGTTTGAACTCGACCGCGGCCACATCCGCGACTTCCTCGCGACGGTGGACGTG
Organism: Akkermansia muciniphila; assembly: GCA_945861765.1. Lineage (GTDB taxonomy): Bacteria > Verrucomicrobiota > Verrucomicrobiia > Limisphaerales > SIBE01 > SIBE01. Next base: position 1,761 of record CAMAWP010000273.1, on the reverse strand, counting down.
GGGCTGACGTCACAGGTCGTCGAGGACTACGCGCGCAAGTTGCTGGGTGGTTTGATCGGCAAATTTGGCGGCGGCAGCATGGGCAAGCTGGGCCGTGGCGTCGCTGAACAGGCAACTAGTTCCGCGTTCTCCTTCGCCAGCACCTACGCGCTTGGACAGGTGGCCAAGCAGTATTACGCAGGCGGAAGAAAAGTCGCGGGCATCCAACTCAAGGAACTGTTCTCGTCCTCGCTGGTCGAGGCGAAATCATTGCACAGCCGCTACCTGCCGCAGATTCAGGAACGCGTGAAGACCATCAACCCGTCTGATCTCCTGCCCCTCATCAAGGGGCAATGAATGATTTCTCGAACGATGAAACAACAAAACACGAACCTGCTCATGTCATGAAAACTCCAATCCATTCTCCCATCTTGAAGACAGCGGTGCTGTCGCTGGCCTGCGCGACACCGACCCTGGCGGTGCTCGTGCCGTCCATCTTTCCATCCCATGCGGATCTCCAAGCGCCTTCCAGCGCCGCTTCTCCACCGGTGGCTTCCGCCGGTTTCCATGCGACGTTCAATCGCATGAAGAAAGAGGCCCTGCTGGCGAAACACGACCTGCTCAGTGAAGTCAATCGCGTCGGGCTTTTGGAATACCCCATCCCTCTGGCAGAGGGCGGATTCCTCACGACACAAACAGCAACGCAGGCCGCCATCGCTCCGCCATCTGGAATCACCGGGCGTACTGCCGAACCGGTGGCCGGCCAGCCGCACACGCCGGAAATCGCGGCGTTGAGCAACACCTCCGTCAAGGCGCAACGTCCTTCGGGCCTGGATCGGCGAAAGTTCGGCAAACGTAACCGAGGGAGCTTCGTGGTATGAGAACCCTGCTGCTCCTCATCGCCGCGCTCGAAATTGGACGTCTTGGAACGCAGGCCGCTCTCATCGACGGCTCGGCGCCCGGCCAGGCGGACTTGAGCTTCGACCTCGGGTTTGGCCACGGACTGAATGGGACCGTACGAGCGCTCGCCGTGCAACCGGATGGTCATGCCCTTGTGGGCGGCTACTTCACCAAGGTCGGTGACGTCGAGCGACCTTACCTCGCGCGCCTGAAGAGCGATGGCACCCTGGATGCGAGCTTCGACGCAAAAATTGGAACGGGGCAAAACTATTTCGTTTACGCTCTGAAGTTGCAGCCTGACGGCAAAATACTTGTCGGTGGACGATTCAGTTCCATCGACGGGAAAACCAAGGCCAGCCTGGCTCGCTTGAATCCAGACGGAACCCTCGACACCAACTTCGTCACCAGCGTCACCAGCGCCGGACCGTTTCCCAATGTCTATGCGTTGGCGCTCCAGCCGGACGGGAAAATCCTGGTCGGCGGAAACTTCGGACTCGTGAATGGGGAGAGCCGAAACGGCATCGCGCGCTTGAACGCCGATGGCACTCTGGACACCGCTTTCACTCCCGGCACGGGCACCGGTTACTATCGCGACGTCTATTCCGTGGCGGTGCAGACGGACGGGAAGATTCTCGTGGGCGGCAATTTTCGGAAATTTGACAATCACGACCGGCAGGACTTGGCGCGCTTGCATCCTGATGGCCGGCTCGATCTTGAATTCACGACGGGCACCTCCGGACGCGCGGTGGTGAACTTCGTCGGCGTGCAACCGGATGGAAAAATCCTCGTGGCCGGCGATTTCACCTCCATGGCGCGCAAGATGCGTCCACAAATCGCGCGACTCCATCCCAACGGCTCGCTCGATGATTCCTTCAATCCCGG
>CAMAWP010000272.1 GCA_945861765.1 Akkermansia muciniphila | reverse complement strand
GCCACCACGAAATGCCCGCTGCCCATGCACGGGTCGAGGCACTTGAGTTCCCTGGCGATTTTGGGCCAACCGTCAAACGTGCCGGCGGCGGGAGTCCAATGGCCGTCCTTCTGAATGAAGCGGAGATACTTCCACGGGCAGCCAGGCAGCGCACAGGCTTTCCGTGCCGCTTCTTCTGTTGGGCAATCTTGGGCTTTGAACTTGGAAATGTTAAGTGCCGCCACGCGGCCCGCGTGCCATGCGCCAAGCGTGTTGTCCAAGAGGAAGTCCACCATGTAATCCTCGGTGAACAGTTGAGTGACGGACGGCAGTTCATCCGCACCGATCTTCACACCGGATTCGTTGACCTCCTCCTTTTTCTTCGCCTGCCAGAACTGATAAACCCAGCCGAGACTGTCGCTAGCGGTAAACACCTCCACGGGCAGGCTGGCGAGCAGGGCGGTGAGCCGGTTGCGGAACTCCGTTGGCAGCCGCACTTGTAGCACCGGATCATCCACCCGGAAAACGCCAGTCAACATCCGCTGCGCGAAGCCGGCGGCAATTTCCCATTTGTCACTGTTCGTCTCGCGAGCGCGTTCCTCGCAGAAGTCCAAATCCACGTCCAAACCGGAATCCGGCTCAATCAGGAAACCGTTCTCCGCCAGAAACCGCGCGAACAACATCCGATGCCAATGCTCGTAAGCGCACTCGTGAATCAGATGTTCCACTTCCTGCGAATCATCAGGCCGGCGCACGTCGCCGACTTGCCGGCCATGCGCCCGCAATTTGCGCCGCAGATTCTTGCCCGCGTCATCCAGATGCCCCGGCAACTTTGCGTCCGCCACGCCGAACGATTCCAGCGCCGCCGCTGCGCCGCGCTCGGCTTCCTCACGGGCGGCGAGAACGACACGTTCCAGTTGCCGCCGATATTCTTTAGAGAGCGTGCTCATTCGATGATGACCGGGCCGGTCTTGATTTTTTCCAGCAGCATCTTTTCCTGCTCCGCCACCCACGCCTTCACTTCCGGTTCAGTGCGGAGCGTGCCACTCTTGAGCGACACGCATTGCGTCTTGGGTTCTAGCAGCTTCGCCGCCTTGCGCGCCGCGTTCTGGAATCGCGCGGTCAATGCGGCCGTCTTGTCGTTCCAGCTCGACACCGGCGTTTGTTGCAGCGCGGACAGCAGTTTTTCATCCGATCCGACTTCCAGATTGGGTACGGTGGAAACGCCTTCCTCGCTCATGATGGCGAGGCGTTGCGGGCCGGAAATCTTCTGCCAGGCATCACCGGCTTCCAGTTCCTTGAGCAGTTCGGCGTGCCGGCTGGCGAACGCGCCATGCGAGCCCGTTACCGCCGTCCGCAACGCTTTTGCGGCCTGTTTCAGCAGCGGCGTCACGTGGTCGGAGTTGTCCAGCAGCAGCCGGCCATCGAGGATTCCTTTTGCCGCCGTCACCGTTTCCGCCAACGCACCCACGCCCGTGCCGGCAGACAAGAATTGTTTCAGCCTGTCCCATTCGGGCACGCGTTTTGCCGCCAGTTCCGCCTGCTTATTCCACTTGGCGGCGTCCGCCCTGAGCGCATCCGCGTTGTCCAGCAAACCTTTGAGCCGGTCGTTGCCGACGCGGGTGCGCAAGTCGGCCAGCATCGTCGTCTTCGGCGCTTCCGGCAACGGCGCAGCGCCGCCGGCCTTGTTCGCCAGCGCCTCGACGACGTCCAAATACTCCGTCGCCTTCGCTTCCAGATCGTCGCTGGCTTTGGCCGACACGCCGCCATCCTGGAATAGGCCGCGCAGTTTCAATTTGTCGGTGGCGCTCAACGTGATCGTCTCAGTGCGGAACTCGGTCTTGGAAATGTTATTCTGATCGAGTTGCCCCACCGCCACCGGTTGGCCGTTGTAGCGGGCCAGTAGATGCCCGCCCGTGTGCAGTGCCACGATGCTGGCGTCCACCGCGTCTTGCGGCCAACCGTATGGACTCTTTTTGAAGAGCTCCCGCAACTTGCGACCTTCAATCCCGCTCCCTACCTTGCTCAGAATCTCTTTGCAGACTGGATGTTGCTCGGTAGCCCCTTCGTAATCCACCGCGCGCAACGGTGAATCATCACCCTTGCGGGCTCGGTTTTTGACAATCTCCCAAGCCTTGTGGTCCGCTTCATTGAAACGCGGGAATAGGCGGTCGAGCGCATCGGTTGCGCCATCGCGGATTTTCTCCGTGAGCGTGAGGTTGAACAGTTCTGTGCCGCCGCCCTTGAACACTTTCGCGCTGCCGGCAATCTGTCCGATGAGTTGGTCGCGGGCGCGCTCGGCGTCGCTCAAGCGCGTGTTCAGGCTACTGCGCGCTTCCTGCCCTTCCGGCGTGCTAGGCACGCCCTTCGCGTCAATCGTCGTGCGTGCTGCTTCGGCACGGATGATTTGCTGGCGTAGTTCTTCCGCCGCCGCTTTCGGCACGAACACGAACAGGATCGGGCTGTCCGTGCCCGCCGCCCGCGCCGCGTCCACCACGTTCTTTTGCGAGGCATGCCATTCGTTCCGCACCCACACCGGGATGTTCTGCCCCGTCACGTCCGGGGGGGCATCCGCAAAGTGTAGCACCAGCTCGCGCGGTTCGTTGCTCACGCCCTGTTTCTTGCGCACCGTGCTGATTTCCTTTTGCAGCGCGGCTTGCAACAGCGCGTCGCGCTTCTGGTGAATCACCGATTCGTTGCTGCCGAGTTGCGTCTGGCGGTTGCGGAACTCCTTGTCCCATTCCTGCGACTCTTTCGTTTGCAGGTTGTATTCCTCGCCGTCCTTCAAAAGGATGCCCTCATCCACGAGCTTTTGCAGCGTCACCGGCACGTCCTTGCGGAGCTTTGTGCCGTCGTTGGCGAGGTCGCTCACCAGCAAGTCGGCCAGCATTTCCGGCGTCGCCCGCACGCCGCAGTCCGCGCCCAAAGTGCGCGGCAGTTTGCGGATCAGGAAAATCAGGCCGCACAGCCGCGCCGCCAGCCGGTCTTGCTTGCGGATGGTTTCCTCCAGTTCGCGGAGCAGCACGCCTTGTTGCACCATGCCGGCTTGTAGTTGCTCGAACATGAAGTCCGCTGGCACGACCGTCCCCAACGGCGCTTCTGCCAGCCCGCGCAACGCCTCGTAGATGATTTGCAGTTGGGCACGCAACATCGCGCTCGTGCCAGCCGGGTCAACCGCTCGCAGCACATGTTCCCAAAACCGGCGGCGCACCGGCAGGATGGGATAATCATCCGCCAGGATGTCTTGATCTGCCGTGCGCGTCGCAATCGCCGTCGAGGAAAGTTGCCGCGCGATTTCTCCAGCGTGCGTCGTCAACACTTGGCGCACCGCCTCAATTTTTTCCGGTCGCTTCGCCAGCAGCACGCGCCGCGTCACGTTTTCTACGTCCGCGTCGGATAGCTCCACCGAGGTTGTGAACCGCGCCCGCATCCAGCCAAACTCCGGCACGTCGGAACTCAGCGCGCTTTGTCCCGCCGCGACCACCAGTAGCCGCGAGTCGAGTTGCTTGCTGAGGGCTTCCACGACCTCCACGATTTCCCGCGTGCGCTCCAGGTTGTTGCGGACGTAAATCTGGACTTCATCTAGCACTAGGATTGTCAGTGGCAGACAGCCATTGCTGCCCAGCACTTCCCGCGTCATGCGAAGGAACTCCGCTGTCGAGATGTCCGTCGGTTGCGAAAACTCCTTCGTCAGCAGGGCGCGCAAGCTATCCGCATTGCCGAGATGCGGGTCCACTTTGAGCAGCGCGTCCCGCAGCACGGGACTCACCGTCAGGTTTTCCAGTTCGCGCATGAAATCCTTGCCTACGGCTTCGAGCAGTTTCTTCACTGCGTCATAGAAGCCGTTGTTCTTCAGATAGAGGCAGAACTTGGCGAGCCGGTATTGGTCCGGCAGCCCACATGAGCGGAGCATGATGCCGAGAATCGTGAGCCGCGTGCTTTCCGCACTGCCGGATGGCAACGCGCCGAATGCCGCGTGCATCCCGCCCGCTCGCCGCCCCTTGATGTCCAATTCCTTCAACGCAGCTTCGATTTCCGCCGGCAGCTTCGGCACAAGACTCCGCGCCGGCACCCCGTCTGGGAACTCGGTGTTCATCCACAGGTGGCCAATCATTTTCAGCAGGTGCGACTTGCCGCTGCCGTAGAACCCGCTCACCCACGCGCCGCTTTGGTCTGTCCCGTCCACGCGCCCCAGAAACGCTTCAAAGATGCGCAGCATGCCGTCCGCGTATTGGCCCTCGCACACGAAGTTGGAAAGTTCCTCGCGCAACGTCGCCCACTCTTGCGGCGTCATTCCGTCGTTGATGCGCGCCTGCCCGTTGTTCATGAGCTTGGCCGTGGCGGGGTCGCGCAGGAATATGTCTCGGTTCTTCATAGTTTTTCCTTATTTGCCCGCCAGGCCGGTGATCGGCGTCGCCATGTAGTTCCATCCGTCGCGAGCATCCAGCAGCCGGTAGGTGTTCTGGTCATACGTTCCCGGAAAGAAAACCACCACGCGGCCACAGATGAGCGGTTCCACTGCTTTCATGACCTCGTGCAGAAAAGTGAACCCGTAGAGACCGGCCACGCCATGCACGGCCAGCACGCTGTCGTCATTCGAGGCTTCATCCGTCAGCGCCTGCCGCAGCCGGTCCACGCACGCGGTTTTGAACCCCCGGTCGTATGTGTGCACCAGCTCTTCGGGGTGGCGGAAGTATTCCTCGCGGTATTCTTCCGCCGCCATCCACTCTGCAAACTCGTTCGTCAAATCCACTTCACGCCAGCCGTGTCCCGCGCCTTTGGTGCGGTGTTCAAACTCTTTCAGCTTCATCTGCATCCGCCGCTCGTCCTCCTTCGGATAGACGACGAAGATGATACGTTGCGCACCGGCCAAGTTGCGCTGCCACGGCGCGGCAATGTGCCGCTCGTATTGTTCGGCGAGTTCGTCAATGCGTGACACAGGAGTCCTTTATCTCTTGGGGAGTTAATACTGTGTTGAAACCGATTTCAACCACGTCGCCCGCCGCCTTCAAATCCAAACCACTCAACCGTTTCGCTTCGGTGGCTATAGTGCGGAGATCCGCTGGCGACGCATCCAGCACACGCGTCCAGGGTGTTTCAAACAGCCGGCCACCGCGCTGTCCTTCCAGATAGCCGAGCATTAGCGCATACGCTGTCGTAAGTGGAGTTGGCCGGACTAACTGCCGGAACTTGCGCGTGCGACCTTGCAGATGGCCGCTCTGCGTCCACGAGGACGAAACATTCCGCACGACTTTGTCGAGCGTCGCGTCATTTAACCGGCCACCGACCGCCGACCGGATAGCGTCGGTGATTTTCTGCCGGGAAAGTTCCTCGCCGGAGAACATGGAAATCACGGGTTCGGCTGTGGCACGCAACAACGGGTCACGGGCCAACGCGCACAACAACGCCAGCAAGGGACGCCCCGGAACGTCATCCTGCCAGAATCGGCGCAGAACCCGGAACAGTGGGACGCCCGATTCGAGGGCGTAAAGTTCCGTCAACCGTTGTGCAGTGAGTTTTCGCGTTGCCGCCGTTTGTTTGCCCAGAGCATTATTTTCGATAATGGCAGCCAAGTAGTCATGTCTTCCCGCAACCATGGAAAGGCTCTCCAGCAACATCGAAAGTTCCTCCAGCATGATGGTTCTGCTGGTGTGGGTCCCTTTCTCGCCGGATCGAAACCCGAACCGAGTCGGCACGCGATTCTTTGGCACACACCCTTTCTACATCTCTAAATTAACTATGTCAATCCCGCCGGCAAACTTGCCGGCTAATAAGTGTTTGAATGTCATCGATGGCAAATTGGCGGGGTTCCTTTGGGATAAACCAACTCCGTAAACCGAACGCCAATTACGTTCGCGGTCTGTGAGATAGATCAATCTGTACTAGGCTATTGGCCGGCTACATGGGCTGATTCGCTGCGCCATTCTGTTGACCGCATCTCTCGTTTAGCGATGGTCTGCGCAGGTGCTCCCTGACTGCTTTCCTGAGGGTGTACCGCAGAGAGAATCTTCCAGCTAGGTGCAGAATAATTTTCGCGAAAGCGCCAAGGATGGCAGCAGCGGGAATTCCACCAATTTTCCAGATAGAATTCCACGTGGAAGGAATTCCTTCCTTCCACTTTCCCTAGTGGAGTGGAAGGAAAGAAAGTTATTCCAACCAGGCGAGCAGTTTGCCCTCTTCACGGAGACGCTCCTTGAACCGGCCACTTGGGCTAAGCGCGTTGTAACAAGCCGACTGCCCCAGCTCGGTGATGGCCATCAATTTCTCGCAAGCTTGCCTGCGAGGCAAACGACGGCCATTGGCGAACAGCTGTCTCATGTGCGTCTCGGTGATGCTGGCGCGTTCCTCGCCTTGGGGATTGTCGAAGCCCTCCCAGTTGTGGTCGTGGCACGGAGTGAACAGGCCATTGCGCCGATGCCATGCGCTCCGCGGGCCAGGTTCTCCGTCGTTATTCTTGGCGCAAGTCCACACGACTCGCGTGTCAGTCTGATCGTCGCTGGCTGCTTCCATGACAAAGACACACCGTGCAGCAGAGCCGATGACGTGCGAACCGGAAACCTCGTTGAGCAAAGCCCGCCCAACGGGGCGGCCATCGATTTTAGGTTTGCGCGTGTGCGCCACAATCACGACCGCTGGAGCGGAATCGCCCTTGGGCAGGGATGCTCGGATATTGTCCAGCGCTTCCCGGTAATCTCTCTGCCCATCGTCGTGAGCAATATTGTTCCAAGGATCGAGCACCAACACATCAGGACAGAAATCCTCCAGCCATGTCGTTAAGTACTGCCTGAAGTCCAGGCTGCGAAATACCATGCCATAAGGTGGCGGCTCACTCACACGGATGAACTTATCGAGCTCGTAGTCTGACGCATCTGCCAGTTCGGCGAATTCGTTCTTGAGCCGATAACGCCCATTCTCCGCCTGCAAGATGGCCGTTTTGAACCGCCCATGAACTGGCAAGCCGAACCAATCTTGCGCTGTCGCACCTGCAACGGCCAGTGCCGTCGCTGCACGACTTTTGCCAATGCCCGCCGCGCCAGCGATCAGCGTGATATTACCGCGCATGATATGACAGTCGCCGACCAAGACATAGCCTTCGGGCGGTTGATACTCACGACACTGCGACGGTGTATGAAATGTGATCCACTGCGATGGCAACGCCATCCCCTGGCGCTGCTGGGTATCAGGTACAGAGCGTACGACGCCTTCGGACTCTTGGCCGGACACATCGGGCAGGTTGCCTGTGACACTTCGCTCCCAATCATTCATTGTCCGCCCTTCGTCTTGGCGTTGGCCTCTGTTTCGCAGCACTCCACGAATGTAAGGATGCTGGCCAGTTCAAAGAGCCGCACGCCTTTCACCTGTCCGGCTTCGCGGATGGACACAGAACGGATCTTCCCATCGCCTGCCATCTCGTAGAGCTTGGCGCGGCTGAACCCGGTGTAATGTTCCGTGCCGCTTTTGGGCGCACGAACCCACACAGGAAGCAGCCCGTTGCGCTGCGCTATCAGCTCAGCGACTTGGGGTGAGAGTTTGCGGCGAACCACCGGTGCCACTTCCGGGATGACATGCTTGGCGCTGTCATCTGCGTTGAATGAATCTTTCATCTAGCGGTAATAGACCACCGCCCACCAGTCGCCAAAATGAGAGAATCATTCGCGGGATGATTCTCTCGCTTTGGGGAATTCCTTCACGAAGTTCTCAAGGAGCCAGCGAGTAAATTGTTTGTTTGGTTCATGTCTTAGCAAATAGGCAAACTGCGGCAACCGAGAGGACTTCAAGGCTCCCAGTGCCTTCTCCGCCCACGCTTCGGCTTCTCGTTTTGCATTGGTCTTCAACGGGCGCTCACTGTTATTCAAGGCCCGATTTCCCAATTGATGGATGTCCATCAACTCCGGCCAGCGCCACGAGACCTTGCGATTCCGGTTGCCTACATTGTAGCTTCTGCGCTTGCCGCTTAGCTTTGGAAAGAGTGTTACTGGAAGCCCTTGTTTCTCCCGCTGGTTGTTAACCCACGATAAAAACCATCGGCAGAGCGTGGTGTCGTCAAGCCGCAAGTCACATTGACAGGGCCCCATCGGCTCGCTCCATCCGGGCTCTTGTTGCTGCGGTGTGATAGGAATCCTTGCAGGACACACAGCTAGATTCTGTCCAATAGCTGGAACAAGGAAACCGTGGGTGAATGATGGCAACTCGATCCATGAAGGCAGTTCCACCTTCGGTTGAATCCGCCGCACTAGCTCGTACCTCCAAGCGGCAACTTCGATTCTCTTTTCCCAAGAGCTAAACTCATATCGAAGGGCTTGACCAAATTTAAGCTCCCATTCCAACGTCAGCTTTTTCGTAAAATCTGTCGTGTGTTCTAATGGTGAGACATCACAAAAGGCCAAGCGCCGCCACCACCAGCGCGCCTCTAGCTCCTTCTCAGGTTGGCCCACTTTCTTTTTGTTCGCCATGGCTCATGGCGAGGGTGGCCCAACGTGGGAGAGTGTCAACGAGGTTTGGCTAAGCCCAGCGGCAAGAATGTTCTGTGCCCTTGGTCGCTAGATGGACAATCCCGGCAGCTTGTCCACGGCGGCCTGTAGGATGGCCAGTTCGTGATGTGTGTAGCCTCGGTGAATGGCTTTGGTAGTGTGGCCGGTGAGTTTCATGCGCAGTTCTTCGGACACGCCTGCGTTGGCCAGTGCGCTGGTGAAGGAATGGCGCAACGAATGGAACGTGCGCAGGGATTGGCGCCGCACACCTGCGCCTTTCACGCTCTGACAATCCACGCCTGCCTTGCGCATGATATTCTTGAACGTCTGCGACAGCCCGTGCCGTCCGCCGCTCTTGAGGTTGGCCATGCCCGGCATGATATGCGGATCTGTTTCATCCGTTCCCGCCAACGTCTCCAAATGCGCCAGCAGTTGCGGATGCAACGGCACCGCCACCTTGTGGCCTGTCTTGCCTTGTGTGTACGTGAGCGTACCCTTGGCAAGATTCACATGCTCCCACGACATGGCGCAGCAATCCGAAAGCCGAGCGCCGGTGTAGTAGCCCAGCAGAATGAGCGTTTTCCATTCGCCCTTTGCCTCCTTCAACAGCATCCGTATCTGTTCATTGGTGAAGGTGCCGCGCTCTGTGCCCTTAGCCGCTGGAAGTTCCACTGCTTCGGCTGGATTGATGGTAATCAATCCCTGCCGACGCGCCGCATTGAGTGCTGTGCGGATGATCTTCACATCCAACGCTGCCGTGCGCGGAGCCACGCCTTGCTTCAAGCGCGCATCCAGAAAGCGATCCACATCGCGCGCCACTAGAGCCGTGATTGGCTTACCCGCCTTGTTGCCTAGCGAGGTGAGAAAAAATCTGGCGACCGCCCCGTACCGCTCCGCCGTGCTTGCGGATTTGCGTGCCTCCTTGCCTGCCATCCATTGCTGGAAGTGCTCTGCAATGGTGACACGACGCAACGTCTCACCGGTAAACTTGAGGATGCTAGCCAGTGCCTCCTGTGCCGCCGTTTCCGTCAGCTCCATGCGCTTTGCTAGCGCCGATGCCCGCTCCAGCTCCAACGCGAACGCCAGAGCCGCTGAACGCTCCGTTTGCTTAGTGCACTTGTACACTCGCCGCCCGTCCGGGGCGCGGTAGTGCATGTAATAGTACGGAGACCGTTCCCGTTTGTGAATGGATGCCATACTTAGTGACAACAATAGTGACAACAGATACAGGTGTCAACCGTGTTCAGATACGTTGAAAACATTAGATAAATAGCATTTCTATCAGACGGAATCGAGTCGTCGGTTCGATTCCGACCCTCGCCTCCATTCGCTTCTGCGAGTGCATCAAGTGTTTAGGAGGTTTGGAAAGCCAATGGCTAACAGTTTGGCTAACAAATTTTGGATTGTTCCAAAATTGTTTCAAAATTCGGGAGGATTCTCCCGCGATTGCTTAACTGCCGGAATCTTCGTCAAGGT
>CAMAWP010000271.1 GCA_945861765.1 Akkermansia muciniphila | reverse complement strand
AAGGCCCTATTTGATAGATGTATCCTCAGTTTTGCCAGCTCCGCAATGTCCCGACGATGTCCCGATTTTTTCGGGACAATGTCCCGGCAGGTTCGGGACATTTGTCCCGAATCGGCCGGGACATCGCGGCGGCGGGCGCGGCTCGACAGGGGAGCGGATGGACTGGTAGAAATGCCTTGATGAACTTCTCGCTGCCTCGTGTCGCCCTCCGGTGGAGGTTGTGGCTGGCGGTGCTTGGCGTGTTGGGCATCGGTCTCACTGTCACCGCCATCGCCACGATTGCCTTGGCCCGCGAGGCGCGGCTGCAGGATGCCGCGAGGTTCGACCGGCTCGTTCGCGATACGAAGCAACTGATCGAAACCCGTGCGGAACGTTACGAGGCGGGGTTGCTCGCACTGCGGGAATTCTTCGACGTCCGTGATGTCGTTACTCCGGCCGAGTGGAATTTGCAGATGGATCGATTCGCTCCAACAATCAATTTCCCAGGTCTGGTCGAGGTGGGCTGTGGCATTTATTTGGGGAATGCCGAGTGGAGGCTTGAACCGCCCGAGTGGATCATGAGTCGAGATCCAGGCCGGAAGCCTTCGTCTTCAGGAGAAGAGCCCCGGCGCAATTGGCTTCCAATCATTCATTCCTTTCACGCCCCGGGCCGGCCGCCGATCCCATACGGGACAGAACTTTACCCCGACGATTGGAAAGAGGATGTGCCTCAGCGGGCGATCAAGTCGGACTCACCGAACCTCTCACGCAAGAAACGCCTGCCGCGAGGCGGCGGCCAGCCCGAAAGCTCAGGGTTTACCATGTACCTGCCGCTTTATGCCGGCATTCAGGAATTAGCCAAGCACTGGGCCGCCGGGCCGCCGCAGGAACACAATTTCAAGGTGGCCGTGCGCGAAAGTATGTTCCGCGGGCTGATCTTCGCCTCGTTCAGCGCGGATGAATTGTTCGACAGCGTTTTTGGCAAGGAACCGAAAGCTGTCGAATTCGAATTGTTTGCCTGGAAAGAACCGAAGCGCGAACACTGGCTCAACGACCGAAGCGGGGTGATGCGGTTTGGAGACCCGAGTCATCGCCCTTACAAGAGCCGAGTCGATGGGATGAGGTGGTACGGCGAGGCTTGGTCAATCTATTTCTACACGACGCCCGTGTTCATCGCGCAATCGTTGCGTTATCGTCCTTGGCTGGCGGCGGGTTTCGGTGTGCCCGTGAGTTTGCTGCTGGCCGGCATTACCCTGGCGCAGGCGCGTGGACGCGCGAAAGCCGAGCACCTGTCGGAATCACTCCGACAATCCGAGGCCCGCTTGCAAATCGCGCTGAAAGAACGCGAGCGCATGAGCCGCGATTTGCATGATGGCACGATCCAATCGCTTTACGCCATCGGCCTCGGCCTTGGGCAGTTGCGGCGTTCGCTGGGAAACGCGCTCGAGAAGGAGCGTCTCGAAGCGAACTTGGTCGAACTCGATCACGTTGTCTCGGAACTGCGCGGGTATTTGGTGGTGCTCGATCCCGGAGTATCGCCGGCGCAGTCGGCGGCGGCAGCATTATCTGAATTGGTCGAGCGTCTCCGACAGACGGCCGCGACCGAGCTTCACTTCACCGCCGATCCCGGCGTGGGCGATGGATGGCCGCCGGCCGCCGTGCTCGATGTGCTTTTGGCGGCGCGCGAAGGAGTCAGCAACGCATTGCGGCACGGCCATGCAACTGTCGTCGAACTCTCATTGCAGCGCGCCAGTGGAGGCGAAGTGCTCTTTGCAATCACTGACAACGGGAAAGGATTTGAGCCGTCAGCCGCACGACCGAGCGAAGGCCACGGTCTGGCCAATCTCGAACGCAGGGCGCGTGCGTGGCATGGATGGTTGTGTATCGAATCCCGCCCCGGCGGCCCGACACGCTTGACGTTGACACTATTTCCGTTTGGCGGTCAGTTGCTTTCGACCCTGCCGCCGAATGGACATGATCCAAAGAGAGAATTCGAGCCCGGGCACGCCAGGACAAATGATGAACCCAAAGCGAACTCTTAGAATGCAAGAGAACCCGCCGCGCGAAACCTACGCGCAAAACGGCCTCGGAGCGCGGACAGCCTTGTCCGCCGTAGCGCAGAGTTGCACTCTGCCGTATCGCCTGCCTGCGCCGAGGCTTCGGCGGGCAGGCCGATTCTTAATCGGCAGAGCGTTGAGGCGTTCGAGCGGGTTCGAGTCTGTGTTTAGCGTGGTAGGGCGGCGCTGCCGCGCCGCCCAGATTCTCACCAGAACCAGCGTAGCGAAGTTCTGGCCCGGCAGCTCTGGAGCCCACCGACCTTGCTTCGCTCATCGACGCGAAATCAGGGCATCGCCGCAGCGATGCCCTACCCTCTTAACACGTACGCGCTCGAACTGTCGGTGGCCCGCAGAATGCAAATCGATTGCAAATCTGCGCTGCGAGGGTGTGAAATGTCCGGCAGCAGGACGCGCGGACAAGGCTGTCCGCGCTTTGATGGCGCTGTCGCCAATGATCGAAGTCATCCGTGTCGTTGGAGTATGCGACCATTCAAAAAATCAGGGCTCGACGGAGTCTCGCCCCACCTCATTTGTTTGGCACGGCTGCGAACTGAACCTCGAACATCCAACCTCGAAACAAAAGCATTCTTCCCGTTGGATGTTCGATGTTCTTTGTTCACCTCGACAATTTGCTGAAGAAAGGCTCCACGATGAACAATCCCCTTGAGAAGAGCTTCATGAAATCGGCCAACGAAAACGCCAGTGTCCCAACAATCCGCTTTCGCATTGTCATTGTGGATGACCACCATGTCGTGCGGACGGGTCTGCGCGCCGTGTTGAGCGAGTCACCACGGCTTGAAGTAGTCGGAGAGGCGGGCACGGCAGCAGAAGCCGTGGCCATTTGCGCGCGGCTGCATCCGGACGTTCTGCTGCTTGACCTCCACTTGCCGGACCGTTCGGGAGTCGAGGTTTGCCGGGAAGTAAAACTCAGCTCGTGCGTGACCAAAGTTCTCTTCCTGACTTCATACGGCGACGAAGCCAATGTTCTGGCCGGCTTGACCGCCGGCGCGGATGGTTACTTGCTGAAGACGATTACCGGGGGTGACATCGCGGATGCGGTGCTCAAAGTGGCGGCGGGCGGCGCCGTCCTGGATCCGTTGGTCACGCGCCATCTCCTTGGCCGCCTCACGCCCTGTTCGACGTTGGAAGCCCGTCTCAAAGAACTCACGGCAAAAGATCGGCGTATTCTCGAAGGCGTGGCAGGCGGACAACTCAACAAGGAAATCGCCTCAGACCTTGGCGTAACGGAGAAGACAGTGCGAAATCAGCTCACCGTGATCTACGAGAAACTGGGGGTGAAGACTCGGGCGGAAGCAGCGATTTCGTATGAGCGGATGCGTTCGGCGGGAAGTTGACAAGCGCTCCCCGAACAGTTCGACCGCGACCGGTCCCGTCCGAAGGCCGGCTCTTTAGTTTCCAAGGACGCGGCAGCCGGAGCGCGCGATCATCGGTCTGGGTAAGGCTAGCACGGCATTTCACGGCCCGAATTATACGATACGTCACGCCCTCATGCCGATACCAATGATGCATTCGCCTGATCCCCCGGTGCATCCCGAAGTTGTCGATGAATCTGCCGGAATACCTGCCCGCTGAGAGCAAATCTACGGGCATGGAAATTGAATTCACCCCGCAAGGGCGCGCGAATACAGGGTGGAAAAGGCGTGACCTTGCGGCCACGCCTTTCGGGTTGAAATGCTTTTAAGACTTTTTCTTCCCTGGGGCACGGGGGATGGGCACTGTGGCGATAGTTTGCAAGATGCGGCTTGCGATCGCATAGGGGTCGCCTTGCGAATTCGGGCGGCGATCTTCCAAGTAACCTTTGTAGCCGTTGTTGACGAAGCTGTGCGGCACACGGACGGACGCGCCACGGTTGGCAATGCCGTAGTTGAATTTATCGATGGACTGCGTTTCGTGCAGACCCGTCAGGCGCAGATGATTGTCCGGGCCATAGACGGCGATATGTTCGTTCTTGTGTTTGTCGAACGCTGCCATGAGCGCCTCGAAGTATTCCTTTCCGCCGACTTCGCGCATGTGGGCAGTGGAGAAGTTCGAGTGCATACCGGAGCCGTTCCAATCCACGTCTTTGCCGAGCGGTTTGCAATGCCAGACGACGTCCACGCCGTACTTCTCGCAGAGACGCATGAGAAGATAGCGAGCCATCCACATCTGGTCGGCGGCGTTCTTCGAACCTTTGCCGAAGATTTGAAACTCCCACTGGCCTTTGGCCACTTCGGCATTAATGCCTTCGTGGTTGATGCCCGCGTCCAAGCACAGATCAAGGTGAGTGTCCACGATCTCGCGGGCGATGCAGCCCACATTCTTGTAGCCGACGCCTGTGTAATATTCCCCCTGGGGCGGCGGGAAGCCCCCACCCTTCGGAAACCCGAGCGGCACGCCGTCCTTGTAGAGAAAGTACTCCTGTTCGAAACCGAACCACGCGCCGGGGTCGTCGAGAATGGTCGCGCGCGAATTGCTCGGATGCGGCGTCGTGCAGTCGGGCATCATGACTTCGCACATCACGAGCACGCCGTTTTTCTTGGTGGTGTCGGGATAGACCGAAACAGGCTTGAGCATGCAATCCGAGGTTTTCCCCTCGGCCTGCCGCGTCGAGCTGCCGTCGAAGCCCCACATCGGGAGCTGTTCGAGCTTGGGAAAGCTGGCGAATTCCTTGATTTGAGTTTTGCCGCGGAGATTGGCGACGGGTTCATAACCGTCGAGCCAGATGTATTCTAATTTGTATTTAGCCATGTGGGTGGTGGTTGTTGTTCGTTCGTTTCGGTGAATCAGGTTTTATTTCGAGCGCGCCGTCGTACAAAATTCGGGCGCAATCAATAGGCAGTCATTTCAGCAAGGTCAGTGCCGCATCGCAAGATTTTTGCATTGCGAATTGCATGAGCGCGTTTGAACCGCTGCCGACAAGGGTTTGATGCAAGCAAAAAGTTTTTGAGCTGTTTCAGGTCCGGAGCGATCAACGGCCTTCGGGCTGTTGAGAATTGACCGCGATGTTCAAAAAGATGCGACGCTGCCGGAAACGTGGCGCGCATGAACGCCCTTCCCTTTCCCAGCCGATTCCACTAATTATTCGGGCAGGTTAACCCAGATTCATTCCCATGTTGAAAGTCAAAGACACACTCAGGGCGACGGTGCATCTGACGTATGATGGTCGCGTGATCAAATCGTATCACGGCGCGAACGCGCGGGAGCGATTCACCAACGAGGTGCGCGTGTTGCGGCATCTTGAAATGCGCGTTTGCCCATTCGTTCCACGCTTGCTGGACGCCGACGCCGACAAGCTACGGATCATCACTTCCAATTGCGGCACGCGCGTGGAGCATCTGGATGCCGAACGAACGAAGGAACTGTTTGCGGAGTTGGAAAAGTTCGGTGTGCGCCACGACGATCCGGACATTCGCAATGTGACGTATCGCCAGAAGGAAGGCCGGTTTTGCCTGATTGATTTCGAGTTCGCCACTATTCTGCCCGACGCGCCCAAGGAGCCACGCAAGGAAACCTGCGGCACGCTGGTCTGGTCCGGCCTCTCGGACATCGGCAAGGTGCGGAAGAACAACGAGGATTCCTTCCTCGGCCTGCAATTCGACGCTCGCGAAGTTCATAGGCTGGGAAAGACTGGTGAAGCTTCCACAGCGGATGCTGATTTCGTTTTTGCCATCAGCGATGGGATGGGTGGCGCGAAGGCGGGCGAGTTCGCCAGCAACATTGCCGTGGAGAAGATCACCACGCTACTGCCCCGCGCGTTTCGCAAAACCGCCAGTGGCGAAGACGACGCAGTGGCGGCGGTGTTGACGAAGTTGTTTAGCGAGATTCATCGCGCGCTGGTTTATCTCGGCAATTCCTACACGGAATGTCACGGCATGGAGACGACGATGAGCTTGTGTTGGTTCACGCCGGGCTGGATGTATTTCGGCCATATCGGGGACAGCCGAATTTATTTTCTACCCGCGCGAAGCAACGAAATCAAACAACTCAGCCAGGACGACACGCACGTCGGCTGGCTCTTTCGCAGCGGAAAAATCAACGAACGCGAGGCGCGTAATCATCCGCGCCGCAGCGCGCTGCAAAAGGCTCTGGGCGGGGGCAATCAATTCGTGGACCCGCAAGTCGGCGCGGTGGGTTACGAAGCGGGGGACATTTTTCTCCTTTGCTCGGATGGTCTGACGGATGGCCTGTACAACGAACAGCTCGTCGAATTGCTGCGCCCGCGAGACGCGAACAAAAACAATTTCAATCCAGCCCAGGATATTGTGGCCGCTTCCGTGGCGAACTCTGGTCGCGACAACACCACGGCACTCATCATCCGGGCGGAGGCAAGATGTTGTGCCACGGCCGTGCTCCTGCGCTGAGGCTCAACATATTTTACCCGGATACTATTGACCTTGCTATTACATCCGGGTAAAACCAGGCCAATGATGACATCAGCGAAAGGCTCCGCAACGCATGAAACTCCCGAAACGTGGTACATCGCCTTCGAAGGCTTCCACCGCATCGCATCTGGTCAATTAAAGCGGGTCGCGTTGAAAGTTAAGGAAGCTATCGATCGAAGCAGCCGTGAATCGATTCTGATCTTCGATGGCATCACCAGCGCGCAGGTCGAGGTGGATTTTCGTGGGACGGCTACTGAGGTTCTCAACCGGCTTGGCTCAACGTCGCGAGAGCACGGGAGGGTTGCGGCTCCGGATGATCCTGGCGAGATGGTTTCACGAGGAGTGGGTCGTCCCAAATTGGGCGTTGTCGGACGCGAGGTCACCCTCTTGCCGCGGCATTGGGACTGGCTAGGCAGTCAGCCTGGGGGTGCCTCCGTGGCGCTTCGCAAGCTGGTGGAGACGGCTCGACGCGTCAACGCCGGCACTGATCGCGTGCGGCGAGCGCGTGAGGCAGCCTATCGGTTCATGTCTGCTCTGGCAGGGGATCAACCCGGTTTCGAGGAAGCGACGCGGGCTTTGTTTGCAGGCAAGAAGGAGCGTTTCAACGAGATGATTGGGACCTGGCCGCTCGATGTCCGAAATCATGCGAAGCGGTTGGCGGGCGATGGATTCCAAGACCCGTCGGGAGCGAGCGTTGAATGATTCCGTGCCCGTTCGATCAGTCGCTGACGGAGATGGATCCTGCGTGATGGTCCGCAGTAGGAATCCTCTTCGTAGGTGATGGACAGCGAGGGCCCAGGCCGGGTGGTGGCCGGCGCTCGAATTCCGATTGAATTTTTTCGGTGGCATCGCGCTCTAAATAAAAACATCCAAGGTTGCCCTTGGATTTGAAATCAGAGAGACCAACACAATACACACTATGCAATATCGAATAACTTCGAACCGATGGCTGACATACGTGGCTTTGGCAGCCCTTGGAATTACTGGCACAACTTCCATCCTTCTTGCCGCAGACAAAAGCAGCGGAGCAGAGCCGAAGGTAGTCGATTCGGGATCGGCCGGTGGGCCGCCATCGGACGCGATTGTTTTGTTCGACGGGAAGGGGTTGTCAAAATGGCAAAGCATGAATGGCGGTGATGCAAAATGGGTTGTGGCGGATGGTTTCATGACTGTCAACAAAACGGGGAGCATCAGGACAAAGGAAGAGTTCGGAGATGTTCAGCTCCACATCGAGTGGGCGAGTCCTTCCGAGGTCAAAGGTGACGGCCAAGGCCGCGGCAACAGCGGTGTTTATATGCAGGGACGTTACGAGATACAGGTGCTCGATTCCTACAACAACAAGACGTATTTCAACGGCCAAGCCGGAGCTTTCTACGGCCATTTTGCACCACTCGTCAACGTCTCAAAGAAACCGGGCGAATGGCAAACGTACGAGATCATTTTCCATGCGCCGAAGCCATCGGTGGAGGGCAAAGGGGGCGAACCTGGATCCTTTACTGTGTTCCACAACGGCGTGCTGGTGCAGGACCATGTGCCGATCCAGGCAGAGCCCACCACGGCGGCTGAGTTCAAGGGCACAGGCCAGAAAGGGCCGCTGATCTTGCAGGACCACGGCAACCCGGTGCGGTTCCGCAATGTGTGGATACGCTCGCTCTGATTCCCGATTCAATTGCAAAATTGCCTTGTGCAACGTGAGGCTGAAGCGTAAGGAAAATAGTATGTCAGATCCACACTCCTCCAAATCCCCAATTCTTTCCATTAACCGCCGCCACTTCCTCAAATACTCATCGCTGGCGGTTGGCGCTGCCGCGCTGGGCGGTCCTTACATTCTGCGAGGGCAGAACCTGAACAGCAAACTCAACGTCGCTGTCATCGGTGCCGGCGGCAAGGGATCAAGCGATACGGACGACGTCGCTGAGTTGGGCGAAAACATTTACGCTCTTTGCGATATCGACGGAGGGACGCTCGAGGCCAGGACGGCGTCGAACGCTCCTGCCAGCGGTGGAGCAAATAACCGGCGGCAGGGCCGCACTTATCCAAGCGCTCTGAAGTTTCGCGATTACCGCCAGATGCTCGAAAAGATTGGCGACAAGATCGATGCTGTTACCGTATCGACGCCAGACCATCATCACGCCATCGCGGCAGCAATGGCGATGAAGATGGGCAAACATGTGTATGTGCAGAAGCCGCTGACTCACTCGGTTTTTGAGGCACGCACGTTGCGACGGCTCGCCAAAGAGATGAAGGTCGCCACGCAAATGGGCAATCAAGGCAGCGCTGGCACCGGGTTGCGCCGCGCGGTGGAAGTCATCCAAGCAGGCGTCATCGGAAAGCCGTTGGAACTCCACGTTTGGAGCAACCGACCGGTCTGGCCGCAAGGCATTGATCGCCCTGCCGGCGAAGATCCGATTCCGGACAACGTGGACTGGGATTTGTGGGTGGGTCCGGCTCCGATGCGGCCGTACAAGAAGGGCGTTTATCACACATTCGCCTGGCGCGGATGGAAGGACTTCGGCACCGGTGCCCTCGGTGACATGGCGTGTCATACGGTGAACATGCCATTCCGCGCCCTCAAACTTGGCTATCCCAACGTCATCGAGTGCGAAGAAACCTCAGAAATGCACGCTGAAACCTATCCGAAAACCTCTCGCATCCGCTTCGAATTCCCCGCCCGCGAAGGTCTGCCACCGCTGAAGTTCTGGTGGTATGATGGCAGCCCCGACGATAAGTCGATCAAGGCCCTCCGTCCGCACGCGCATATTACGAAGGAAATTGTGGCTTTGCGGACGGGTCTGCCACCGAGCGGTTGCCTGGTCATTGGAGACAAAGGCAAAGTATTTTCTCCCGATGACTACGGCTCGCAGTTCTTTTTGCTGGCCGACAATGAAACCAAATTCACCGCAGGCAATCAGCACGAGGCTTGCAAGGCCGTCCCGCAAACCATCCCGCGCAATGAAGGGCCGGGCGGCGGTGACCAGATGCAAAAGGCGGAGTGGATACGCATGATCAAAGGCGGCGCCCCGGCTTACTCGAACTTCGATATTGCTGCCTATCTGGCCGAAGTCATCTTGCTCGGCTGTGTCGCGATGCGCGTCGGCGTCGGCAAGAAGCTCGACTGGGACGGCCCCAACATGAAGGCGACGAACGCTCCTGAAGCAGCTCAATACGTCAAGCGGGAGTATCGTGCCGGATGGAAGATCTAATTCCAAGTTGCTTTCAAGTTGAGAGTCATTCGCTGGTTTGCCGGGCGTCTGGCTTCGTTGCTCGTCAGTCACAGATCACTGTGGATTTGCTCCTTCCTCGCGCCTCGCCAGCCGCCCGGCATCCGGCGCGCCTTAACCTCAACTTGAAAGCAACTTGGAATGAGCTGCTCTCTGAATCATTTTGCTGCTTGGTGTCGGGTTCCCCGCTGTTTTCAGTGGAATAGGTGCACAGCGGATGAAGACCATTTTTCCATCCCGCCGGGCTGACTGGAGTTTGGACCTATTGGCTACCTTCGTCTCCCGGAGGGAGATTCGAGAATAGCCCGGCAGTTGACTG
>CAMAWP010000270.1 GCA_945861765.1 Akkermansia muciniphila | reverse complement strand
CAAACTCTACGCACTCCTCGGGAGTGAGTTCTCCTGTCCGGACACGGAAATGATTCCACCGAAAACAGCGGGGAACCATATCGTTAAGACAGCGGGATCTTCATAAGGCGTTGACTTAATCGGCTATTACAAATACCGTCGAAAAACTGAAATTCGGGTCCTAGCTGGATTACCTCTTGCTGGCAAGTTAGTTAAGATCATGATGAACACAGCCATGAATGAGTCGTCCGAAAACGTCATCAAGTACCCAGTAGCGCATATCAAGAGAGGCGGGGTGGATTTAGTGATCGTTCTCCTTGACGCGTCGTTCGGAGGGATGAGCCGCCCAGCAAAATCTGATGTCCTGAGAACTCTTCAGCAGCACGCGACGACGGCCGGTCTGAGGGGAACAGTTGTCCCGGTTTGGGACAATGGCCAAGGTCGAGCGGAGTTTCTTGCGGAGAAGCAGTTATTCCCCTGCTTAAAGGATCTTACTCTGGGTTTGGTTCAATCGAACGTAAACCGCGAACTTCTTGTAAGGGCGACTGCCCCAGTCAATTCACCCCAGGCACGAGTTAACAACAGTCCCGCGATTCCGGTTGCTAGATCACCGGGTGGAACACTCTCCGTGGTCGCCGAAATCGAAGATTGCGAAGTCTTCGTGGACGGTTCGCTGGTGGGCAACATTCCCGCGAAGGTCAGGATAAGAGAAGGACTCCATACCATCGAGGTGACCAAGGCAGGATTCAAGACCTACAGAAAGGAAGTCGAGATCACGGATGGATCTCAGATTCTTCTGCGGCCTGTCCTCGAACGAAATGATCCGCTCGTATCCGAATTTTCGGATGCGCTGGATTTGCACAGCGCATTGGATCAGCGAGGCAAAGTGGCTGAGTTCCAAAGAAAGCACCGCATCGGGTTGATCACCTTGCTCTTTACCGACATGGTGGGCTCGACAAAACTCAAGCAAGAATTGGGCGATCGCGAGGCGGTGACCCTCATCCAACGGCATCATTCGGTGGTCCGCGAAAACCTCAGCCGCTTTCCGACGGCCGAGGAAATCAGCACGGCAGGCGACTCATTCTTTCTGGCTTTCGCCAAACCTTCGGACGCTGTTAAATTTTCCCTTTTGACGCAATCGAAACTTCGTGAGCTAGCCCGAGGGAGCAGCCGTCCGCTGCTCGATAGGATAGGCATTCACGTCGGCGAAGTCTTCATCGAGGAAACGAACGGTCCAGGGAAATCGAAAGACCTGTACGGCATCCAAGTGGACACTTCGGCGCGAGTTATGTCGCTCGGAGAAGGCGACCAAATCCTCATGACGCGCTTTGCCTACGACAACGCCAAGCAAGTGCTCAAGGGCCAGCAGATCGAGGGCATTGGCCCTCTTTCATGGGTCAACCACGGGCCGTATTGCCTCAAGGGGGTGGACGAGCCTCTCGATATTTGTGAAGTGGGCGAGATGGGTCGCGCTCGCCTCAAACAACCGGCCGATTCGGAGAAGGTTCAGCGGCATGGGTCGTCCGAAATCGAGGAAGTCGCCGATCGCCATGTAGTGGTTAGCACGAGAACAGTCTATTCGCGGCCTGGACAACGTCCGTCTTAATGCCTGCCGAACTGAAGCAGTGATACCCTCCGAGGGTCGAAGAGGCCGGATCGCCGCTCAGTTATCCTCAGGCGTGCGTCCATTCAAGTGAACTGTGGCGGGCTGAGAGTCGCCAGTTGTTCAGACGACCTCGCTGGGACGCTTTTCCTGCTATGTTAAACCTAAATCCCGTGAGATAGTTCCCCGCATGAAGTTGAAAGATCCGATTCCTGTCACTGTGATTACCGGCTTTTTGGGTGCCGGGAAGACCACCTTGCTCAACTCGCTATTATCCCAAAACCACGGCTACAAATGCGCCATCATCATCAATGAATTCGGAGCTATCAGCATTGATAATCAATTGGTGATCGGTGCCGATGAAGAGATTGTGGATCTAAACAACGGCTGCATTTGCTGCCGAGTGCGGGGCGACTTGATCAAGAGCCTGACGAACGTATTTCAGAAGCAAAAGAAATTCGATTATGTCATCATCGAAACCACTGGTCTTGCTGATCCCGGCCCGGTCGCGCAGACTTTCTTTTTGCCTGATCTCAGCAAGAAGCTCAGACTCGATGCGATCCTTACCGTGGCGGACGCCAAACACTTGGAGAAGGAGCTTTCAGATGCCGCCGAAGCGAGCGCTCAAATCGCCTTTGCCGATATTATTTTATTAAACAAAGTGGATCTGGTGGCACCGGCGGATTTAGAACGTGTGGGCAAACGCATCCGAAAAATCAATTCCATGGCCAGAATTTACGAGACTCAAAGAGGACAAATCGGTCTCGAGAAAATTTTGAATGTTCGAGCCCGTGATTTGACCGCGCCGTTGGACCTACCAGAGAATACACCCGCCGCGTTGACCACCTCCGAGGATCATGATCAAGACCCCGCCGCGAGCTCGGACCACGTTCACGATCACCACGAGCATCACCACCACGATGAGGACGTGAGGTCCTTTTACATATCCGAGGACCGTCCACTCGATCTTAAAAAGATAGAAGCTTGGCTCAGCCAAGTCATTACCGCGATGGGCGCCAATATCTATAGAAGCAAGGGGATTCTTCACGTCAAAGGGCAGCCCAAGCGAGTCGTATTCCAAGGAGTGCAGATGAGCTTCGATGCAACGCCGGACCGATTTTGGAATTTGAACGAAAGACGAACGAGCCAGCTCGTTTTCATCGGCAAGGAGCTGGAAGAAGAGAAGATGAGAGCTGGATTTGAAAGCTGCGTGGCAACCTGACATACTGGAATATGCCGCTTTACGAATACGAGCTATGCGAGGGTGACTGCAAGGTTTGCGGAGGCAAGTTTACTCTGCGACGCCCGGTTACAGCCACGCCGTTAACCAACTGTCCGGCTTGCAAGAAACCTGTCCGGAAACTTCTCTCGACCTTTAATTCGCCCATCAAGCTCAAACCGCTTTCGATTTCTGGAGCTAAGAACGCTGGCTTCACTGTACTAAAACGAGTCGGCAAAGGAGAATACGAAAAGCAATGATCCTAAGAGCAGCAGTTCAGCCGAAAAAAACGAGAGAATTCGAGGGCTTTACGCAAACGCGGCCACCCACCTACCGGGTGAATGGCGGCTGCCTCAGAACTTCTTTTCTTTCGGCATTTTTCGTTTCTTTCGGCCATCCAACTGCCGGATTAAGGATGAAGGTCGTCGGCACCAAGTTTCGAAGCTTCGGCGTTTCTAGTCGAACTGGGCGCGATAAAAATGGCGGAACGATTTTGATCGCAAGAGGTCTATCCTAATATGAATGAAACGGCGTCTGGAAAACCGACGGCGAGTGATTTCTTGCCCGGAGCGGGCAGGCAAACTATCCTCGCGATCAATCTTTCTATTTCCAAGCAATGAGCGAAATCCAAATTATCGAAACGGTTCTCCAACGGACTGCCCGACGCCGTCGATGGCAGAACGCGTGGCGGTGTGTGTGGCAAGGTCTTTTGGCGGGTGCAATCGTATGGCTGCTGGCGCTTCTCGTCTATAAGCTGCTCCCAGTTCCAGCGACCATCCTCTCGGGAGCAGGCTTGACCGCAGGGCTTTTGGTTTTAGTTGGGTTTGCCGTGGGTTGGTCCCGTCCGGTGACATTGATGGACACGGCCCGCTGGGTGGACGGCCAGCGAAAGTTCCAAGAGCGCCTCAGCACAGCTTTGGAAGTGGCAAAATCTCCTCAACAAGAAGAGTGGCGGCAACTGCTGATCATGGATGCGGCGAAGTGCGTCAACAAGATCAATCCGAGTCAGTTACTTCCTTACCGTTTGCCCAAAGCCAGCCAATGGGCGCTTCTGGTGCTTCTGCTGGCTGCCGGAGTGGGATTTGTCCCCGAATACCGCAGCAAGAATTATCTCCAGAAAACAAATGAAGCGGAGATCATTCGAGACACGGGTCGGCAACTCGCTGATTTGACTCGTCGCAGCCTTGAAAATAGAGCGCCAGCTCTCGAAACGACGCGCCAGGCGCTCGATTCCGTGGCCGAGTTGGGAGAGCATTTAACGAAAGCGCAACTCACACGGAGCGACGCTCTGAAAGACCTCGCGAGCGTCAGCGAAAAGCTGAAGGAACAAGCTCGAGAGCTGGGAAAAAATCCAGCCTTTAAGACGTTGGAGCGCGCGGCCCGGAATTCCGACAAAGGCGGCTTGCCGAGCGCAGCCGACCTGCAAAAGCAGATGGAAGCTTTGCGGCAGTCGCTCGGCAAAGATGCCCCTGATTCCAAAGCGCTGGAAAAGCTGCAACGCGATTTGCAAAAAGCCACCGAGGCCGCCGCTGGTTTGCCGGACAAGGATTCGGCCCAGGCTGACGCCGCGCGAGATCAACTCTCCAAGATCCTGGCCGACCTAGCCCAGCAAGCACACGATCTGGGAGTTCCATTGCCGAGCCTCGAAGAAGCCATCGCAGCGCTCGCGGCCAGCCAGATCGACCAACTCTTGAAGGATTTGCAGATTGCCGAAACCGATTTGCAAAAGCTCCACGAGATGGCTAAGACGCTGGAGCAACTCCAGCTCAAAGCCGAGAAGATCGGGAAAGATCTGGCCGAACAATTGGAGAACGGCCAAGCCGAAGCGGCCCAAGCGACTCTTCAAAAGATGGTGCAGCAATTAAAGTCCGACAATCTCGACGCCGACCAAATGAAAAAGGTTCTCGAAGAGATCTCGAAAGCCGTCAAGCCCGCCGGGCTTTACGGTAAAGCATCGGAATTCCTCAAACAAGCAGCCCAGCAAATGCAGGGCGGGCAAAAGCCGGCTGCGGCCCAATCGCTCGCGGATGCCGCCAAAGAGTTGGAAGGTCTCTTGCAGCAGCTCAACGATGCCAAATCGATGATGGCTTCCCTGGAGGCCTTGCAACGCGCCCAAATGGCGATCGGGAACGGCCAGAAATGGGGCAAAGGCCCTCCGCGCGCTGGCAAAGGTGGAGGCGTCGGAGCAGGAGTCGGCACTTGGAGCGATGACAGCCGTTGGATGGACATCTCGGATATCAAGGAGCGCTGGGATAATTCGGGCGTGGTTCGCGGGGACGAAGAATCTCGCGGAGTGAGTGACCGCGGAGATGCCCAACTGCCGGACAATTTGGAAGCCACCAAAATCAAAGGCCAGATCAATCCGGGAGGTCATATGCCAAGCATTACTCTCAAGGGCGTTAGTATTAAAGGAATGAGCAAAGTGGATTTTAAGGAGATGGCAACCGCCGCTCAAACCGAAGCTCAAAGCGCTCTGAGCCAGGAGAAAGTTCCTCGGGCTTATCAAGGCGCTGTCCGGGACTATTTTGACGACTTGAAAAAGTAGCCGCAAGTTACGAGCCGCGATCAACCTTCTGCCGAGATTCAACTCCACCCACTGCCAGCATAGAACCTTCACACCCGACCTCATCACCCGCGTTTTCTAATCATGAATACCGAAGAACAAATCCAGCTATTCCGCCAAACTTACAGCACTGTTCGCGCTGAAATTGGCAAGGTCATCGTCGGGCACGAAAGCATTGTCGAAGGCACTCTGACCGCTCTGCTATCGGGCGGCCATGTGCTGCTGGAAGGTGTCCCAGGCCTCGGCAAAACGTTGCTCGTCCGGACGTTGAGCGAGGTATTGGATCTCAGCTTCAATCGAATCCAGTTCACGCCCGACCTGATGCCCGCGGATATTCTGGGAACGAACATCGTTATGGAAACACCAGGAGGACGACGCGAATTTCAATTTCAAAAAGGACCCATCTTCGCTCACCTCATTCTGGCGGATGAGATCAATCGCGCCACACCGAAGACGCAGTCTGCCATGCTCGAAGCCATGCAGGAGAAAAGCGTCACCGCCGGTGGCGAGATCCGCAAGCTGGCTGAACCGTTCTTTGTCCTCGCAACTCAAAACCCGATCGATCAAGAGGGCACCTATCCGCTGCCAGAGGCTCAACTGGACCGCTTTTTCTTCAAGCTGCTGGTGATGTATCCGAATGCGGCAGACTTGACCGAGGTGCTCAATCGGACCACGGAAGGAAGAAAAGCAGAGATTGGCAAAGTGCTCAACCGAGATCTGCTCCTCGATCTGCAAAAGCTGGTGCGACAAGTGCCGGTGGCCTCCCATGTGAAGGATTATGCCGTTCGTCTGATCATGGCCACGCACCCAAAAACAGAGACAGCTATCCCAGTCTCCAATCAGTACCTCCGCTTCGGCAGCAGCCCTCGCGGCGGGCAGGCTCTGCTGCTGGCTGGCAAAGTTCGCGCGCTCATCCAAGGACGGTTCAATGTGAGCTTCGACGACTTACAAGCTGTGATTCAACCGGCCTTACGCCATCGGCTCATCCTCAACTTCGAAGCCGAGGCCGAAGGGATCACCACCGACCATATCATTGACCAAGTCCTCAAGGATGTCCCGCGCGATGCGGCAGTCGCAGCCTGACCTATCTTTCTTCTCGGATGAACAATTCTTTGCTCCACGTTTCGGAACGCCGATGCTCCCATCAATCGGCAGCGCGAGAGCAATTGCGTCCTGCCCAGGAAGCGGACAGTCATCTCGGTCCCGAAAACGCCCGACGTTCCCGCCTCCGCTGCCATGGCTAACGCGCTGCTCACGCCAGACCTTCTTCGACGGCTCGAGCAATTTCAATTACTCGCCCGGCGCCGCGCTAAGAGCTCAGCCAAAGGTGAGCGCCGGAGCCGCGCTCGCGGCCAATCGGTGGAATTCGCCGATTACCGCAACTATACGGCTGGCGATGATTTCCGTTATCTCGACTGGAATCTTTTCGGTCGCCTCGAAAAGCTCTTCCTTAAGCTCTACGAAGAAGAGCGGGAACTGCCGGTGAGCATATTCCTGGACGCCAGTGAATCGATGACGTTTGGGACGCCGCGAAAATTTGACTTTGCCCGACAAGTCGCCGCAGCCGTGGGCTACGTGGCGCTCTGTGGGTTCGATCGAGTGTCAGTCGTCGCGTTTCCTGACGCTGTGGGAGAAGGGGCGGTTCGCGGAGCTTTGCGATCGGTCCGAAGCCGCAAGTCAGCTCTGCCGTTTTTCCAGAACTTGAGCCAACTGACCGCGCAAGGAACTGCCTCTCTGAATGAGTCGTTGCGACGCGGCGCGTTGATGGCGCGCCAGGCTGGGCTGGCGATTGTTCTCACCGATTTCTTGGACCCGGCAGGATATGAAGCAGGGCTGACTGCTCTGATCGGGCGCGGGTTTCACGTCAGCGCCGTGCAGATTTTGTCTCCCGAAGAAGTCAATCCAACCTCTTTCGGCGATCTGCGTCTGATTGATTCTGAAACAGGTTCGCGGCAAGAAATAACTTTTGGCCGCTATCGTCTCTCCGCATATCAACAGACCGTTCAGAACTTTTGCCAGCGCCTGCGCGAGTTTTGCCAGTCGCGGGGAATTAACTTCTTCACAGCAACGTCCGATACGGCGTTGGAGCAACTTTTATTGCGACAACTGCGCGAAGCTGAGGTGTGGGGATGAACAATGGAGAATGGAGGATGGAGGATGGAAGATGGCGGCAGCCAGTCCGAACAACAGGGCTGTCGTGGAAAAGAGAACATCGAACACCCAACATCGAACGCTCAATATCGAATGTCCGAAATCAGCGCTGCTTTCACTTCGACCTTGGATGTTCGATGTTCGATGTTCGATGTTCAGTTTCGAAAACCCGGAAGTTTACTCAAAGCGCCAATCGGACAAGCTCCGGCACAGAGCACCCCGTTCCCACCGTCCATCCTCGATCCTCCATCCTCCGCTCCCGGACTCTCATCACCCCACCCGCCCATGATGGGAGGTCAGCTTGAACTTCCTCGCGCCATCCGCTTTTTTCTTCGCCGCCGCCATTCCGGTGGTGATTTTGTTTTATTTATTGAAGCGCAAGCGCGTGGTGCGGCTCGTTTCGAGCACGTTGCTCTGGCAGAAATTTCTCGCCGAAACGCAGGCCAGCGCGCCTTTCCAAAGGCTGCGGCATAACTGGCTGCTCGTGTTACAGATCCTCCTGCTGGTTCTCGCGATCCTCGCGCTGGCTCGTCCTTACTTCTCCGGCAAGTCGCCCGGCGGTCGGCTGCAAGTGGTCATCCTGGACTCCTCGGCTTCGATGCAGAGCACTGACGAGTCCCCTTCTCGTTTCGAAAAGGCGCGCGGCGAGGCGCTCAAGCTGGTCGATTCGCTCCACGATACCGATCAAATGGTGCTGCTGGTGGCTGGGGCCAACACGGAAGTTAAGCAGTCGCCCACCAGCGAAAAATCTGTATTGCGCCGCGCGATTCAAACGACAGGCGTCACCGATGCTCCAACGCGCCTGCAGGAAGCCCTCAAGCTGGCCGAGACCCTGGTTCGCGACAAGCCAACGGCTGAAATTCATTTGTTGAGCGATGGCGCCGTCAGCAGTCTGAATGAATTCGAAAACAGCGGTTTGCCTTTGGTCTATCACCGCGTTGGCCAGCGAGCGAACAACCTTGGAATTATCACGCTGGACGTTCGTCCGAATCCTGAGAACGCAGCGCAGCGCGCGATCTTTGCAAGTGTGGCCAATTACTCGACCAATGTGCAGCAAACTCAACTGGAATTCCGGCTTGATGATCAAATCCTTGAGGTCAAGTCACTGACGCTCAAACCACGAGAAACCGTTCCCCAAGTATTTATTGCCGATCAAGCCCGTGATGGAGTCTTCTCGGTGAAACTGACGGCGAAGGACGACTTGGCTGCGGACAATCAAGCTTCCGTCGTGAGCCTCTTGCCGCAACCTGTCAAAGTCCTCTTGGTAACGCCCCGAAATCAAGTCTTGGAAAAGGCCGTTCGCGTCGCTCCAAACGTCGAGTTGACTCTCGCTGCCACATTGACCGACCCGGCAAGCAATTTCGATGTTGTCGTCCTGGACGGAGTGACCCCCGTGACCTGGCCCACAGGAAATGTGCTGGCGTTTCACACGGTCAACACCAATTGGTTTCCATCCTGGTCGAAGCTGGAATCTCCGGCGGTAGTCGGTTTGAAAAGCAGCCATCCCGTCCTGCGATTCGTCAGCTTTGACAACGTGTTCATCACTGAAAGCATCGCCGTAAACACTCCAAGCTGGGGAGTTTCCCTCGTGGACGCACCTCAAAATCCACTGGTGCTGGCTGGCGAATTGGGCCGTCAGCGGATCGTCTGGGTGGGGTTCGACATCTTGCAGAGCAGTTGGCCCTTGCGCATTTCCTTTCCGATCTTTGTCGCCAATGCGCTGGAATGGCTCAACCCGGCCGCCGTGAATGCCAGCCAGCTCCTGGTTCAAGCTGGCAGTCCATTCCGACTCGCCGTCACGGAGTCGATAAACTCAGCGGAAATTAAGATGCCAGACGGAACGGTGAAACCATGGGCCGTGAATCCGGTGAAAGGAGAATTGGTCTTCGGCGACACCATGAAGCAAGGGATCTATCACTTGAAAGCCGGAACGAACGATGTTGTGTTTTGTGTCAACCTGCTTGACGCCGCCGAAAGCGACACGACACCCAAAGCCGAATTGCAGTTTGGCAAATATGCCAAGGTTGGGACGACCACTTTCAGTCGAGCCAATCTCGAAATCTGGCGATGGATCGCCGCGGCGGGCCTGGCCGTGTTGATGTTTGAATGGTGGTACTACCACAAGAGGACCGCTTGATGAATGGCGTGACGCGGACACCCAAACGCAGTGCGAGCCACGATGCTTTCCAGTGGCAATCCTCGGCTTTTATCCTGCAATTCTCGGTGGTGCTCTTCGTCGTCGCATGTTGTGTGGCCGGTTGCGGGTGGAGCGAGCGAGCAGCCGTGGTGGTTTATACCTCGCAAGATCAAGTTTATGCCGAACCGATTTTGAATGAGTTCAGCGCCCAAACCGGAATCAAGGTCGGAGCTATCTACGACAGTGAAGCGGTCAAAACCGTCGGCTTGGTAAATCGGCTGCTCGCGGAACGCCGCAATCCTCAGTGCGA
>CAMAWP010000269.1 GCA_945861765.1 Akkermansia muciniphila | reverse complement strand
GGGGTCGAAACAAGTCCCGTTCTATTGCATTTCCATCCGCGTCTTTGTGTGATGAATTCCTTCGCAGTGACATGCCGAATACGCCGCGCTTTTGGGTGGGGTTTTCAGGGATTGACCGAGACCGTTCAAAGGAGTTCAGTGGCGGACGTCACGGCAGGATCGGAGAGAGATGGCCGGAGATTTTTGCGAGATGAGAGGCACCTCGCCGAACAAACCGGATCCAGCGGGATCTCGCGGCGATGGAGCGCGTGTTTGCGGACTCGGGACTTGATTGGTTCTGCCCGCGCCCGACGCGACTCACCCGTGGCCCGCTCAGTCGACGCGTGAAGATCGTGGAGAGCTTCCCGATGACCGCCGCGATTTCACGCGCGGATGTCACGTGGTGGATGCTGGAGCACGCGGCGCAGCCGATTCCCGAACGCGCGCCGATGATCACCGGCGGGTGAGCATCATGACCACGCCGCCTAACTTGAACCGCTGCCAAGCGTCCCGGTTAAAGAGCTGGCCGGTGATTAGGGGCCGCTTTCGCGTTTGCGACGGTGCGCTGACGGCAGCGGTCGCTCACCTGAAACGTTCGGCCATTTCCGGCGTCTCTCCTGACTCGACAAAGCCCAAAAGAAGCCTACCCTTGGTCCATGTCCGCTACGCTTGACGCACTTTCCCAAGACGCGCTGGTTCTTCCACCCGACCAGCGCCTCACGCTTGCTCGCCGTCTGCTTGAAAGCGTCGATTTGGAACCTGAGCCGGGCGCGGAAGCCGCCTGGCAGGCGGAGATCGCCCGCCGCATTGAGCGCTTCGACGCCGGAGAGTCTCGGACGATCCCGGCTGGTGAGGTTTTCGCCCGCTTGCGACAGATCGCTCCCAGACGATGAGCCTCGTATTGGAGTTTCTGCCCGAAGCGCAGGCAGAGGTCGAATGCGTCACCGGTGATTACGAGGCCCGGGTTCCCGGCTTGGGAGTTCGATTTCGGGAGGAGGTTGAGAGCGTGTGCGTGGCGATCGTTCAGCATCCGCTTCTCTGTCGAGAACGCTCGGGCAGCTACCGGCGAGTCAACCTGCCGGGCTTTTCCTATTACGTTGCGTTCGTCCTGCGCGAGGAGCGCGTGCTCATCACCGCTGTCGCCCACGCCAGCCGTCATCCTGACTACTGGAAGGTCCGAATGCGGTGAATACCCGATGGCCGAACCATCAGGTCGCGACTGAATGGAACGGCAGCACGCAGGTGACGAAACACTTCTGCGAAGATTGCACTTCGCCGACCGGCAGATTTTCAGTAAACATTCGGTAAACCCGGTGGGAGGAAAGATTGCGAACGAATTGTCCGGACACGCTCCCGACTTTCAGTTAGTGTGTGTTTGGTGATATCGGAGACAGAGAGTTTGTCTGATGCAACGGAGGACGTGGCGCCCTCTGAGCGGATGAGTGATCAGCAAAGGTTCCACTACTACCGGGCGCAGCATGCACGCGCAGTGGAACGATGCAAGCGATGGCAAGAAAAGACCCGGGCAGCGGAAAAGATCATCGCTAGGTTGATGTTACTTTTGGGATGTTTTTCGCAACGAATCCAGGATGTGTGCCGACAGTTGGTGTGGTTGAAAAAGCAACAGTTCGGACGCAAATCCGAAACCTCCAAAGGCAGCGAATCCGGGTCGAGTCCTGGCCCAGGGGAGTCGGACACTGGGGAGGAGTCCAAGAGGCCGGCGGAGAAGGAGGAGAAGGAGGCTAAGAGCAAGACCGGACGAGGCCGGGGACAGCAGCGTGGGGGCAAAGGCCCCCGGCGCAAACGTCGCAAGAATTTACCTGAGGAGACGCAACTGTTCGGCGACGCCGGGCGTCTATAGCAAAAGTCAAAACGATGAAACTCCACGCACTCTTCGCCCTGCTCTCACTCGGTTCCTCACTCGGTTCTATCGCCATCGCCCAAGAGGCAACGCCGGGTCAACGTCCGCCCGCCGAAGTCGCAGCGAAGGCGCAGCCCGCGCTCAATGAAGGCCGGCGCGCGCTGGAAGCGCAGGACGCCGCCGCCGTGCGCGCCGCCGTGGCGAAGGCCATCGCCGCCCTCGGCCCGTGGTCGGGGAATCCTGAGACGGCCACGCGCTATTTTCCGCCGATCATCACGACGCCGTTCGATGCCGTCAAAGCGCGTGAATGGTGGCTGAAGGAAATCCAGCGCGGCCTCCGCGGCCTGCCGTGGTTGAAAAATCCCGCAGGCAACCCGCGCCAGATGCAGGCGGGTCTGCGCGAAGCCGCCATTCCGCTCGACGGTCTCGCGCGCACGGCACTGCTTTTGCCCGAGCATTGCGACGAACTCACCAAGCACGTCCGCGCCGGGGCGGACTGGCTCATCAAGCTTCAGCATCCGAGCGGCGTCTTTCCCTTTCCCATCGGCCCCGGACTCAACCCGCGTGAAAAGGTCGGCCACATCGTCGCGCGCACCATCAAAGAGTATCCCGACCTCGTCGTGAACGACTGGATTCCCGATGACCGCACCGACGGCGGCTTGCAGTTCGACAACGGTCTGTGCGGGCGCGCGCTCATCAGCGCATGGGAGTTGACGAAGGACGCGCGCTATCTCGATGCCGCGCGCAAGTCCGGCGACTGGGCGATGTCGCGCCCGCTAGTGGCGAACTGGAACTACAACGCCTTCAGCGTCGGCCTGCTCGCGCGGCTCGCGACCATCACCGGCGACGCGAAGTATCTCGACGCCGCCGTCCGCAAGGCCGACGCGGGCGTGCTCCCCGGCCAGATGCCCGGCGGCCGTTGGTTCGACGCGCACAACGCCTGCGTCGTGTATCACAACATCCTCCTGCGCGACCTACTGGAACTCGTGCATGCTCTGCCCGCTAATCACACCTTCCGCGCCACCCTGCTCGAAGCGCTCACGCGCGGCCTGAATCAGGCGGCGGAGGAAACCTTATCGCGCGGCTTCACCGGCACATGGACGGACAATTTCGCACGCGGCCTGCAATGGATTGGCGAAAACAAAAAGTGGCGGGACGCCTTGAACACGAACCTTAACGCCAGCGGAAAGAACGGCGCGCCCACACCCGGTTTTGCCATCATCGCGGTGCTGGAGGGAGCCGACAAGCAGCCGTGATTCGTCAATTCCCAATTCGACCGGAAGCGCCTAACTTGGCGGTCCAACGGGAGCCAGCCGTTCCGTTCTGAGTGAAATACGGGCGTCATCGCGGGCTGGTTTCCGTCGCTTCGCTCTCCTCGCCACCCATGAATAACTTCGGATTACCTATACGAAAGTTCGGCGTTACAACCCAAGTTTTCGCGCGAAGGAGCCAATTGACCCTGCCAAGGAAGCGGGATACCTTTTCATCATGAACGCCATCGAATTCACGACGGAGCTGAGCGGCACCGCCATTTTACAGATCCCTCCAGAAGTCGCGGCTCAGTTGCCCAAAGCGGGCAAGGCACGAATCATCGTACTGACGGGCGATGAGGCCGAAGATGCCGAGTGGCGTTTAGCAGCTTACCAGCAGTTCCTCCGCGACGATTCACCCGAGGACGCCGTTTACGATTCCTGCCGTTGACATGTTCGGCGAGGTGTTCATCTGTCAGTTTCCGTTCACTTCGGGAGCCGGAAGCAAGCATCGACCAGCTCTTGTGCTCTTCGACTTGCCACAGGATGCCATCATTTGCCGCGTTACCTCCGTGCTTCGCGGCGGGCCCCTCGATATCGTGCTGACTGATTGGCAAGCTGCTGGACTTCAGAGGCCGTCTGTCCCACGTCTCGATCGCATCGTCACGGCCGAGAGAACTATTTTGGGACGCCGCCCTGGCATTCTGAGCCCTGGGGATTTGGACGCGATCCGCCGCGCTTGGAACCAGCACATGAGGCTATGACTGAAACGCCGAACTTGGTCGAGACGCTGCCAGGCGTTCCGGTTACGGAGTTGGCGGATGATTACGGACGGTTTTCCCGGTTGCGACGGTGCGCCGTCGGCATCGGTCGCTCACCTGAGGCGCTCGGTCGTTCGTTCTTGGGCTTGTCGAAGCGTTACGGCTTCGTTAGAGTCAGTTCATGCCAGAAGTGCTGCGGACCCGGGGTTTCAGATTCTTCTTTTTCAGTCGCGGAGGCAATGAACCCCGGCACATCCATGTGGAGCGCGCGGAGAAATAGGCGAAGTTTTGGCTGGAGCCGATTGAGTTGGTGGAGTCTCGGGGCTTTCGGAGTCACAAGTTGACGGCACTTCACGGAATCATTGAGGAGCACCGAGGTGAGTTTATCATTGCCTGGGATGAGCACCTTAACCGCTAAGCCGGTTGCCGATGCAGTAGATGTGACGTTCACGAAGGACGCGCTGCGCGTCACGTTAGCCGATGGCCGGTGTGTTTCGGCCCCCTTGGAGTGGTTCCCGCGCCTACTCCAAGCGACCACAAGGCAGCGACGGAATTGGCGGCTGATTGGAGGTGGGATTGGCATTCATTGGGCGGATGTGGACGAGGACATATCTGTTTGCAGCCTGCTTGCGACGTGATGGGCGCGCCCAACCATCAGGTCGAGACGAACCCCTGCCAAGCGTCTCGATTACGGAGTTGGCGGGTGATTGGGGGCAATTTTCGTGTTTGCCACGGCGCGCTGTCGGCAGCGGTCGCTCACCCTATACGAAGCGTTAGGCGGAATGGTGCGTTCCGGGTATCGAGCACTTGTCATGAGGTTCGGTCGTTTCTCTGTGCCTCTGTCTCTCTGTGGTGAAAAACTTTCCGTTCCGCTTTCCGCGCTGCGCATCCGGCATTTGAAGTCAGCCTCCTTACGTCGGCTGCTACAATTTATCGGAGTTCGTCCGCTTTGCAGTGCGACAGCTTGACGGCGCTTTCCTGCGATGTGATCCGATGCGTGGCGAACAAGACCGATTCAATCTGGGAAGATGAGCGGAATCGCCCGTCGTGCTTTGACTCTTGTTCAACGCAGGGGCAGGTAACGCACTTGGCCTTCCCATTCGCCGAGCCGACTACATTCGGCGATCAGCCGGAGATCTTCAATGGCGACGGCGATGGCAACCGAGCGCGGGACTTCAAACACGCCCGGCATGTTCTTGCCCGCCGCCACTCGTTCGTACGCGTAAGCGGTGATGGTGGAAACATCGTGCGAGATCAGGACGCGCCCTTGCTGCGACGCCCATTCCAAAACCACCGGGTCTTCCGCGCGAGTCAGGCCGGCCGCTTGAATACGAATCACGTCGAGGCTTGGATTGCGCCGCAGCAGACCGCGAAAAACGTCCTGATTGAAGTTTTCATCGAAGGCGAGGCCGATCATCGGGTGAAAGCGGAACAGTCAAGAGCGTCGAGCCGTAAGCCGGGCACGCACGCCTTGAGGGGTAAACAGCCGTTCGTTTTCCTGACGTACGGTGGCTTGTTGCGCCGCCCGTTGATCGAGGTAAGCGGTCACCTCCGTTTGATGCCGAAGCAAATAGCCGAAAACGGAATACACATCCGCCAGAGATAGGCTGGGATATTGCTGAACG
The DNA here is from genome assembly GCA_945861765.1 of Akkermansia muciniphila. GTDB lineage: Bacteria > Verrucomicrobiota > Verrucomicrobiia > Limisphaerales > SIBE01 > SIBE01. Next base: position 4,486 of record CAMAWP010000269.1, on the reverse strand, counting down.
ATTTCCTCGGCGGTTGCGCCCTGTTGGAAAGCTTCTGCGACTGTATCCAGGGTCACGCGCGTGCCAGCGACGCGAATGACTCCGTCACTGTCGGCAGTCAAAGGAACACGCTCCGTTTGTTCAATCGCCAGGCTCATGGTTGCAGCGTAGCTCATCCCATCGGGCAAGACAAGAGCCGGTTGCGCGTCGCCAAGGGGCAATGCCAACTTCGTCGGCCACCTTTTCAGATAAACCCCAGCCAACACACCAAACGAAGCGTCGCACTGATTCCAGCGCACCCCCTGGCTTTGCGCTTATCCGAGCCTCGTAGCCGCCGACGTGAGGAGGCGGATTCTCCCTCGCTCTGGTCCGGAACATTCCGCCTCCTGACCTCGGCGGCTACGCTGCTTCGTCACGTTGGAACCTCGGTTTCCAACTCGTCTGTTCCCTCAGTTCGTGTCAGCCGACGTGAGGAGGCACTAGCTTTCCGTTCCGCTTTCCCCGCTGCGCATCCGGCATTTGAAGTGAGCCTCCCCATGTCGGCTGCTACAACTCGGAGGAACCACGAATTCATCGCGGCCGCAGAGTCAGCGGCGCATTACAAGGCCAGCCAGTCACGCACACCCGCCTCCACGAGCGCCAATTGCGGCACTGAGAGCTTTCCCAGAAAACGTTCGGCCTTCACTTCGGAAACCGTGATGGGATTTTGTACCAGAAATGCCCCCGATTTCAGGAATGGAACCTCGATTCGCACCTCCAAATCCGACCCTCGTATGGTCGTGGTGTGCGGAATCACGCTGATGAGCGCACGATCCGTCTCCTTGAACGAACGGTTGAGAATCAGGGCGGGCCGGACCTTCTGGACCATGCCCAAATCCACCGACCACACTTCACCGCGACTGGGCACGAGCCTCCTCCTCATCCAACAGGGCAAAAGTCTGACCGGCGATGGCTGTCAAGTCATCGTCCGACAACGGCCCGTAATCATCGGGAACGACCTTGCGGGCGATGGCCTCATAAACGGCGAACTGTTCCGTGCGGGGCAAGGCATTGAACTGATTCAAGATGGCTTGGGCGCCTGTGCTCATGTCCAAAAACTACCCTCTTCACATGAAGCCCGCAAGTGCCAACCCAAAACGGCTGGAGGAACCACTCGTGATCAAACCGCCCCCGGAGAATCGCTGCCAATTGCTCAGACCTCGACACCGAAGACCTCGTTGAGCACGGCGGCCTGCCGTTGCGGGTTCAATTCGGTGTGCCACTGGTCGTACGTGATGCGCAGCGATAACGCGCGTGCGGATGTTGCCCGCGCGAACGAGCAGCAGTTTCCACGGCTTTCGGTGCAGAACATGCGAATGGTAAAAGTCCGTATCCTTGGTGACGACGACGCGTTGTTCTTTCAGCAAAAGCGTGTTGAGAACCTCGTCCGTCGTCCGGTTTTGCGCGATCAACTGGCGGGTGTGGAGGGCGTCGGGTCCCGCCGTTTGGAGCAGGGCGCACAATCCCGTCGGCAAATGCGCCTCCACCGCAAACTTCATGCGAGCACCAAGTGGCGGCTCTTGAGCTTGATCGATTGCGCGGCGAACTCCAGACACGCCTGCAAATCCTCGCGCTCCAGATCGGGAAACTCCGCCAGCAAATCCTCGAACGTGTCGCCCGCCGCGAGGTATTCGAGCATGGACTCCACCGGATACCGCGAATGCCGGATGACCGGTTTTCCGTGGCAGATGTCCGGGTCAATCGTGATGCGGGAAAGAAACTGGCTTCCATCGGCTCTTGCTTTCATGACGCAAACTTTACGCACCGCCGCTGAAAACCGCAATCGCCGTAATGTAGCCTTTCAGCCGAATAGGCGCCTCTGCGAATGAACCCCAGTCAACACACCAACCGCAGCGTCGCCGCGTTTCCTGCCGCTGGTAGCCGCCGACGTGAGGAGGCGGATTCTCTCTCGCTCTGGTCCGGAACTGTCCGCCTCGTGACCTCGGCGGCTACAACGCATCGGTGCATGGGATCGCTGGTTTCCCACCCGTCCGTGCCCCCAATTCGTAGCAGCCGACGTGAGAAGGCACTCTTGAAGTCAAAAGCGAATACTTCTCTCCTGGGTCGTTTCACGAGCGATGCGACTTACTTTGTCGCGCCGGTTTTTGGCGGCAATGGATGGAGTTTGATGACCCCGGAGAGCGCGTCGAACTCCGGGTCCTTGTGGACCAGCGTGGCATTCAGCCGCTTTGCGGTCGCCACCACGAATGCATCCGCGAACAAAACCTTGTGCGCCGCCTTCAACTTCGCTGCCTCGCCGCACAATGCCCGATCCGATTGGTGCCACCGAACGGGCTTGTCTTCCACGAATTCGAGAAGTTCCATCGCCTTGTCCGCTCCAAACTTTTGCGTCGTGATGTATTCCAATTCCGTGAGCGAGACGAAGGAGGAATGGAGCATCGCAACGCCATCCATCGCAACCTCGAAATACGCCTCAGCTTCATCTGCCCCCGGTTCATTTTGCAACCATGTGAGCCAGGCGGAAGTATCGAGGAGAACGGCGTTACCCACGAGCGCGCTCCTTCGCCCGGTCAACCAGCAAGGCTTCCAACAAACCGCCGCCGGCGAACAGGCCGCGCCCGCGCTGGATGGACTCTCTTCGCACCGCCGGTCGCTCGTCGTCGGTCATGCTGGACTGCTGCAACCCCAACAACACTTCGCGCCGCTCCTGCGTCGGCAGCGCCTTGATCTCTTCCAGAATAGCCTGTGCTTTCGTGCTCATGCTTTGAACTTTACCCGTTCGCCATGAAAACGACAAGCGCCACACTCAATCAAATTTCCCCTCTCGGAGGGGACAAGGGTGGGTTGCCTTTGACTCCAACCCAAGCGCCAATCTCCAAACGAAGCCTCGCCCTGATTCCGGCGCTCCTGATGGTCCTCGCAGCCTCGCTCTTGAACTGCGCGTTGGCACAGTCCAACCCGAACGTCATTATGGCGTTCGAAAGGGGCACCAGCGGGATCCACAATACCGGCGGGACAACACACATACTTTCATTCAATGTTTCCGGTTCAGATACCCTTTTGGTTGTTGGGTGGGCCCATGATGATAACGGCCATGTCACATCCGTGACTTACAACGGTGTTTCAATGTCATCGATCGCGGATCAATCTGTCGCACGAACGACAGGGGGACAGGCTTTGAGAACCGGCATGTTTTATTTGTTAAATCCCGCTGCCGGGACACATGATTTGGCTTTAACCAGGAATATCTCTAGTGCGACAATGGATTTTACAGTCGCGCTTTATACGGGGGTTAAACAATCAGGGCAACCGGACACATCGACTTCCGGCACAGTTGAAGGAACTTCAACGCCGTCACCTTCGATAACGACCTTAAGTGATAACTGCTGGATAATCGGTGCGACTTATTCAGACAAATCTACTTTGTCGGTGGGACCAAAGCACGAACGACAGGGGGACAGGCTTTGAGAACCGGCATGTTTTATTTGTTAAATCCCGCTGCCGGGACACATGATTTGGCTTTAACCAGGAATATCTCTAGTGCGACAATGGATTTTACAGTCGCGCTTTATACGGGGGTTAAACAGTCAGGGCAACCGGACACATCGACTTCCCGGCGCTTCGGACGCAGCTCCGCGAACGTCTGACGCGAGCGGTCCTTCATTGGGATGCAGAAAAGCGAACGTTCCACAACGTGCCTGAAGCCAATCAGTTTCTCCGGCGCGAATACCGCGAGGGATGGCGTGTGTGAGCTCGGACTTCTCAAACGCTCTTTCGCTGAGGGTTGACGATGTCAGTGAGGAGGAAGCTTGTTTGTCCACGCACTCCATGTTAATCAGACGGCATGGGAACGCTCACGGTCCAGGAAGCGCAGCCTCAACTCAGCCAACTCATCGCCGAGCCGAACCGTGGCAGCATCGTGCTCACCGATGGTCAGCAGAAGGTGACCCTTCAACCGGGCGCGGAGCTCGATTTGGAGGAGGATAGTCTCGAATTGGAGGCGGGGTTGCTCAAGAGCATTGACGGCCCTTACACCCCCTAGTCTTCGGACGAAATGCGCGGCATTGTCGAGCGGATTATCCGCGAAGAGAAACGGACATGAGTCTCGCGTTGCAGAAGTCTGATGCCGTCCGAGAAGATTTCACTTTGCAGGCGCGGTGTTACATTCGTCGGGCAGGGGGTGAAGTGGCGCTGCGGTTTCAGTGCGCCACTCGGGTATGATCCCACTTGAGCGTGCGGGGTGCAACTCACGGTTTCTGGGAGTTGTCGTTTGGAGGACAATACCCACCGCAGAATAGGAAGAGTTAACCACGGATAACAGGGATAAAAACCTTTCAGCTCCTTTTCCTCATCCGTGATATCCGTGTCATCCGTGGGTGCGCCAGTGAAGTTGGTTACCTCGTGGGTGAAAGTCCCACCGGTCGAATTAGACGGTTCACGACCGAAACGCGGTGTCCGGGATGAGGCTGCGAAGCCGAACCACAAGCGGGATGCCGAAAGGAACTGT
>CAMAWP010000268.1 GCA_945861765.1 Akkermansia muciniphila | reverse complement strand
GAACCAGAGGCAGACGGGAATCTGCGTGCTGTAGAAGAGCTGGCCGGGGAGGGCGGTGGCGAAGTTCGAAGGATGAAGTTCGAATGTCGAAGTGGGGCAAGCGCGGTTCGTCGTTCGAAATTCATCATTCGGCATTTCCCGGTCGGCCGCGATGAGGGCGCGGCGGATGTCGCGTTGGCTTCCCGAGCCCTGCGAGTCAGTGGCCCATTCTCGACGCGCGCTTCGCGCATTGCAGTCGCCGGACTGGTTGGAGGACGGGGCGAATTGTGAATGACGAATTGCGACTGTCGAACGCGCCGAACGTCACGGAGCGGTTTGCGGATGGCGAAGGAATCATTCATGGTAATCGTCGCGGCCCATAAGGATCTTGCGCAAGTGAGCTTCCGTCGCGCGTGGCCATTTCAGTTTTCGCAGCCAGAGGTTGGTTTTCCCCACGTCGAAGGCCGTGGCGTCAAATGTCCGGCCCAGCCATTCCTTCATGGTCTTGTGCTCGGGGTGTTTGCGGTTTTTAAGAATCTTGAGCAAGTTGTCATAGCCGCCAACACCACCGCAATCCTCCGGCGGACAGGCGCGGTCGCCATCGAGGCAGAGCGCGATCGCGGCAGCAGCCGCGTCGGGCGGCAGGATCTTGTCCACCGTGATTTCGTGCTCCCAGGAATCGCCGAAGTCGTATTCGTAGCTGAAGGTGTCTTGTTCGCACGGTGCGATTTCCCGGAGAGTAAACTTGCGCGCTTCGAGGATTTCCGGGTCGCCCTCGTACTCGGCAAAGTTATGGCGGGTGTCGGAGTAGCAGTCCTCTCCCACTCTGAACTGGTGCAGGTGGCTGTTGGTCCAGCCGATCGCGATCTGGAGGACGGCGTGCAGCCAGTCGAGTTTGGCGTCACCGGGCACTTGCAGCCGCCGCCAGATGGGCGGCTCGCTGCCGAGCAGGACGACTTTCAACTGGTAGATCGGTGCGGCACCTTTTCCGACGGTGCTTTCAATGGCGGAAATCATGTGTTAAGTGGTGATTGATTTGACCCGGCACGTTGTACCCTGCTTTCAATTTGGCGCGTTGGGCGGCGAAGCGCAGGAAGATGAGGCCGAGGAGTCCTTGCGGACGGCCATCATTGAAATCCGTTTCGGTAAGGTGAGGTGCAGGCACTGCCTGCTCGGCGGCGACCCAGAGACGTTTGTCCAGCGCGTCGACGTCTTTGTCGGTTAGGGCGATCCAGAGCATGGGGGCCATGATGATGCAAGGTGCGCCGCGTGGCGAGCGAGTTTTGTCCACCGGAGTGGATTGGCATCCGGCATCCGACCCCTAACATTCAGCCGCCATGAAACACAACCTGTCCTTCCTCGCCCTCGCATCCCTGGCGCTCGTATCCGTCGCCGCAGTCCCCGGTTCAGGGGCGCTGGTAGTGGCCGGATCGTCCTACCTCGGTCCGCTTGAAATAGCCGGCATCCCAGCCCCACCGGGCGACCGGACCTACGACTGGCGCGCCTGCACGATCAAGGACGGGGACCGGTACACGATGTGGTGGGTTCGCGGCGCGCCCTGGGACCGCATCTTCCGCGCCGAAGGAGTGAATGTTCTCCGTTACGGTCGCGGACGGGAGGTCATGGCTCCCGCGAATAACGGCGTTGAAACCCAACACATGGCTCACTGTGCGGTCATCCGGAAACCCGACGGCCTGCTCGTCATGTTCTACGAGGCTCCGGTGCACGATGAATAAAGAGACGCTCCGGACAACAATACCTTCATGGCCACGTCGGCCGACGGATTGACCTGGCATAAGTACCCATCCAACGCCGATCCCAAACCGGTGATCAGCGGCTACAATCGAGGCCGGAAGCGCTACGGAGTCGGGCAGCCCAGCGCCTTCCACAAGGACGGAAAGTTTGTCCTCTACCACGTCGATGACTGCGAGGGCAACGGCAACCGGATGCGCCGGGCGGAGTCGCTCGATGGCATCCGCTGGGGCTCTGGTGCGGGCCACGAACAGACCGATCCCCGCGCGCACCCGATCGTGATGCTGGGCAACGTCGGCGAGGTGAAATACTCGGAAACGCTGAATCGCTGCGTGATGGTTTTCACGGTCAACGGAACGCTCGTTGGCCAGCCCGTCAGCGACTACAGCCACGACATTTACTTCACGGCTTCACTCGATCCCGACGGCAAGAGCTGGGCGGCACAGCCGCCGAAGATCTGGGACATGGCAAAGGTCAGCTACAACCTCTCCGCCGCCGCAGACCCGGACAAGAAGTTGCGACTGCGCGCCTTTCCAACCCTCGTCTGCGATCCGTTGGGCCACATCGAGGGCAAGACCTTCCGCGTGCTCTATACGAAGGGCAAACAGGCGGACGCCGGACAGGACTGGAAGGCACACTGGGCTACCTGGGACTTGTATGGCTCCGAACTGACCCTCAAGTGATGAGGGCCTACTTGCGGACATGATCTTCTGAACTAGACTTTCGCCCGGCAACAACGAATCTGACGGCGCGAATCTAAAACTGAAACCAAACAATGAACCCGACTTCCATCTCAAACTCTCAACTTCTCGACTCCCTGCGTTGGCGTTATGCGGTAAAACAATTCGATCCCACCAAGAAAATCTCCGATGATACCTGGGCGGCGCTGGAGGACAGCCTGGTGCTTTCCGCCTCGTCGTTCGGCTTGCAGCCGTATCGTTTCCTCGTCATCAGCGACCCGGCGGTGCGCGCGAAGTTGCTGCCGCACAGTTGGGAGCAGAATCAAGTGGTGGATGCGTCGCACTACGTTGTCTTCGCCGGCCGCACCCAGATGACGGAGAAGGAAATTGACTCGTTCCTTCATCTCACGGCCAACACGCGTGGCCAGGCCGTGGATTCGCTCAAGGGACTCCGCGGCATGATGACCGGCTCGATTCTGTCCGATAAATTTCAGGTCAACGTAGCCCAATGGGCGGCACTTCAGGCTTATATCGCACTCGGCAGCTTGCTCACGTCCGCCGCATTGCTCGGCGTGGATGCGTGCCCGATGGAAGGTTTCGTCCCGGCGGAATACGACAGGGTATTCGATCTGCCCGCGCAAGGTTACGCCTCGGTCGTCTGCTGCGCCCTCGGCTACCGCGCCAGCACCGACAAATACGCCACGCTGAAAAAGGTCCGCCCGGCAAAAGCCGAGCTGGTGAAGACCATTTGATTCTATCCCATGAAAAAAAATCCGGCTCCCCTGCACGTTCGTGCCGGCAAAATGCAGTTTCTGCGCCACAATGCAGGGCACACGCGGTGGCGGGATATTTACCGCACGGTGCTGGCCTTGAGTTGGCCCCGGTTTGGGCTGCTGGTCTTGGGCTCCTACCTGGGCATCAACCTGACATTTGCCAGTGCCTATCTGCTTGGCGGGGCCTGCATCGCGGAGATGCCGGCTGGGTCCTTTTCCAGTGCGTTCTTTTACAGCGTGCAAACGCTCTCGACGGTTGGCTTCGGCCACCTCTACCCGGCGACGTTATACGGGGATATCATCACCACGCTGGAGATTGTGATGGGCATGTTTTTCACGGCGGTGGTCACCGGTCTGATCTTTGTGCGCTTTTCCCGTCCGGTCGCCCGCATCCTGTTCAGCGACAGCATGGTGATTTCGCCTTTTGATGGAAAACCCTGCCTCCAGGTGCGGGTGGCCAATCTCCAACCGCAGGCCATGGTGGAAGCGGAGTTCCGGCTCATGATGATCCGGAATGAAAAAGTGCAGGAGGGAGGAGACTTCCGCCGGTTTTACACTCTGAAGCTTGATTTCGAGCGTCTCATTCTTTTCCCATCCGCCCTGACCATCCGGCATTTTATCGATGAATCCAGCCCGCTCCATGGCGTCACGGCGGAGCAACTGGCGGAGACTGGCGCGCGCTTCATGTGTTCCATCGTGTGCATCGATACAGTCATCCCCGCCCCGGTACAGAGCCTGATGGATTACGCCTGGCAAGATGTCAGGTTCAGCCGTCGTTTTGCCGAAATCTACACGGAGCATCCCGATGGCAGCCTGGAAGTGGACTACGGCCGCCTCCATGAAACAGAGCCGGCAGCCTGACTTGACTGAGGTAAGGAGGTCCGGTGCCCCGGAGGTCCCGCCGCCGCCTCACTCGGTCATTCCGGACTGGCACCGGCTCGAAGAGGCAGCGCAAGACCCAGGACGGGGTGTAGAACTGGCCGCTGTTCTTGCCCTCGGCGCTGGCGAAGGGGTGAGGAGATACTCAACCGGAGTGGATTGGCATTCTGCGTCCGACCCGCTAACATTCAGCCACCACGAAAAACAACATCATCATCAAGGAACGCTGCCTGTCCTACGCCATGGAACTGGAAGCGGTGTAAAATTGCATCGCTGCTTCCTCCATCTCCCCATCGAACGAGAAGCCCTTCAACTCCTGAAGAAATGAACTTCGGGCCATCAGCCAGAACACGCCGCCGCGACCATGCCCCAGCTTGCGCGCGGCGAGCACCGAGGTGATGGCTTTGTTCACGCCGAGGAACTGATGGTTCTGCCCGATGGTTTTCACCAGCCCGGCCTTGTGCTCCGAGGACAGCCTGAAATTCTCCACCAGGTCGAGTAACCGCGCCCGGTCGCACGTCCCGCGCAACATCACTTCCAGCGACACCCGGCGCGGCTCGTCCCTACCGTCCGAGGCGATGAGCAGCCCGTTGAACCAGAACAACGCCGGAATTTGCTACTTGTATTGCGTGAGCGAAAAGCACCCTTGAGCTCTTCAGAACGCGAAGCAGTCGCAGCCCAAGCCGAAGAAGCCAGCGTAACGATTGCGCGCGGCTTCGATGCCGGCGAGCAGTTGATGCGCGGCGTGAGCGCAGCCGCCGTGATGACACTCGGCGCTGTGTTGGTGCTGCGGCATTGGCACGCCGGCGCGGGCAGCCTTGCGCACGTCGAGCGGTGCGCCATAGCCGCCGAACACTTTGACCGGCGACCATTCCGGCAGCAAGGGAATCTGCGGTGGTGCGTGTGGGGTAAACTCGTCGATCGCGTGGACAATCTTTCCGTCCACGACCGTGAGCACGGATTCGATGCCTTTGATTTGTTCCTCCGGCACTGAAAAATAATCGTCGGTGAGCGCCACCAGGTCGGCTAACTGGCCGGGAGCAATCGAGCCCTTCTTCCCACTCTCGCTGGAAAACCAACTGCTGCCTTGCGTGTAAAGGCGCAGCGCTTCTTCGCGGCTCAGGCAGTTTTTATCGGGATACATCGAGACACCGCCGACGGTTTTGCCGGTGGTGAGCCAATAGAGCGAAACCCACGGATTGTAACTGGCGACGCGGGTTGCGTCCGTGCCAGCCCCGACAGGAATGCCAAGTTCCAACATTCTCCGCACAGGCGGCGTGCGTTCGGCGGCCTGCTTGCCGTAACGCTCCATGAAGTATTCGCCCTGGTAGGCCATGCGATGCTGAACGGCGATGCCGCCGCCGAGCGCTTTCACGCGCTCCAGGTTCCGGTCAGAGATGGTTTCGCAATGGTCGAAGAACCAGTTCAATCCCGTGAACGGCGCATCGCGATTCACCTCCTCGAACACATTCAGAAAGCGCGTGATGCTTTCGTCGTAAGTGGCGTGCAAGCGGAACGGCCACTTGTTCGCAGCGAGCAGCGACACGACCTCCTTGAGTTCTGTTTCCAGCGAGCCAGCCAGGTCCGGACGCGGCTCAAGGAAATCCTCAAAGTCGGACGCAGAGAAGACGAGCATCTCGCCTGCGCCATTGCAGCGGAGGTAGTCATCGCCCTTGCCCGGGCTGGTCATCTTCATCCAGCGCGTGAAGTCTTCCTTCTCCTGCTTCGGCTTTTGCGTGAAGAGATTGTAGGCGATGCGGAGGGTCATTTCCCCTTTGTGATGCAGCTCGTCAATGACCGCGTAGTTGTCCGGGTAATTTTGAAAGCCACCGCCTGCGTCAATGATGCTCGTGAGTCCGAGGCGATTCAGTTCGCGCATGAAGTGGCGCGTGGAATTCAACTGATGCTCCGGCGGAAGCTTCGGTCCTTTGGCGAGCGTGGCGTAAAGAATGGTCGCGTTGGGGCGCGCGAGGAGCAGACCGGTGGGGTTGCCACTGTGGTCGCGCTGGATTTCTCCGCCGGGCGGATTGGGTGTGTCCTTCGTGTAGCCGCAAGCGCGCAACGCGGCCTTGTTCAACAGCGCGCGACAATACAAGTGCAGGATGAAGACGGGCGTTTCTGGTGCGGCGGCATTGATTTCATCCAGCGTTGGCATCCGGCGCTCGGCGAATTGAAATTCACTCCACCCACCCACGACGCGCACCCACTGGCCGGGCGGGGTGCGTTGGGCCTGTTCCTTGAGCATTCGCAGGCCGTCCGCCAGCGACGGCAGGCCGTCCCAGCGCAGTTCCATGTTGTAGTTCAGGCCACCGCGAATGACGTGCAAGTGCGAGTCGTTCAGACCGGGAATGACGCGGCGACCTTTGAGGTCAATCACCTTGGTGTTCGGCCCGCGCTCGTAACTCTCCGCGTCGTCCACGCCGATGATTCGCCCATCCTTGATGGCGAGATTCGTCGCGGCGGGATACTGCGGGTCGAGCGTGGTGATGCGTCCGTTGTGGAAGATGAGATCGGCGGCAGTGTTTGAGTTCATGAGCTTATTTTTTCTTTGGGTAGGGCGGATTGAGCCAGCAGTGGAGCAGTCGCGTAACCATCGGCATCACCACCCAGGTGAGCATGCTCACGATGATGGCGGACACCACCAACAGGTTTAGCGCCAGTGGTAATTCCTTCAGCGTGGCGGAGAGCACGATGCCAATCAGGAGACTGACCGGATAAACACCCAGCAGTGTCGCCATCGCCATTTTCCATCGCGGCGGCGGGATGTGTGGGGAGCGAAACCACGCTTCGAGACCGTGCAGTTCACGATACTCCGGCTCACCTTCCGTCAGGGTGCTCGCCCGCTCCTCCCAGGTCTTGAACACCGGCGATTCATAGAACGCATCGCGCTCCGTCTCGCTGGCGAACGTGCGCAGGATGCCGAACTCGCGTGAGTCCGAACCGGGTGGAGGCGTGAGCATGCTTGCACCCAACACGCCGCCATTGGCGAACGAGGTTTGGAAAAACTCGCGGAGCGCCGCCTGAAACTCGGCTTCGCAGCCGGGCCGCACTCGACGAGTGATGGCGATGTGGATGGGCATGATTCAGTGCGGGGCTACGAACAAGGGGCGTGGACGGCTTGTCGCCGCCCACGCCGGGTCGCTTGGTTTTGCTCAGTGCGCTGCCGACTTCGGCACAATCTGCGGTTTCTGCGCGGACTGCGGCGTGTGATGAACCATTGTGTAGGCGTATTCGACGCCCACACCGTATGCGCCACCCTGTTGTTTGAGGATGCCCATGAGCGCGTTGTAATGTTCCTTGTTTTTCCAATCGCGCTGCCATTCGAGCAAGGCCGCGATGGTCGTCACACGCACTGCGCCCGCTTGCACCATGCGGGACAACGCGGCCTCTTGGGCGGCAGGTGAAGTCGCGCCGCAGCAGTCTTCAACCACGTAGATGTTGTATCCCGCGCCGAGCATCTCGATGGTCGGCCAGGTCACACACACCTCGGTCCACAGGCCGGTCATGATGATGTTCTTCTTGCCGGTGGCTTCGATGGCTTTGCGGAAGCCTTCGTCATCCCACGAGTTCATCGACGTACGTTCCACGACTGCTTGGCCGGGGAAAACGTCGAGCAACTGTGGCCAGATGTAACCGCTGAATGATTCGGTTTCTACAGCGGTGAGGATGGCGGGAATGTTGAACTCCTTCGCGACCTTGGCGAGGAGCGTCACGTTGTTGATGAGTGTGGCGCGATCTGCGTTGGCCACGCCGAAGAGCATCTGCGGCTGGTGGTCAATGAAGACGATGGCGGTGTCCTCCGGCGTGTAGAGTTTGTGGTATTGGTTCATCGTATTGTATGGTTTGTGTTTTCGGTTCAGTTGAGGTCGAAAAGGATGGCTTCGGTTGGCTGGGTGGCTGTGAGGCTCAGTTTGCCCGCTTGCTCACTGCTCGCACCATCGCCCGTTTGCAATTCGACGCCATTGAGCGTCAACGCGCCTTCGGCGATCTGCAGCCACGCACCTCGACCAGCCTTCAGTTCGTGCGTGACGGTTTGGCCGGCCTTGAGCCGAATGCGATAGATGTCCGCGTCCTGGTGAATCGTCGCCGAACCATCGCGACCGTCGGTCGAGATGACTAGCACCTTGGGCGCGTCGGCATGTTCAGGCTTTGGCAGCCATTCGGTGTAACTCGGCGTGAGCTCACGGGCGCGGGGCTGAATCCAGATTTGCAGAAAATGCAGCGGATCGCTTTGCGACGGATTGAACTCGCTGTGCGTCACGCCCTGGCCCGCGCTCATGAGCTGAATCTGGCCCGGCTTCAGCACACGACCGTTGCCCAGGCTGTCCTTATGTTCCAACGCGCCTTCCAGCACATAGCTGAAAATCTCCATGTCCCGATGCGGATGCGTGCCAAAGCCCTGACCGGGCGCGACGCGGTCATCGTTGATGACGCGCATCGAGCGGAAGCCCATGTTCGCCGGGTCGTAATAGTCGGCGAAAGAAAAGGTGTGATTTGATTTCAGCCAGCCGTGGTCGGCGTGGCCGCGTTCGCCTGCCCGGCGGATGTTCAGTTCTGTCGCTTTTGTTTTCATGGGAACAGAGTGCCTGACCTTTCTCATTTGGGATAATGCCAAGTTCTTGGCCTGAGCCTGCCTTTTGGTTATGCTGGCGCACATGGAACTCCGACAACTGCGTTACTTCGTGGCCGTGGCCGAGACGGGCAACATCAGCACCGCCGCGAAGAAAATCTTTCTGACGCAGCCTGCGTTGAGCCGGCAGATCAAGGCGTTGGAAACTGAGATTGGCCAGTGTCTGTTGGAGCGCCGCGCACATTCCGTCCATCTCACCGCCGTCGGCGAAGGACTCTTGCGCGAAGCCCGCGAACTGCTCCAACACGCCGATCAAGTGCTGGAACGGGTTCGCGGCGCGGGTCGCGGCGTGCGGTTGCGCGTCGGCTACGCACCCTCGCTGGCCAGCGGAATTCTGTCCGCTGCGGTGGAGAACTTCACCCAGACGCACCCCGATGCGAAGGTGGAGTTGTTCGATCTCTCCACCGGCGAGATGCTGGCTGAACTCGAAAGCAGCAAGCTCGATATTATCCTCACGGTCGCGAGCGATACCAAGACGCGTGGCTTGAAGTGGACACCCCTCGTGCGCACGACTTGGAAGCTGGCGGTGAATCGAAAACATCCATTCGCGAATCGGCAGCGCATCACGCCCGATCAAATGGCGCGCGAACCTCTGCTCGCCTTTTGCCAGCGCGACTACCCGGAGTATTGGGAGATCATCACCGGTTGGCTGACCAAACACCGGCAGCACCCCAAAATCGCCGGTGAATACGACGGTGCAGAGAGCCTCATGACTGCCGTGGAATCCGGCTTGGGCGTCGCCGTCGTCACAGCTCGCACCGCGCAACTCTTCCGCAACCGCGCCCAGTTCAAAACGCTATCACCCGGCCCTAAGCCATTGTGCATCGCCGCCGGCTATCGCACGGATCGGGGAGATCACCAACCGCTTGCCGTGTGCGTCGAAGACCTGCGCATCGCCGCTCAGGCGTTCGCGTAACCCAACGTCGTGGACGGCGAGGTTCAGGCGGCAGAGGCGGCTGGTTTTATCGGTTTTCTCGACGCCGTGGATCGAGAACCGGTGCAAATGTCGAATGATGAATGACGAATTGATGAACCGCCGGCGCTTCATTGCCCAAGCTGCCTCGGCCGCGGCAGTGCTGGCAGCCGCTCCGCAGAAGGTGGGAGCTTGGCCTCGCCTCAAAAACAACCCCGGCCCGCGCACCGAAGTCCGCCGGCACCGGGGCCAGCCCCAGTTCTTCCTCGACGGCGAGCCTTACACGAAGCCGGTCTTCGAGACCTACGTGCCGCAGACGAAGTTCTTCCGTCAGTTCGCCGAGGCGGGCACGGACGTGTTCAGCTTCTCGACGAATCT
>CAMAWP010000267.1 GCA_945861765.1 Akkermansia muciniphila | reverse complement strand
CCAAGCAAGGCTTCTCCAGAAGCAGTTCCTGCACGGCTTGAACGTCGGCGGGCGTGATCCTGCGTCCACGGATGACACACACCGCTTCTTTCTCCGGCCCAGCGCGATTCAATGACGGCCTGGAGATTAACGGGTGGAAAACCTCGGCGTAAGTCAAAAATGTCGCCCAACCGGCAAGTCGGGAAGATCTCGCAATCCCAGGCGTGGCGAACTTGCCGCAACGCCAACAAGAACCATTCGGCCAACCACAGCCGGAGATTGAGCAGGCCTCAGCAACACCGTCCATCGCTTGACCAAACGGACATGAATGCTGTCAAACGGGGCCGTTTACCTTGTAATCATTGAACCATATCGCGAACTGTCGCTGTAGTGTTAGATAAGACCCCCACAATCCATGTGTTTTGCAATGTGTTCTTGTGCAATACAGATTGTCTGGCATGTGGTGTTCTGCAATCAGATGCGGTCCGGCACGTGATTTAGCAATGAAAACGGCCTTTTCAATGAACGCCTCTGTCACAGCTTCTCCCGCAGTCCATCGTCCGAGACACAGTTTCGCGTCAAAAGTCCGCAAGATTCGCCACTTATTCAAGATGCGCTACAACAAAGTTTTACACCTTATCTAAGCGCCATTCAGAACTGACACGTTTAAAGACCCCTTTACAGCCGATTGTTGACACAGAGTGCTCTAGGGCGACGCCCAGTTTTCGACCATCAATCCAGACACCTCGCGCGAGTCGCAGTCTTTTGATACAATGACGCAATCGCCGAGGGTCAATGCGATGACGGAAATTTAAATGTCAATCTGCTGCATCGTCCGACCATGTTGGCGTAGTTCCGCGGCCAGCCGTCGGTATTCGAGGGCGGCGACGTAGTCGAAAGGCCAGATCGCGAAGTGACCGAGGTGCTGTTTAAGCAATGCCTCATTGAACTTGCGGTCGCGCTGGAGAAGACGCCGTCCCATAGCTCGCCAAGCACTGGCGCGCAAAGGCCAAGCCGGGCACCTTCGGCAATGAGTTGACGGGCGCGGGCATAAATGCCTCCGCGGCGATTGATGTAGTCGGCAGCGATGCCGTTATCGAAGAGATAGCGCTTCAAGAGAAGAGCCGGCCTATCGCCAAGCCACTACCGCCGGAGAGTGACTTTTGCCGCTCTTTTTCTTTGACGCGCCACGCCTCAACTCGGTCCGCGTCGTGCGCGGTCAAGAGTGGAGGAAGCGCGTCCAATTCGGCCAGCAGCGCGGTAATTTCCTCGACCGTCTTCGGCGATGGCCGATCATCGAATCGCGCATCAACTCCTTCCGTGTGGACAGGCGTTTCGCGTTCGCGCTGCAGACGGTGCAGGATGACGTCAACACGCGCCAGCTCTTCGGCGGAGAGCATCGGCAGGGCAGCTTCAATTTCAGCAAGCGTGCTCATGCGTGAACCGTAACATGCCGCCGTTATGACAACAAGAACTCCGACAGAACTCCGACGAGCTGGCACGACAAGATGCGATACGGGACGATTTGATAGACTTCTTTGGAAAGGAAGAGCTTCTTTCGGCGACACCAAATCCGAGCCGCTGTCCTGTTTACTTTCCTAGAGATATTTTTGCGGTTTTGGGTGGTGATTCATATAATGAAGTAAAAGGACAAATATGATTAGTGGTTACTATTGCAATGAATGCAGCACCAAAAGGGGGATCTTGGACCACTTGAAGACTGGGTGTGTGCTTGCTACGTCAGCTCAGTCTGGTTGGTTTAAGACTCACACGCTGGGTCGCCCTGAAAAGGGCACCAATGGAGTTTTCTTCAATACCGGAACGGATTTCTACCAGGCCGGTGGTCGCCTGATTGGTCAGTCCGGACATGTCGAGATTGAAATCCGTGGTGGGGTGAATGCTTATTTTATTTTCGGTTCTCCAATTGGCGGCATCGAATTCTCTGGAATCGCCGCAGGTGGCTCGTCGTTGGGGAAGGCGGTCCTGCTAAACTATCCAGATTCCGTTCACTGGTTTCCGGCAACGGGCCAAGGCTCAATCAGCGGGATTTGCTCAAGTTGTGGGCAGCAGCTTTTCTGACACACCTCCATCCACCGCCGCCATTTTGGCATCGGGTGCATGCTTTGGTTCGATGTCGCGGCAGATGAGCGCAGTGATTCCTGCGATGAGTTCAAATCCTTCTTCGCGTTCGGCGTCGATTAGCCCTCTTGCCGCGTTGAGAACTAACGGCCAATCGGCAGCTAGAGCCGCGTTCTTCACCCTTCGGGGGAGTTTGTAACGCGCCGGCTGTTTCGCCTCGAGCGCTTCGAAGATGTTGAGACGTTTGTCGCATTTCTGATCGTTGGTAAAACACGCAAGAGCCGAATAGGTGATCGCTTGGGCGAGAAACTCATGCAGATCCTCAGTGGTTCGGGCAAACCACGCTGTGCGTTCGACAAGGAACTCGGGCCACGCGGTCGTAGTGCCGCCTCCAAATTTCTGTAGATCATCGTAGATATGATCAGCGCTCACCCCCAAATGGACAACGGCATGGGCGAACTCATGGATACGAACAATCTCGGTGAGTTCCGCAGGTTCAGCGCCGAAGATCGGTGCGTCCTGCCGGATCCTATTTACAAAGATCTCGATGGAGCGATCCGTTGGATGGTACACCCCGTAAAGGATATCAATGGGGAGAAGATCGTCCTGGGTTGGCGAGGGTGAATTCCAAACTGGCATGCTTTTAGAGAAAAACTCAGTGGGACCGCCGCATAGCAAAACATTTCTCGTCAACCGTTGGGCTACTATCGCGGGTTCGCGGTCGAAAACGGCCTGCGGCCCTTCAGAGAATAATAGCTTTGTCTTCATATCGGCCCATACCGCTTGCGCCCAGATTTCTGCAGAGTTCATGTCAATTGTGCAAGGCTAGCTCAATGTCTCTCGGCTTAGAACACGAAATTCCGAGAAATTAACTGATCCAAAATCGGTCTAAACTTTTCTGTCGGCCGTGCGCCGACTTCATGCAGAAATTTTATGACCTCTGCGGGTGCAAAATTTAAGACAGTGGGGTCGCTTGAAAAGCTATCAGCGCCTAATGCGAAGTCCATGGGAGTGAAGCCGCACGAAGACTGCATGGGAAGATCTGCACCGTTTACTACCAACCAACGAATCATTTCAAGCCGACTGCCCTCGAACCGAGCCCAATTTCTTACCTCACAAGCACACATAAGAGGGGTCTTCCAGGAGCCCGGTTGGCGTTGGTTTACCGTGTTTAGTTTTGTGTAAAGAGCCTTAGCACAGTCTAGAAAGCCGCATGCCGCACAAGAATTCAACGGAAGTGGGTTGCCAATCCGTGGATCGGCGTTGAATTGTAATAGCAACGATACGATCTCAACCTTAGGCGAGGCACCTCGCCAACTATTGCAGATCGTAGAGAGGATCGTACATTGCTTGCGTTTATTGGGATCGACTCCTAACTCGAGAAGCGCTTTGGCGGTTTCGAGATTGCCGCGTTGGCAAGCAATATGGAGTAACCCTTGTTGTTCAGCCGCACCCTTAAAGCGAGCGTTTTCAGCCGCTAAGCGGCGAATGAGAGCAGCATCTCCATGACGTGCGCATGCCCTGAGATTTCTTTGTTGAGGTTCCTTTTCCACGACTGACCCTCAGAACGCGGCCGAGAGATCGATCTCGTGCGCAATCTTGGAGGCTTAGTGAGGTGATGGTCAGTCTTGCTAATAATACCTAGATCACCGCTGGACATATTAGCCGTTCCAGGGGGTGGCAGGGTGGAGCGACGTAATTCGATTTGCTGTATGATTTCCTCCAGATGATAGCCGGGGAAAACCTCGATGAGAACGCAGCCGTTTGCGCGGCACTTTTCCCTTTTTTGGCGATCGAGCTGCTTGCGAATTTGCAATCCAGATTCTCCTCCAAAAAGCGGCAGTGCCTTTTTATGTTGAATCCCTTGATATTCCACTGCCAGGTTTAGACGCGGAAAATAGATGTCTATGTGCTGTGCGCCTATCCAGGGGGGGGCGTGCGTGATGGAGGACAGTTTCGTCAGGGAAGCTCTTCTGCAACGTGGCCAACAGTGTGGCTTCCGAAACCCACCCCTGTCCGACTCCCTTCAAACCTAAATTCCGTCGATAACGATTCTCACATTCACGAAAGATCTTCGCGATATTCCGGCCCATGCAGATGCCAACCAGTAATATTACGCTAGGAACTTCGATTTGATGTTTTCCGTCTCGGTAGGTATCGTCTCCCGCGTAACACATCCCCGGTAGGCTTCGGCCGCTCACCGCACAAAAATGGCCGTCAAGAAATCGATGTTTCTGTCGTAATGCATACCGCAAACCAGTTCTGTATTGCTCGACGCACATTTCCTTCGTTTCGACGAACTCGGCAGGATTATCAAACACCGCTTGCAGCCGTTCCTCGAACGGTTGTAGAGCTTTAAGGAATCGACTGCGAAAATCCTCGTAAATATTCCTTTGAAATTCTCCCCGCTTGAAGGTGTCGTTCCCTTTGGGTTGAGAGAAGTGCTGTAGATCGGGGACCTCTAAACATGGCGCGATTACAGTTGAGGAAATATCGAGGTAATAGTCAAAAAGGTTTTTGCCTTCCCTAACCTCAAAGCGCTCCAATTCCTCGTCCACAAGCGGGAAAATCTCAGCCGTCTGCGTCATACCTATATCGGTAAGCGGCGGACTTCCCCACGAAAAATAAAATGCTTGATGCGCTCCATATTTTCGCTCCGAACTGCGGAGTCCAAAGATAAGATAATTCGAGGTGACGGTATCTAGACCAGATTGTTCGCAGACTCTCCAGGCAGCCTCAAACTCCCCTTCGAATCCATAAAACTCCAATAGCTGGTTGAGAATTTTGCGTCGGCATTCTCGCGTTGGCGGAAGACCTTTGTGCGTAGGCAATATCTTCTCACTGTCGTGCTTGGATAACAATTGCGCCGCCGTTTCCAAGAAATTCTGCAACAGACTGGTTCCTTGGTCTTGAGATATCGTATCACGCATTCTTGAATTGCGTGATCAAAAACAGATTCACGAAATTTGCCCTTTCTCAACTCCGGCCAAGGTCCGTCGTTCAACTCCGCCGAACGAAGGAAATCTTGCTGCGCGGCGCCCTTCATTGCCTCGTTGAGCTCACGTAATTGAAAGGCCTTGAGTTTCTTATTCATAGGACGGATGTCGCAAAAGCCTCGTATCGTTTAAACACCGCTCATCAGTTCGCCTCTTTCTTGGACGGCGTAATTAAAGCTAGGTCAAAAATTGTTGTGGAGTCAATTTGCTGTTTCGGCAATTCTTGTACGATCTGTTCATATAAATCCAACCGTGAGTTGCATCGGAATTGGCGCTTCCCATGATCTGTTCTGTTGGACTCGGACCTTAATCGCACGTGCTGCTCTTCTCAAGATGGAACGATTCGTCATCGATAAAAACGTTTCCAATGCCGGAGTTAGAAAGAGAAAGGAGTTCTGGCTATTGGATTCTGGTGTCGCCGAAGTATGGCACGAAGGGCCTGTGTCTCGGGAAAGAATCCGAGCTAACTCGAAGGCCTTTCAGTCTGCTCTTTGTCCGCCTCACTTGTCGCGCTGCTGGAATCGCAACTCGTGGAGAATTCCGTGGGTCAGCTAAAAACTCCGCTCGCGCCGGAATCTCTGCCCACCACTCTCCGATCGCCGACGAGGTTTTCCAGAGATCAGGCTGCTGGTATCAATCGCGACCGGCATAACCAATGACCGTGGAAGCGGCGTCCATGGCCTGCTGTAATTGCCGGCTGTCTGCGGGGCTGAAGCCGCGCCCGTGCAAGAGTTGAAGAAGTTCAGAACGGGTGGCCCCAATGCGTGGTCGGATTTCAGCCACGGTCCGGCCGCGCCGTTGGATTTCCACAACTTCGCCGTCCTAGATCACTCGATCGAGGGCACGCTTGCTGTCGTTCGCCAGGAATGCAGTGGCTCGGCTTACCGGTTTTGAACTTTTCGAGGCTCAGCAGATGAGGTTTACTTTCGTTACGACCCGACAGTTCCTTTCGGCATCCCGCTGGTGGTTCGGCTTCACAGCCTCATCCCGGATACCGCGTTTCGGTCGTGAACCGTCTCACTCGACCGGTGGGACTTTCACCCACGAGGCAACCCACTTCACCAGCGCACGCATCCCGAAGTTGTTGGTGGGGATGAACGAACTGAAGGATATGGACTGCGCCGGCAGAGCGCAGCGGCGACGGCGCTTTGGGCCGCGCAAGGGTCGCTGATTCTGGTGGAGCGCTCGGCAGGTCATACGCCAAAGCGGCGTCGCGCTTCGCTTGCCGCCGCAGTCCAAAAAGTCACCAACAACTTCGGGATGCACGGGGGAGAAGGTGTTGCTTGACTTCGATCTCGCAAAGCTTTACGGCGTCACCACTGGCGCACTGAATCGTGCCATCAAACGCAACGCCTGTCGGTTCCCGTCTGACTTCATGTTCGAACTCTCGGCTGACGATGCTCAAATCTTGAAATGCCAGATTGGCATTTCAAGTTCCGGCCATGGCGGACGCCGTCGCTCTCTCCCCTACGCCTTCACCGAAGAGGGTGTGGCAATGCTATCGAGCGTGCTGCGGAGCGAACGCGCCGTGCAGGTCAACGTCACGATCATGCGCGCGTTTGTGAGTCTGCGCCCGATGCTGGCAACCAATGACGTCCTCAGCCGCAAGTTGGCCGAGGTCGAACGCCGCCTGGAAGGCCACGACAAGGGCATCAAATCTCTCTTCGACGCCATTCGCGAACTCATGTCGCCTCCGACGAAACCGCGACGCGAAATCGGCTTTCACACCATCCGCAAAGAGGCTAAACATGTGGGTAAGCTGGAGTTTAATAATAAGCGGCAATGGAATCTCTGGAACTCTCAGGATGAGCGATCCGGCCTTCACCAACGATGTTTTCCTCAGCCACAGCTCGAAAGACAAGGCGGTGGCGCTCGATGTCGCGGAGCGATTGCGGGCGGGCGGGCTGCATCTGTGGTTTGATGGATCGTTGCTCAAGGAGGGCGACAGCATCCCGGCGAAGATCGAGGAAGGCTGGAGCACTCGCGCGTGCTCGGCATTTCAGCGAATGCGTTTTGCTCGGACCGGGCGCAGTTAGAGGCCGGCACGTTCCGCTTTCGCGACCCGCTGAACAAGGAGCGCCGCTTCATTCCTCTGCAGTCCCACGACGCCCCCATCAAGGCTCCCTGGCGCAATTCTTTTACATCAACTGGTGGGTGCCCCGACAATAGCGAATACCAAGACCTCTTTCACGTTAAACGCGCCCATCCTCTCCCTCTACTGTTTGGGGAGAATGATGTCGCTCCAACCCCGAAGTGAACTGACAGGCTCGGGCGCATCGATTCGTTTTAGAATGTTGCTAAGCTCATCCAATGGGCGATTAAGCAATGACAAAACGATGGCATCGATGACTTGTGTTCGACGCTGGGAAGGCTTAACCGGAGCGCGAATACTTTCGGCAAGATTCTGAAGATCTAGAATTCGCGGAAAGGTGCGGCCTGAAAGCAGCTTGGTTTGAATCTGCGACAACACGCAGTTACGTTCCGGATCACTGCTCTGAATCGTAGCGAAAGCAGGACTTCGCGTCGGCGTTCTTTCATCCGGATCCTTTCTTCGGATCCCTCTGGCGTGACCTTCTCTAGCGGTAGTTTTTAAGAGTTTCGAAATAGTCTCGGGAAATCGTGGAGAGCCTAGGAGTTCCGCGAGCGCCTCGAACGTCTCAGGCCCATGCTTCCTGAGCAGCCGAGCCAAGTCTTCTAGAAGTGCGGCGGTTCGATCGTGAGTCACAGAGCGATCCTTCTTGCGAAGTCCTGGGCGAATTGGTGAAAAGCGGTCTTCTGCGTCTGGTGGGCTTTTGATGTTGTGAAAATGGGCTTACCCTCGCGGGCACCCTTCGGGTAGGAACGTGAGTACCGAATTTCTGCATCAAAAACGTGCCAACCGAGTCGCTTGGCTTCATCATTCACCTCTCGTTTCGATGTCGCCTCTTCAGGCGCGTAATCAGAGGCGTGGTTGAAGACGATGCCCGCCAACTCCACATGATGATCATCGTAATGCTCGTGGAATTCCCTCAACGATCTAGCGAGCAACGGCAAACCAATGGTAGACAAATATTCTGGTTTGACGGGAACGAGAATGAAGTTGCTCGAAAGATAGGCTGCTGTGGTCAAGAGCGATTCGGTGGGCGCACAGTCAATAATGATTAGGTCGTAATCGTCTGCAACTTTGCCAAGAAACTTCTGAAGCAGGTGCTCCTTCTCTGCAGGCTGCCTAAGAGACCAGGCGAGTTCGAGCCTCGAAGGCAACAGGTCGATATGGCTCCCTCCCGTATAGGTGACGACATTGAAAATCGCGTCAGTCGGTGAAATTACCTTGGGGCCGCCACCCGAGGGGGTGCGAGTGCGCTGCTCGAAAACGTCCCAAACCGTGGGCCGATTCGTTGCCGAGATCTGCTTTTTATACTTTTCATCTCCCAGCATGTACTGGCTCGCATTGAACTGAGGATCAAGGTCGACCACCAATACGTTTTTCAGCCAATTGGTGTAGCCAGCGAATTGCCACGCGAGATTAACCGCGAGAGTCGATTTACCGACACCGCCCTTCATGTTGATTAATGAAACGATTTTCGCCATACACCCGTCCGTGCTCTAAGGATAAGAATTTGTTTTCTCACTACGAACCGGAGCGTAGCCTTGCGGCGGCACCGGAACAAGACGAATAAATGAACAAGATCCGCGCCGGTCACCCCAGAGCAGAGTGCCCCGCAGCCACTGACTCTCCCCTCAATGCCACCGAGGAGCATCGTCCTGGGCTGCCCGGCTATTGACACGCCGGGTGTCGCGGACAAGACTACGCATCATGCACATTCACGAACTGGTCGTGGAGATGAAACTCCTGGAACGCCGCATGACTCTTTTTGAAGAGAAATACGGCGTGTTGAGCGCCGACTTTCACGCGGGGTTGATGTCCGGGCAACTCTCGCGCTACGACGACTTCGATGAAAGCCGGGCGGACTTCAGCCGATGGAAGGGACTCTATGAAACCTGGCTTCGCCGCAAGGAGGCTTACGAGCGGCAATTGAAAGAGCACAGCCTCGCCGAAACGCTGCGCACGCAGCCCGCCTATTGAGATGAGCGAGAATCCGCTCGCGTCGCTGGCCAATTACAGCCGATTCGTGGCGGAGTTGCTGGACCGTCCGACCGTGACCCGTTCCACCGTAATTGTGTGGTCGGACAGCCCGTTCTCCGGAGTCGCCGAGGGTGAAGTGTTCTTCTCCAACGGCATTCGTCTGCGGATGCGCGAGGAACTGGATTTTGACGCCGCCCTGATTGCCTCGTATGGCTACGAGGTCTATCGCGGGGCGGAACGCCTGTTTTGGTATGACGATTTCCCGCATCCCGATGACACGGCGCTGGCCTCGACATTTCCTCATCACAAACACGTCCCACCGGACATTCGTCGTCACCGCGTGCCCGCGCCCAACATGAGTTTCATCCGCCCGAATATCCCCGGCCTCATCGCGGAGATCGAAGCGTTGTGATTGATTCGTCGCGTTCTCATGTCGTCCTTCCTAGGCTTCAGCCCTCACCACGCGAGCTCGGGTTCGGCGCGCCAGTCAAGTTGTTGCGATGCGTCTCGGCGGCGAGCCAGACGGAGACGATGGTGATTAGCGCCATACAGACAAGATACGCGGCGATGGGCCACGGTTTGCCGCCAGACCATTGGAGCAGCGCGGTTGCAATGAGCGGTGCGAGGCCGCCGGCGAGCGGCGAGGCGAGCTGATACCCAAGTGAGGCGCCGCTGTAGCGGACGTGAGTTCCAAACAGCTCGGAGAAAAACGCCGCCTGAGGTCCATACATGGCCGAGTGGCCGATCAGACCCACCACCACGGCTGTCCACACGGCTGCCGTCGCCCTCGTGTCCACGAGCCAGAAGAACGGGAACGCGAACAGCGCAAGAAAGATTGCGCCGCCGAGATAAACTGGCCGACGCCCGAC
>CAMAWP010000266.1 GCA_945861765.1 Akkermansia muciniphila | reverse complement strand
AGGAGCAAACTCGGACATAGCCCAACGATCAGTGTCGAAGCAATCAAGACAGTTCCGCCAATCCTTTCCGGAATTGAAATCGGTTCCAAAGGATGAGCCTGTTTCCCGGCCGCCGTCCGTTCCGTCTCGCCGAAAAAAGATTGCTGAAGCGCGCGCAACGTGTAGGCCACCCCGATCACAATTCCGAGCCCAGCCAGGAGCGCGAATCCAGGGAACGCGTGCCAGGCGCCGATGAGCACCTGCAACTCGGCCACGAATCCGCTGAAACCGGGCAAGCCCATGGACGCCATACTCCCGATCACAAATGTGACCGATGCGAAAGGGATCGATCGAGTCAGGTCCATCCCCTGTAGCACACCCAATTCCCGAGTGTGGGTCCGGTCGTAAACCATTCGGCCGACGACAGCGAACAACAGGCTCGCGATGATCCCATGCGAGAACATTTGCAGCACCGCTCCGCTCAACCCGATTTCATTCAGGGTCAGTAAGCCAAGCAAAACAAATCCCATGTGGCTGACGCTCGAATAGCCGATAACGAACTTAAAATCCTTCTGGACCAGAGCGACCATCGCTCCGTAAAGAATTCCAATCACTGCGAGCAGCCCGAGCTCACTCTGCCAGGCCTTTAATCCGAGAGGAAATAATGTCATCGCCACCCGCAAGGCGCCGTAAGCGCCCAGCTTCATGACCACGCCGGCCAACAACATCGATGCAGCCGTTGGGGCAGCCACATGACCGGTTGGCGCCCAAGTGTGGAACGGCCACAGACCGGCCAGGATAGAAAAGCCGATGAAGACCAGCGGAAATGCCCAGTATTGGAATGACTCCGGGAATGGGTAAGTCGCCAAAACCAGAAGGTTGGTCGTCCTAGCTCCAGCGACGACATAGGCCGCCACCAACCCGATCAAGACCATGGCGCTGCCGATGAAGGAATAGAGCGCCAGCTTCATCGCGCCGTACTCTTTGTTGGTCGAGCCCCAGATCGCGATAATAAAATATTTCGGAATAATCGCGAGCTCGTAGAACACGAAGAGCAGAAACAAATCGAAGCTCAGGAACACGCCATACACCCCGCCGATCAGAGCCAGGTAAAAGGCAAAGAACTGGTTGACTCGATGCTCGATGTTCCAGGAAAACAAAATGCCCACGACCGCCGCAATCCCAGTCAGTAAAACCAGCGTGACGCTGATCCCGTCCGCCGCCAGGTGGTAATCGAGGCCCAGGGATTTAACCCAAGAAAACTTTACGATGGTCACAATGCCTGAGGTTGCTTCGTGTTGCGCGAAACCGGCGGCTGCGATCACAAAACCTGTCACGGCCGTCAGCAAGGCGATGATCCGCGCGGCGCGTTGATTTGCCGGATTCAGCAACATCAAGATCACCATCCCGATAAACGAGCTATAGACAGTCCAGGCGAGCATGGTCAGAGGATGGCAGATCGCGGATGGCAGGCGACAGACGGCAGAGCCAGGCGTCGTTGGGATATGAAGCTCTCGAAGTTTTCCAACAGGCTTTCACCAAATTTCCAGTTATCCGAGTTCATTTGAAACTAGTTCAGTTGCGATACCATCTTGAGCACGGTCGTATTGATGACGCGGATGATCATCTGGGGATAAATCCCGATGGCGAACATCAAGACAGTAGCTGGGAGCACGATCAAACGCTCTGCCACGCTCAGGTCCTTGAACTTCGACCACCGTTCGTTCAAAGGCCCATTGAACACACGTTGGAGCAGCGTCAGGAGAAAGATTGCTGTGACGAGCAAGCCTATCGCCGAGAGCGCAGTTGCCCAACCGGCGAGAGCGAATGCTCCTTTGAAGATCAGGAATTCGCCGACGAAACCATTTAATCCCGGAAGACCGAGCGAGGCGAAAAGCGAAATGCCCATCAAGCCGCAAAAAACTGGGGCGACTTTCCGCAACCCGCTAAAATCATTCAACCCGCGCAGCCCATGACTCCGGCGCTCCAGAAATGCGATGAAGCAAAAGATCGCTGAAGCGGTCAGCCCATGATTAAACATTTGCAACAGGACGCCGTTGAGCACCGCCGCCTTTTCGGTGGTCCAGGATGGCTGCGCGTCAGTCAACTTGACCGCCGCAAACACGCCCAGAAGACAATAGCCAAGGTGGTTAATCGACGAGTAGGCCAGAACCCGTTTCAAATCTTTCTGAACGCACGCAGCGCAGGCCGAGAAGATGATTGTGATCACAGCCAACCAGAGCAGCGGCGTCAGAACCATCCGCATTTGTTCAGGAAAGAGCGGCATTAGGATGCGAAGAAAACCATAGAGCCCCATTTTTGACATCGCGCCCGTCAGCAGTATGGTCGTGCCAGTGGGTGCCTCGGCATAGGTCGAGGGGAGCCATGTGTGAAACGGCATCAGCGGCACCTTCACCGCAAATCCCAAAAGCAGACCGCTGAAAAGAATCAAGGAGAGTTGACTGCCGGAGAGACCCAGCCAATGGAGCTTTGCCGCGACTGCCGAAGCCAATTCACCGGTCCGCGCCAAACCTGCCAGCCGGATAAAATCGAAGGTGCCCGTCGCAAGAGCGATCGCTAGAAAGGCGAGCAACATCGCGACGCTGCCAACCATCGTGTAAACAAAAAACTGTGTGGCAGCGAAGTGGCGGCCTGCTCCACCCCACAATTTGATCAGGAAAAAGGCCGGCACCAAGCTGAGTTCCCAAAAGATAAACCAATGAAAAAAATTCAGCGCCGTGAATGTGCCGAACAGCCCAGCTTGCAAGAAAAGGACAAGGGAGAAATAAATCGGCACTCGATCCTCAATCTCCCACGAAGCCAGCATCGCCATCGGCACCACGATGGCAGAGAGCATTACCATCAAAAGCCCGAGACCATCGACACCGACAAAATACTCAACACCCAACGTCGGCACCCAGCTCCGGCGCTCGACGAATTGCAGGCCGACGAAGGCGGCGTCAAAGTTCTTCCAGAGCAAGCCCGCCAGCACCAAACAAACCAGGCTGACGCTCAGAGCGAGGCCACGCGCGAGCCTTTTTTGTTGGGAATCAAAGCCACACAACACAATGCCTGCAATCAGCGGCAGGATGGTTAATGCTGTGATGATGGGAAATTCTTTCATGCCCGAATTGCCCCTCGAACGCTGAACTGCGGCAGCCACGCCTGGGATGATGTCAGCTTTATGGGGATGAAATCACGGAAGCTCTGTTTCATTGCCCAATCCCCCATGTCAAAACGAGCAGCAACGCCGTCAATGCCATTCCAATCACGCGCAGGTAAAGCTGCACTTGCCCCTTCTGCAAGCTCGACATCAACTGGCCGCCATTCTTGACTTGCTGGCATCCTTGATCGAACCCGAGATTGATGACGTATTCGTCAAACAGCCGGTTCAACCACGAGAATCCCAATACCAGATAAGAGATCAGCCGCACGGCACCAGTCCAAACCCAACGGTCAAACCAATCACACACCCAGCCCGCCCAGGCATTGAAACGAATGACGGTGGCCTCATAAAGTTCGTCCACATAAAACTTGTTGCGCAGCACGGAAAAGACTTCAGGTCCCGCGCGCTCCAGGATGTCGGAACCTTCAGGACTCTCCACACCCCGCGAACCATAGAGACGCCAAGCGAGGCCGACGCCAATAAAGACTATTGCCGTCGAGATGAGCATCATCTGGATTGTTCCCGATTCAAAGAGGTTCCCCAAACTCAACGAAGGATGATGTCCGTTCAAATAACCCTCGAACCATGGCCACGCCGGCGTTCCGATTAACCCCAGCAGCACCGCACAAAAGGCGAGAATCATCAGAGGGATCGTCATGACGCTCGGGCTCTCGTGAGGGAGATGGTGGCCGTGAGAGGACGGAGTTGCCGACATGGCGTCCGAGCTCCGATATCTCCCGAGAAAGACATAGCAGACCTGGCGTGTCATGTAGAACGCAGTCAGCAAAGCCGCGAACAAGCACAGATAGAACGGCCAGCGCGACACGGACCAGACGGAAGCGGCATGGAGAATGTCATCCTTGCTCCAAAAACCGGCGAGCACTGGCACTCCGGACAGTGCCATCATGCCTGCCGCATAGGTCAAAAACGTCGTTGGCATGTACTGCGTTAGCCCGCCCATTCGCCGAATATCTTGCTCGCCGCCGCAGCCGTGAATGACAGATCCAGCACCCAAGAACAAGAGTGCCTTGAAAAAAGCGTGCGTCATCAGGTGAAACATCCCAACTGCAACGCCACCGACGCCCAAGCCGACCATCATGAACCCTAGCTGCGAAACCGTGGAATAAGCCAGAATGCGTTTGATGTCTGTTTGCGCAACAGCAATACACGCGGCGAAGACGGCTGTAATGGTTCCGATCCAAGCGATGATTTGCAGGGCGGTCGAGGTGCTGGCGGCACTGTGCTGGCTCGCCGCGGCTTCCCCTTCAACCTGGCTCTCTTCCACGGGAACGGGTGGTGCAGGTTTTAGCAACGGCTTTGAGTCATGAACCATCCCTACCCCTCCCAGGAGGGGAGCTTTGTCCGTTCCCCTCCTGGGAGGGGTAGGGGTGGGTTCAGAGTCGCCCTGCACGCGCGAAGTCCGGGGTGGTCCCTCCTTTTGGGAGATGGAGGGAGCCGGGGCATGGACCACCTGCGCAGCAGAAACGGGCGACTCCGGTTGCACGGCCATCAGCGGATACATCCGCGCAATTAAGAACACACCGGCAGCAACCATTGTCGCGGCGTGAATCAGCGCGCTCACGGGCGTTGGCCCTTCCATCGCATCCGGCAACCAAACATGCAACGGGACTTGGCCGGACTTGCCCATTGCGCCGCAGAAAATCAGGAGAGAGATTCCAGTGGATACCGCCATTCCAAAAACTGTGGTTTGCGCGACTAGTTTGGTTAAGGCGGATGCTTCCAAGCAGCCATTCCCATTGTCATAAAAGAGCAGCGTGCCCGCGTCCGAGTAAAGCCAGAGCATGCCGAGCAGCAGACCCATGTCGCCAATGCGAGTGGTGATGAACGCTTTCTTGGCCGCCGCGGCAGCGCTCGGCTTGTGATACCAAAAGCCAATCAGAAGGTAGGAGGCCAGCCCTACAAGCTCCCAGCAAATGAAAAGCAGCAACAGACTGTTCGAAATAACGAGACCCAACATCGCGGCTGCGAACAACGACAGAAAGCCAAAGAAACGCGTCGAATTCGAGTCGTGAGCCATGTACCCGATGCTGTAAATGAAAATGAGCAACCCGACAAACGTGACCATGACGAGCATCGACGCCGTGAGCGGATCTAAGATCCAACCCAGTTGCACACTGGATTTACCGATTTGAAACCATGCAAAATTCTTAACCTCGCGCCAGACTCCCTCTTCTCCCGGTTCGCCTAATGTGGACAGAAACGCAGCTCCAGAAATCAAGAAGGCGATCGCCATCGCTGCAATGGCCAGGAACGCAGAGAAGCGCCGATGCCGCTGTTTAGTAACGGCAAGGATCGCCGCCGCCAACAGCGGAACCGCAGGGATCAACCAGAGATTGTTAACTGTCGAACTCATTCTTCAAATTGCGTCAATCAACGAAGACCATCGCGGTTTCATTCCGTTAACCTTTCAGCGAATCAATCTCATCGAGATTGGTGGTCTTATAGTGCCGGTAAATAGCGATGATCAAGGCCAAGCCCACCGCTGCTTCCGCCGCGGCAACGCCTATCGAGAAAATCACAAACATCACCCCCGTCAGCGCTTCAGGCCTCGGACCGTATCGCCAAAATGCGATGAAGTTTAAATTGGCCGCGTTCAGCATGAGTTCGATGCCGATGAGCGCGATGATGGCGTTGCGCCGGGTCAATGCTCCCGCCAAGCCGATAGCGAAGAGCGCAGCCGACACGATCAAGTAATAGTGAAGAGGAAGCATGTTAATGATGCTCGGTTCCCGGAACTTGACCCGGATTTGGAACGGACGGAACGGACGGCTCCAAACCTTGATTTTGGACTGCTGACGATTCTGAGGTCGGCTCGTGCAGGGCAATGATGACTGCACCTATCATGGCGGCTGTCAGAAGCAATGCGATGACTTCAAGTGGTAAGACGTAGTTCGTCATCAATTGTTCTCCGATCGCGAGAACGGTGACTTGGGTTTCCGACAACGCGGGTCGATGAACCATCGTGCTGGATAGGATCGATAGCACGATGGCGCCGAAGACCAGCAATGCACCAGCGATACCGACTCCCCATGACGGGGATAGGATCGGCTGCCGAGTAGAATCGGCATTGCGGGTCAGGAGCATGGCAAAAACAATGAGGATAGCGACCGCACCCACATAGACCAAGATTTGCGCGAATCCGACAAACTGAGCGTTCAACTGCAAGTAAAACGCCGCCAAGCCCGCAAACGTCAGCACAAGACAAAGGGCGCAATGCACCAGATTGCGCAGACTCATCGCGGCGATCGCGCTGACGAGCGTCACAATAGTTAGTATGACGAAAGTGGTTACCATTCAATCGGCGAATCGGTATGTCCGCTTGGCGAGCTTTTTTTCGCCAAACAAGGCGTCGCCCAACCAAAGGTACGGAACGCCAATCGCCACACCGCACAAAAGCCATCGGCAGAGGACGGCGCCGGCAAATTGCCAGTGCGCCGTGAAATGCCACATGGCGGCAACGACGATGTTGATCAAGCACATCGGCAACATGAATTTCCAGGCGAGGTTCATCAACTGATCCATCCGCAGCCGTGGCAGTGTGCCGCGCAACCAAATGAACAACATGATGAAAGCTGACAGTTTCCCGAAGAACCAAAGGTAAGAGGGAATCCATTCCAGAAACGAAAATGGCGCATGCCAACCGCCCAGAAAGAGAGTGATCGCCAAGCTGCTCACCGCAAACAGCCCGAGATATTCACCCAGAAAAAACAAAGCAAACTTAAAACCCGAATACTCGACCAAGTATCCGGCGATGATTTCTGATTCCCCTTCCGGGATATCGAAAGGGGTGCGATTGGACTCCGCGGCGGCGGCAATCATGAACAGAAGAAAACCAGCCAGTCCCCAAGGAGTGAACACATGCCATTTCAGCAGCCATCCATACGCTTCGCCTTGTGCTTCGACAATTTTGACGGTCGAGAGCGAGCCCACGAGCATGACGACGGTCACCGACGATAAAATCAGCGGCAGTTCGTAGCTCACCATTTGAGCGATGGCTCGCATCGCACCGAGCAACGAATACTTGTTGCGACTGGACCAACCGGCCATGAAGACAGCGAGTTCCGACCCAGCGCCCACCGCGAAAAAAAACAACAAGCCCGCATCGAGATCAATCGGAACCATGTTGCGTCCAACTGGAAGGACGGAGAACGCAAGCAGAACAGGGACAATGAGAGCTATCGGTGCTAGAAAATGAACGACCTGATCAGCGGCATACGGAACAATATCTTCCTTCGTCAACGACTTTAGACCATCGGCCACCGGCTGAAGCAATCCGAAAGGACCCACCCGGTTTGGGCCGAGCCGGTTTTGAATTCGGCCGAGAGTCTTGCGCTCAACAATCGTCGTGATCGCAAACAAAAGTGGAAAGACAGCGAGAATCGGAATGATGGACAAGAACACGGACCCCAAAGGTTGCCAGGCTGCTGGAAACTGTCCAACAACCCAGTGCTTTAGAGCCACGAAGATTTGGTCAATTGCCTCGAACACGGTTGAAACAAAGCATATTTAGCCCGACGAGATTCTGTCGAGCTTTGTTTATTTTGACGCTGGTGAAATACCAATTCTCATTTTGGCCCGCATGTAGTCCCGGCTTTAGCCGGTCACCCCGTGAAAATCGGCTAAAGCCGGGACTACATACGACGAGCGGACAGTGTCCTGGGCCATAATGAGAATTGCCGTGAAATACTACGGGGCGGTTGCCTTCGGTGGCAGAACTGGCTTGGCGGCGGCAGCAGCAGCCGCGGCTTTGGCTTTAGCCTCTGCTTTGGCCTTCTCACCAGCGAGACGTTCATCGACTTCCGCCGCCTCCGTCGGATGAATCTTGTGATAATGCTCGTTCGACCTGGCCAACTGCTCTTTGTTGAGAAGCAAATCTCCGAAACGGTTGTCCGTGCTCAGCTCAAACTCCGTATCCATTTTTATCGCTTCGAATGGACAGACTTCGACGCAGATTTGGCAACTCATACAGACGGAGGTGTCGATGTCGAAAACCTTCGGCTGAAATTGCAGCTTGCCCATGTAATCAGGCTTCTTGGCCGCATCCTTGGTGATGAAAATGCACTGGGGCGGGCATTCTTTCTCGCAAATTTGGCACGCCACACAGCGCAATCCCTTTTGCCAATCCTCGCCGTCGAACACCAAGAAAGGGAAGTTCCTCGTACTTTCCTTGAGCGGCAATCGCTGCTCAGGATATTCAACGGTGACAAGGAGGTTGGCGTCGGTGTAGCTGCCGATGAAATTTCTGGCGGTTTCCGCCATGCCTTTAATAATGCCTGCGCCTAACATGCTAACGAATGAAAGTTGATTGTTTAGAGTCTAAAAAGGCCATTTTTGAACCCGGGAACGCCCGCCAGGCTTTGTGATGTCTTTCTTGCAGCCGTCAGAAAGCGAGCAATGCTCACTCTTCCCCCTTGTTCCACTGCCGGGCCATTCATCGATCCACCTCCCCAAGCACAATATCGATGCTCCCCAGGATCACAACGACATCAGAGACGTTTCGCCCAAGGCACATATCTTCCAAAATCGTCAAGTTGATCAAGCTCGGCGGACGCACACGGTACCGATAAGGATTCGGTCCGCCGTCGCTAATCAAATAAAAGCCGAGTTCGCCTTTGGGCCCTTCAATGCGACCATAGACCTCGCCGACTTTAGGTCGAAATCCGCGGATTTTTGCTTTTGGATCCATGATCGGCCCGCTCGGAATATCACGGAGCGCCTGGCGCAAAATCTTTAATGACTCACGCATCTCCAACACGCGAACCATATAGCGGTCATACACATCGCCGTGATGGCCCAGAGGCACACGAAAGTCAAACCGTTCATAGATCCCGTATTTGTCCACCTTTCGAAGGTCATAATTCACGCCGCAAGCGCGCAGCAGCGGGCCAGTGACCCCAGCGTTGATGGCTAATGCCGCAGACAGCGCACCGACGCCCTGAGTGCGAGCGATGAGAATTTCGTTCGCAGAAAGCAGGTTCTCAAAATCGTCGAGGAATCGCGGAAAGTTTTCCACCACTTGCGTCGCATTTTCAAGCCAGCCCGCTGGCAAATCGACTCGGCATCCGCCAAATCTCATGTAATTGCACATCATCCGCGAGCCGCTCAGAGTCTCGAACAGATCGAGAATTTTCTCTCGTTCGCGAAAAGCGTACATGAGAGGCGTGCCAAGCGCGCCCATGTCCTGGAGCAAAAACCCAACGAGACAGACGTGATTCACCAGCCGAGTTAATTCGGCGGTTATGATTCGTATGTACTCCGCTCGCTCCGGCGGCTGAAGTCCAGCCAGCTTTTCAACACTCAGCGCGTACGCCCAATTGTTCGTCATCGAACAAAAGTAATCCAGGCGATCGGTGTAAGGCATCGAGCCCAAATACGAGGCGTTTTCCGCAATCTTTTCGTGATTGCGGTGCAAGTAGCCGAACACGGGCTTGAGCTTGACCACACGCTCGCCGTCGAGAACCACGTCCATCCGGAAGACGCCGTGAGTGGAAGGGTGTTGCGGTCCCATCGCGACTTCGAGGAAATCGCCTGCCACCGAGCCATCCGCCGACATCTTGGGCGCCACGCTGTAGTTTAGCTCCCGGGGCGCACCCGTTTCCGGAAACTGAAGCGGCGCGAAGACGCCTTCGAGCGGGGTTGCAACTGTGTTACTCATAGCACCAGCAATTCTCATTTTGGCCTGCATGTAGTCCCGGCTTTAGCCGGTCGCCCCGTGAAAACCGGCTAAAGCCGGGACTACATAAGGCGAACGGAAGGTGCCCTGAGCCAAGATGAGAATTGCTTATCAGAAGCAAATGGGGAAAAGAACAACCCGCGTGGAAACTGAAGGGTTGCCATGGGGGATTTGAATTTTGAAATTCTG
>CAMAWP010000265.1 GCA_945861765.1 Akkermansia muciniphila | reverse complement strand
ATGAAAATCATCAAGGATTGATCTCGAAGCGATCATCGTTTTACTTGCAAAAAGGCAATCAAATCGCGGAGATCACTCGGATTCAACCCACTTTCAAGGCCTTCCGGCATCAAGGAGAGGCCGCTCGACTCCATTCGCTTCATTTGTCGTCGGGGCACGACCACTTTCTTTCCGTTAGCCTGCAACAATGTGACGGTTTCGGCAGATTCCGACTGAAGAATGCCGGATTCCAACTCGCCTGAGTTCAGTTCAACCGTGTAGCTGACATAACTGGGGTTGATGGCCATGTTGGGGTCCAGAATATTGAACAATAAATCCTCGACACTCCGGTGCGACACATCGCTGAGATCTGGACCGACATGCACGCCGAGGCTTCCGACCGCATGACACTGAGCGCAGGTCTTCTCGAAGAGCGCTTGCCCGCGTTGCGCGTTGCCGATGGCAGGCATTTTCTTCAGCCAATCGTCCGACAAAGCCTTTCGGTTGCTATATTCTTCATCACCAAACAGTTTAGCCGCACGGGAGTTGATTTCCGGTGAGCTCTCCCGCTGCAACCTCCGCCGTTGTTCGAGGTCGAGGTTCAGTTCACCCAACTTGATCTGTCCGCTCTCGATCGCGTGGAGAAGAAACTCATGGAAAGGAACGCGTTGCAACAAGAGGTTGATCACGGCGGGGCGAACGACTGGAGTTAGAAAACGCCATCGAGCCACCAAGGTCTTGCCGATCTCGGGTTCACCGAAGGTTTGAAGCACGTCGAGCGATGCCGTTTGAATCGAAGAGGGTTGGGTTCCTTCCAAGAGCGAGAAGAGAGTCTGAGCCACGGTTTGATATTTGCCGAGAGCTAGGAGCTTGGTGTTTTCAACACGGATATCTGACTGCCGGCTAGCGTCTAAGGAATGGTGCATCGCTTCGACCAAAGCTTGGTGTTGGGCGGCATTTTCAGGTAATCCGAGCGTGCGAGACAGCTTCCACGCAGCCGTCACGAGAGCTGGGCTTGCCCCAATTGCAAGGGTTGAAAGCGCGCCAGCAAAAGCGGCGTCAGCGGCAAAGGCTCCGGGTCCTCGCTCGATTCCAGCCTGAAGACCTTTCACAATCGCCTCTTTGAATTTCTCGTGAAGCTGCGTTTGAGTGAGCATCGACGCCACCGCGTAAAGTCCGTTGGTCCGATCGACGGAAGCTCGGGAGCCAATCAAGTCGGCCAGCTCGCCCGTCAGTTCCAATTTGCTGTCCGCAATCTGGGATCGAAAGCTTGCATCCGCCAACAGCGATTCGAGCAAATCAGCCTCGCCGGCGCGAAGCGAACTGAGGACCGCTAAACGTGTCCAACGATACGGATGGTCGCGTAACAGAATCTGTCGCAGAGCTTCGTTTGCTTGGGGATGTTCGAAATTGCCCAGAGTCAGAGCCGCCTGGAAACGGACTCGGGAAACCGGATCAGCGGCTAGAGTTAAGGCTCTTTTTCTCAAAGCATCCGAGCCAGCCAGATGTTCCTCTGCCAGCAACAGCGCGTTCTCTCGAATTGCCGAGTGCTCGTCCGCTAATGCTTGGAGCAGTAACCGTTCATCGAGTGAACGCAAGCCGCTCAATGTCCAGAGCGCATGCAATCGACCCAAAGGATACTCACCCGTGCTGGCCAGCTTTTTGAGCGCTAGCACCGCTGCTTTGTCTTGATGCTCCACAAGAAGCCTCTGAGCGGTCATGCGCCACCATTGATTGGGATTCGAAAGCTCTCGCACAAGCCCCGCCGCCGCAGTCCGGCTTAGTCTTGGCTTGGCGGGCGGCAAGCCTCCCTTCGGCGTGATGCGATAGATCCGGCCCCGGTTCTCACCCGCTCGCAGATCCACTCTCTCCTTCACTTTGTCCGGAATGTAATCTGGGTGCTCAATGACATCGCGCTGCATGTCAATCAGGTAAAGGGCGCCATCCGGTCCAAGCTCGACTCCGACCGGCCGGAAAGCATTATCTCGGCTGGCAAAGAATTCATCTCTTTGTTCGTCAGAGGAGCGCTTGGCGATAAAGCTTGGCCCATGTTCCTCGATGATGTCACGGTGAACAAGATTTCCCACGACATCACAGACGAGAATGCTCCCAGGCAGATTCCCCGGATAGGTCGGCGGCACACTCGCACGCGCGCTGTTGCCAGATCGCAGGCGCCCAACTGAGTCGGCGGTAGGCCACCCGATAAAGCCCATTCCTCCCGCCGCGGAGAAACGTCCCGCTTGCTCAGGATGGTTCACGCGCGTTTCCGGTAGCGAGACGGGATAAATCCGGGCCATGTCATCGTGGTCGGAAATGCTCACGGTCGCTTCGATGGGTGGGAACCCGGGGAACCGCTGCAAATACCGAGCTGGGATCACCTGGTGTTGAATATGATTGATGTTATACGTCGTGAACCTTCGACCCCAGTTGTCGAAGATGAGACCAAACCCGCCGCTTGTGTGATAGGTCGTGTTGAAATCACCGGTTCGGGGATCGAAACAGAAATCAAAATTCCGAATCGCGACAGGCGCGGCCATTTTTCGAGGCGAAGAAATATCACCGCCATTCCCGCCGTTGACCCCGTGAACTCGATTGTCCAAACCCCATCGCAGCCCGTTCACATTGCTATCGGTGACCGCCAACGTGAAACCACGTAGCACAACTTCTCGGACATCAGCTTTGCCGTCGCCATCGGTGTCCTTGAGGAAAAGAATCTCGGGTGGAGCTGTCACCAGAACGCCGCCATTCCACGGTGTGATCGATGTGGGAAAACTCAGATCCTCCACAAACAAGCTGACACGATCGATCTTCCCGTCACCATTCCGGTCTTCGAGCAGGCGAATTGTTCCTCCGGCTCGGTGCTCCGGACCAATGCCCAAGGGATAGTCGCGCATTTCCACGACATACATCCGTCCCTGTTCATCGAAAGTTAGAGCCACGGGATCAACGACATCAGGCTCCGACACAAACCGCGTTATTTCGAGAGAAGGGTGCAGATGATAGCCATCTTTCCATGACCCGCCCATGAACCTGGGTGGGGTGAGACTCCGTCGAACCCTGACATTTTTGCCGATCAGAATATCTGGACTCGACGGAGTCTCGCCCCACCAGCGGATGGGTTCATGGCGCCGATTCGCGTCCGATTTTTGGAAGTTTTCCCTTTCCACGAACTCACCCCCAGCCCCTCCGAGGAGGGGAGCTTCGTCGTCCGCGCCGGTTGCAGGTTCCCCTCCTGGGAGGGGTGAAGGGGTGGGTTCAGAGTTGCCCTGCGCGCGCGAAGTCCGGGGAGTTCTCTCCTTGCCCGCCTCCGCGCCACATAAGGGAACGATCAACAGACAGGCCACCGCCAGTTTGATGGAACCACGCCAAAGGGAGAATTGCCTTCGAGTTTCGCCAGAGTTGTGAATTAGCATAACCAAGGATCAGAGTAACAAATTGAAGCTCCGTCGCCATGGAAAACTACTTTCACGCTCGCCCAGATAAGCCCGCCTTTGCTCAATCGCCCGAAACGACTTGCGTCACTTCGGGCGGCGCTCCTTTTCTTTACGAATTATCGTTGCAACTCAGTCTCAATTGGTATTCATTGATGTTGTGAAGACCGCGCCGTTGTTAAGCGAACATGTCCAGCTCGATTTGTGTGAAGCCAGGATCGGGGTCAAGCTGCGCGTCCGCAGTCTCAAGAGCAAACCGGCTGTTTGCCAGAGATTGCGTGAAATGGGATTTTGCGAACTGGTGGAGATTCATAAAGTGGCGGACAACGGTGCCTTGATATGTCAGGTGTGCGGAGTTCGGGTGGCTCTTAGCCGAAATCTGGGTAAAGAGATTATTGTCGAACCAGTCCTGGCGGGCGGTTTTGAATCCGAGGTATGAGTTCCGTGAGGCCCCTATCCCAAGTCCCGCCCGGGGCTGAAGCGCAGATCCGAGGGTTCGATCCGCTCTGCCAAGAGCCGCATCGTTTGCGGGAAATGGGATTGTTGCCCGGCACCACCATTAAGCTGGTACGCTGGGCGCCTCTCGGTGATCCCTTGGAGGTCAAGGTTCGAGGCTATCACCTCTCCCTCCGGAAGGCTCAGGCGGATCATATCGAAGTGATTTATTCGGATTAGGAGCAGCGCGATTCCACGCTCATCTGGCAGTTATGACTTCGTCCGTTAACGCCGTTCCGCAAGCCAGGGTGACTACGTTTGCTCTGGTTGGAAATCCTAACTGCGGAAAGACCACCCTCTTCAATGCCTTGACCGGGATGCGGCAAATGGTCGGGAATTACCCCGGCGTTACGGTCGAGAAAAAGGTCGGAGAGATGTTTTCTCTTCACGGCGAACCGATTCAAATCATCGATTTGCCGGGAGCTTATAGTTTGTCGCCTCGCTCCCCGGATGAAGCCATCACCCGCGATGTTTTGATGGGCCGTCTTGCGGACACACGTCAGCCAGATCAAATCGTTTGCGTGCTCGATGCGAGCAATCTGGAGCGCAATCTGTTCCTGGCCACGCAAGTTCTGGACCTCGGTCTGCCGACCATTCTAGTCTTGAATATGATGGATCTGGCCGAGGCCAAGGGGTTCCGGATCGATACAGCGGCGCTCGCGAAAGAGCTTGGCGTCCCAGTGGTCGCCTGCCAGGCCAGTCACAAAGTCGGAATTATCGAGCTTAAGCAAGCCATGGGCCGGAGCCATCCGCCCCCGTCGGTTCGCCAATGGCGCGTGCCGGCCTCGATGGAGCCGGCTTTGGCTGAACTCACCACTTGTTTGACCACGGAGAACAAGATTGGCCGATCGCGAGTTTTCTCAGAAGCCCTCATGTACCTGACGGATGACAAGTCGTCGAACGAGGCGGGCCTTTCATCCCGTTGTCAGCATGTCATCGAGGACTTCCATCAGCGCTTTCGACAAGAAGGTTTCGACTGTCATGAGGCGGTTGTGACGGCTCGTTACCAGTACATTCAGGAAGTCTGCGATCGAGTCGCTCGCGCCGGCGCTGCGAATACGCCGGACCTTTCTGACCGGCTCGACTCTGTCTTAACCCACCCGATCTGGGGTTGGACGATCTTTCTCGGTTTAATGGGCGTGATGTTTTTTTCCATCTTCACCCTTGCGAACTATCCTAAGGAATGGATTGAGTCTGGATTCGCTGCTCTGGCCAACGCAATCAAAAGTTCGATGGCGGCCGGTGATTTGCGCGACCTGATCACCGATGGCGCTTTGGCCGGGGTGGGAGGTGTGCTCGTTTTCCTGCCCCAAATCTTGACCCTATTTTTCTTCATTGGCTTGCTCGAGGACACCGGCTACATGGCCCGCGCGGCCTTCATTATGGACCGGCTGATGAGTCGGGTTGGTTTGCACGGAAAATCGTTCATCCCTATGCTGAGCTCCTACGCCTGCGCCATCCCCGGCATCATGGCCACCCGCACGATTGAAAATCCCAAGGACCGGCTGGTAACCATCCTGGTGGCTCCGTTGATGAGCTGTTCAGCTCGGCTGCCGGTTTATACCCTAATGATCGCAACGCTCTTGCCGGCGCAGAAAGTTCCAGCACTCCAAAAGGCCGGAATCATGATGGCCCTCTACTTGTTTGGGACGGCGACCGCATTCTTTTTCGCGTGGCTATTCAAGAAGACCTTGATGCGGGGCGAAACACCTGTGTTGATCATGGAACTCCCTCCTTATCGGCGGCCTTCTCTTCCGTCGGTTTTTATGCAGATGATCAGCCGCTCCAAGTTGTTTGTTAAACGAGCGGGCACGGTGATCCTTGGTTTATCGATTCTGCTTTGGTTTTTAGCCGCGTATCCGAAGGCGGGCACAGGATCAGCCTCACCCCAGCTCGCGCAAAGCTTCGCCGGAAAAATCGGACGCTCCATTGAACCGATCATCAAGCCGCTTGGATTCGATTGGAAAATCGGGATCGGATTGATCAGTTCGTTTGCCGCCCGCGAAGTCTTCGTCAGCACGATGTCCATCGTCTATAATGTGGAAGACTCCAGTGATGTCACGCTTCCATTGCGGGATACCATGCTGAAGGAGAAATGGCCCGACGGCACGGCTGTTTTCACGCCGCTGGTTTGCATTTCGCTCATGGCGTTTTACGTTTTGGCAATGCAATGCGTTAGCACCATCGCAGTCGTGAGACGGGAGACTAATAGCTGGCGCTGGCCTCTCTTTCAGCTTTTTTACATGACCGGCGCGGCTTACCTCGCGAGTCTCGTTATTTACCAAACCGGAAGGCTTTTAGGCTTTTGACATGATTACAAACTGGCAATCCTGGGCCGCTCCGTTGGTTGTTTGCTTGACCGCCGCGATCATCGTCTATCGACTCTTTTTCAGGAGGAAAGGCGGCTGCGCGTCTGACTGTGGGTGCGCCGGAAACGCGTTGAAGAAGAAAAGCAGCCCGCCCAACCAGAGCCATCTCACGGGCAGTTGACGCTAATGATGGTGTCGAAAGAGTCGCTCGCGGTTCCGATAGAGATAAATAACAATCACGATGTTGATCACGAGAATGATGCTTACCGTGAGCGAGGGGGCTTCCACGAGTTCGTAAACCTCGATCGGAATGAAGAAGGCGGATTCACCAACAGCGAGCCATCCGATCCAACCTATTCGAAGCACTAAGCCGATCCCTTCAATCAACGAAAGCAAG
Source organism: Akkermansia muciniphila (assembly GCA_945861765.1). Taxonomy (GTDB): domain Bacteria; phylum Verrucomicrobiota; class Verrucomicrobiia; order Limisphaerales; family SIBE01; genus SIBE01. Next base: position 3,424 of record CAMAWP010000265.1, on the reverse strand, counting down.
CTGTAAACCAGCGTGCCTGCCGCCACCTAGAGCGCATTGACTTCCGTGATCTTTCCAACCTGCAGCGCCAGGTCGCTGAAAAATTTCTTTTCTGGGTTGAGCCGCAGCCAATGAAGGAGGTGCTGATGCTCAGACGGTAGATTATTGTCCGAAAGGGCGTAGGCCGTCGCGGCTAGCGCCACAAAGGCAAGCCCTTTCAGCAGCTTGAGCCCGATAATCGCGTAAAGCGTCGGAGCTTGCTGTTTGGCTTCGGGCATCTAGGAGATTCTTCGCAAGAGCAAAGGCACCAACTCATCGATCTTCACGCGGCTCTGCGCCATCGTATCGCGATCGCGCAAGGTGACGGTGTTCAGCGCTTCCGGCTTCTCCCCCAAAGTGTCGAAGTCAATGGTCACGCCAAAGGGAGTTCCAGCCTCGTCCTGGCGCCGATAGCGCCGTCCGATAGCGCCAGCTTCATCGTAGAAAACCGTCATGTGCGGGCGCAAAAGTTCGCGCACTTCCTTCGCTTTGGCGACCAGCTCCGGCCGGTTCTTCAAAAGCGGAAAGACAGCCACTTTGATGGGCGCGACCCGTGGATGGAATTTCATGACAATGCGCGTTTCCATTTTGCCCTTTTCGTCCGGTGCCTCGTCCTCGGTGTAAGCATTGCAGATCAAAGCCAGAATGAGCCGATCCACGCCAGCCGACGGTTCGATAACGTGTGGAATGTAATTCCCTCGGGGCAAGCCAGCCGCGTCTTCGCGCGCTTGGCTCTCTGCTTTCTCCGGCGGTTCATTCACTTTGGTGAGATATTTCAGCCTGGCTTCGTAGTAGCGCTTCGACAGCTCGATCTGCTTTGCCGGGTCCAGCTTGGCCCAGGCAATCTTCAATTCTTCATCGAAGACGCCCATCGCTTTTCCCGAGAAACGCTGATGCTGGCTTAGATCGTAGTCGCTCCGAGCCGCAATGCCTTCGAGCTCCTGCGTCCCGAATGGGAACTTAAAAAGGATGTCCACGGTCGCGCGGGCGTAATGCGCCAGCTCCTCCGGCTTCTGCCAATATTCCTCAAGAGTGGTTCGCGGCAACCCGATGCTTTCGTAAAAGCGAACGCGCTCCTCAACCCAATACTTGTGCCAGACTTCCCAGCCCCAATGGGGTTGAGGATCGAGGGTTGATACCTGAGAGACTGAAGCCACTGAGTTGCTGATGGCTTCGATCGCTTCGTCCGGTCGGATAAAAAATTCCAGTTCCATCTGCTCGAACTCGCGCGAGCGAAAAGTGAAATTACGCGGCGTCACTTCGTTGCGAAAGGCTTTCCCCATCTGCGCAATGCCAAATGGAAGTTTTTGCCGCGATGTCTCGATCACGTTCTTGAACTGTACAAAAATCGCTTGCGCGGTCTCGGGGCGAAGGTAAGCAACATTCTCGTCGTCAACGAGCGGGCCGACGTGCGTTTGGAACATGAGGTTAAATTGCCGCGGCTCCGTAAGGCGCCCGCCGCAGTGAGGACATGGGAGCTTCGCGCCTTCAGTCGTCCACTGCTCCCAGGATTCGGTCGCGAGCAGGCAGCAGAGATCCCGCATCCGCGCCTGAGGCTGCGTTTCTTTGAACCAACGCTCAATGACAGCAAACACCTGGTCAGGGTTGCGCACTGCGGCTAGGTTCGTCGCTGGCCGACGGCCTTTACCGCGCACCCATATCCACAGCGGTGAGCGTTCGCTCACGACATCGGAAGCGGTCAGGGTTCGTTCGCCGTAGAGGGACACGCACTCGTTCCACCAGGACGCCTCGGCCAGGAGGTCCCCAATCTGATCAGTTCGAATGAGCTTTTTGCAGTCTTTGCAGGTGCTCATCGGGTCAGCAAAAGTATCTACGTGCCCCGAGGCCCTCCAAACCTGCGGATGCATGATGATGGTGGCTTCAAGACCAACCACGTCATCGCGGCGCTTCGTCATGGAATTCCACCATAAATCCTTAACGTTGCGCTTCAGCTCTGCCCCCAACGGTCCGTAATCCCAAAAGCCATTGATGCCTCCATAAATCTCCGACGACTGAAAAACAAAGCCTCTCCGCTTGCAGAGCGAGACGATCTTTTCCATCCGTTCATTTACTTTCGGTTCAGACATAAGTCGCGCAGTGTTTGCGAATGTCGGCTCCTTGTCAAGGTGCGCACCTGCTCCCTTAGCATACCTACCGCGAAAAGGAGGGCTGAGTCAGGACAACCACGCTCAGCAGTGGCAAACGTGACCTCATGTCACAGCGAACGATCAAGCTCACCAACCGCCGGGCCTCTGACTCAAGACGACACGACAAGCGTCAACCGGCGTTGCCTGGAGCGCTTGGTTCGCTACTTCCTCCTCTCCAACTCCGCACGAATCCAAACTGGATCCGATCGCATATCAAGAATCGCGTAAACGTAGGCAGTGTCACCTTCGAGTTCATAATAGATGGCAAACGGAAATCGCTTCCCCATCATTTGATAATAACCCCAATGCACGCTGTGGATTCCCGCGTAAAGAACCAAAGAATCCAAGTCCGAAAGAATGGACTCCACAAAATAATCCCCGACGCCCTGTTCCCGCAACTCATAGAATCGTTTGCCGGCTTCGAGATCAGCGGCGGCATCATCGAGAACGACAACTGTCATGTCGCCGAGACGCGCAAACGTGCTCTCAACTGCTCCAGTGTAAGAAACTTGGCCTCACCCCGCTCCGCCCGAGCCTTCCTGTCTGCTAACACCTCCGCGTGCCATGCCGGTGATGACATCTTCTCCGGCTCCCGGCAGAGGGCATCCCACAGTTGTTCCATTGCCTGCAATCGCTCAGCTACGGTCATACTGCTGATCTGAGATGGCTCAATCATGTAAGGATGGTACGACGATTCGGAAACAAGGGCAAGGCGGATGACCGATGGTAGCGAACGCAAAGGTCAGCGACGGGAGCCAGCCGCCGATGACGTTCGTATTTCACTCCGAGCGAATCGGCTGACTCCCGTTCGCTGGACCGCCTGGTTGGGCTCTAAAGAGCTGAAGAGTGAGAAAACAGTCACCTCGCGCCTGGGCCGCTGCGAAGTCCGGATTGGCAACGGGTAGTCCAATCTCTACGGCCAACGGATAGAACCTACCAAAGGACGACTCATCGAACGCATACGGTGCCCCACGCTTTAACCCTGCGACTATCTCCGCTTGTGAATGGTGCAGACGCGTGCAACGCCGGGATCGAACTCCTCGATAAATCCTCGCATGGACGCCTCCGAGCCAGCGATGACACATGCGCCCCCACTGCACACAATGTCTTTGCTAGACGCCAATGCGAACTAGCCGATGACCTTAGAATCACGGTCTGCGCTCACAATTTGTATTGAGCTCAGCGACGAAGCTGACCCACAGCCGGGACAGCGTGGTCAAGATCCGAAAGGAACATAGGCAAACCAGAGAACAACAAAA
>CAMAWP010000264.1 GCA_945861765.1 Akkermansia muciniphila | reverse complement strand
AGCAGCGTGAGCGCGCCGATCGCAGTGTGGAGCACCACGCTCCACTGAATCGCGGCGTGAAACGACGCGCAGGTGATGGCCAGCCCCGACACCGCTTCGAACAGCAACGCCGCCATGCTGAACCGGGCCAGCCAAGACTCCCAGCCCGTACGCGGTTGGTGAGCCGAGTCGAGTCGGGCTTCAGAAGCTCCCTTCTTGGGATTAGAGTTTGTTTCGGACATAGACAATCGCTCACCCCACGGCGTACTGTCGCGAAGGAGGCCGATTGCGCATCCTAGTGTGATTTCGCGAGTATCCCTTGATGCAGATCAAAGGCTGCTCGTGATAATGGAAGAAGCGCGGCAAACCGCCGGATGGAGGATGGCAGAGGAAAGGACCTGGACGAGAATTCCAAAGGGAGCACGAACACTTCCATCCAGGCGGTTGAGGTGGCTTTCCTCTTTTTCGGTTTTGCACGGTTTACATCGCCCATGGATTTGTTAGGTTTGCCATCCATAAACCCACTAGACCATTACTATGAAACCTTTTGAAACGATACAGACGCCTGTGAAATCAAATCATCGCTTGGGATTTACTCTCATCGAATTGCTGGTTGTCATCGCCATCATCGCCATTCTGGCGGGGATGCTTCTCCCTGCGCTCAGCAAGGCAAAGACAAAAGCCACCGGCATCAAATGCCTCAGTAACACCAAGCAACTCACCCTTGCGTGGGTCATGTATGCCGACGACAACGGCGACAAGCTCGCGCCCAATATTCTCGGCACCACCAACTCATGGATCGGCGGAGGTGTGAACTCGGCTCCGGGCTGGACGAATGAGTTCGATATCAAGAACGGCCGGCTCTGGCCCTACAATAACTCGCTCGAGATCTACAGGTGCCCGGCGGACATCGTGTTTAAGCAGGGCATCAAGAACATTATTCGCGTGCGCAGCTTTTCCATGAGCGGACGCATGGGCTTCAGCGATGTGACCTTCGTGAACCCGACCGCGCCTAACTTTGTTAAGACTGGAAGCATCGTTCGGCCAAGTCCGGCTGAGGCCTTCGTTTTCGTGGACGAACACAAGGAGAGCATTGATGACGGCTATTTCGCTGTCCAAGCCACCATCGCAAATGCCGGATTTTGGCAGAACGTCCCCGCGAGCCGACACGGCAACGGCGGAATCGTTTCCTTCGCAGACGGGCACTCCGAACTCTGGCAATGGCGCGAGCCAACCACGTCCAAATTCAAGACTTACAACCAGACCACGAAGAAGGCCGACCGCGATCTTGAACGTTTCCGTCTCGCCACCTACCAGCCGGAGAAACCGTTCTGACGGCTGCCATTACCTGAATTCGCTCACCAAGGCGGAACCATGCGTCCCGCCTTTTTCTTTTCAGTCAAAGCCATTTCGGATTCGCCACAGTTCGGAGAGGCGACGCAACTGCGACGCGATACAACGATGAATGCGAAATCAATAGTGGAACGACCGGTGAGGGACATTTGGACGAAAGTGTCCAGCTTGGCGGGTGTTGGGAGAGTGAAAGCCGCGATCAGCATTGCGAAGCAAGAACTGACACTTGCATGGATCCATGGTAAAGAATTCCATTATGTCTGCAGCCCAAACCAGATCGGGGAAATTGCCTCCACGAATTAAACCCCTTCGCTTCGCCATCTTCGGCGCTGGATTCTGGGCACGCTGTCAGCTTGCGGCCTGGCGCGAAGTTGGCGGCGTTGAGTGCGTCGCCATCTACAATCGGTCGCGCGACAAGGCGGAGACGTTTGCTCGCGATCTCGGAATCTCCGCCGTCTATGACGACGCCGAGAAGCTCTTGCGCGAAGTAAAGCCGGACTTCGTGGATAACATAACTGAGGTCGGCGGCCACAAGGGGCTCTCGCTGCTCTGCGCGAAGCACCGCATTCCTTGCATTTGCCAGAAGCCGATGGCGGCGTCCTTGAAAGACGCGCGCGCGATGGTCACTGCATTCGCGAAGGCCGGGACGCCGTTTTTCGTCCACGAGAACTGGCGCTGGCAGACGCCTCTGCGCGCTCTCATCGACACCCTGAGCTCGGGCACCGTCGGACGGCCGTTCCGCGGGCGGTTCACAATGATTTCCGGCTTTGATGTCTGGGGGAATCAGCCGGCCTTAGGTGAGTTGGAGCAGTTCATTCTCACCGATCTCGGAACCCACATTCTCGACACGGCGCGAGCCTGTTTCGGCGAGGCCCATTCTCTCTATTGCCAGTTACACAGAACACTCTTGCCTACGGTGAAGGGTGACAATGTCGCGACGCTGCTCCTCTCGATGGGCGAGGCGCGCACCAGCGTGGTCATTGAGTTGGGCTACGCGAAGACACCGGTCGAGAAGGAGGTTTTTCCGCAGACACTGGCATTCGTCGAAGGGCCGCTCGGTAGCATCGAACTTACGGGCGATTACTGGTTGCGTGTCACGACGTCGAAGGGCACGCACAGCCGTCGCCACGCACCGCCGCGTTATGTGTGGGCCGATCCGCGCTACGACGTCGCGCAGTCCAGCATGGTGCCGTGTCATCGCGATCTGCTGGCCGCGCTACGCGGCGAAGGTTCCGGCGAAACCACCGGGGCCGACAATCTCAAGACGCTGGAGCTGGTCTTCGGCGCGTACGAGTCGGCGAAGAAGAATGCGGTGGTGAGATTCTGAGCGGATGACTTGCGGACTTTTAGCACAGAGATTAGGAGAACACAGAGATAACAAGTCTCCGCCCTCTGTGTTCTCTTCATCTCCGCGCTGAATCTCCGTCCTCGCCTTCGTGGTGAAATGGACAAAGCGACTTGACCACCCGTCCGAGTAACCATCGACCCTGAGCGTTGGCTTGATTCATGATGGCGGCTCATTACGCTGGAACCAGTGCGTGAACTGAAGGACAACGCGGCGTTTCAAAACCTGCTGACCATCGCGGGCCGGTTGAAGTTTCAGCCCCATCGCATCGCCCACCTGCTGGATGAGAAGGGGCGGCATGAATTGAAGTTGCCGGAAGGCTTTCCGTTTGTGATCAGCTTGTTTCATTATCGGGCGGGAGCCGTGACACGACGCTTGACCTGGCATCAGCGACTGGAACTATTGGTGCCGCTGGATGGACCGCTCCGCGAGCGGATGGGGGACTTGGTGGCGGAACTGCAAGCGGGAGACGTGCTCGTGGTGGACCATCTCAAGCCTCATCAAATAGTGGATGCCCCCGGGCTGGATACCCGCGCCTTGGTCATCTCGTTCCTGCCGCAATGTGTCTTCACGCCCGGTTCCCCCCCGACCGACTACGCCTTCCTGATTCCCTTTCATCGCAAGATCGAAGGGCGACCGCACGTCTTGCGTGCCGGCTCCGGGCAGGCGCGGGAAGCCCATCAGGCGATGGCCCATCTCCTCAACTGTTACTTCGAGAAAGGCAACGTTCATCGCGAGGCGGGTTGCAAGGCATGGCTCCTGGTGCTGCTGAACAGCCTGATCCAGGAGTTTCACGATTCGGCGCCCGAACGATTCGCGGTTCTGCAGCGTCAGGCTCGGTCGGACCGACTCAAGCCCGTGTTCGACCACGTGCGTGAGCACTACGCCACCCGGCTTTCGCTGGATGCCGCCGCCAGAATGTGCGGCATGAACAAGACGCATTTCGGCCGCGTGTTCAAACAGGTCTCGGGGATGACGCTGGGCTGTTACCTAAATCACGTCCGCATGACCCATGCAGTGGAGCTGCTGGAGGAGACGCGCGAGTCGATTGCCGGGATCGCGCTGCGACTCGGGTTCAGTGATCAAAGCCATTTCGACCGCCGCTTTCGCCGGACTTTTGGGCGGACGCCAAGCCAGCATCGGGCCGGCGTTAATCAAAGGCCGTAACGGAGTTCCGCTGGGAATCACAGGTTTCGCGCATGGAATAACTCGGTGTCCTCCCCGTCTCTGTGCTGGTTTACAGGGTTCATCAAGCAGTTCAGTGCTGAGTTTCTGAGAACTCAAAGACAGGGGGCAAGATGTTCTGGAGCCGGTCTGGAGTCGTTTTCATTCTAAACTTCGACGCGTTCATCCAAGCGGCTGCCTCGCCTTTGCAGTACAAAAGTCGCATGCAAACTCAGAACACCTCATCGAGGCGCGGCTTTACCCTGATTGAACTGCTCGTTGTCATTGCCATCATTGCCATCCTCGCCGGCATGCTCCTGCCAGCGCTGAGCAAGGCCAAACTCAAGGCGCAAAGCATCAAATGCATGAGCAATGTCAAACAGCTCGGCCTTGCCTGGTATCTTTACGCGCAGGACAACGACGACAAGACATTGGGGCCGTCAGCCACCCGCGTCGCACCTGCCTGGTGCGATGGCGACATGGTCAACGCGGCGGACGCAACCAACGACCGCTACATCACCAATGGTCCCACCTGGCAGTACCTCAGTTCGAAGGAGATATTCCATTGTCCGGCAGATATCGCGGGATTGAAGAATCAAAACAAGATCGTGCTGCGAAATCGGAGCTATGCGATGAACGCGTTTATAGGGGAGACCGATAGCTCCTGGGTCGTGAAACACAAGGCGAACTACAAGACGATGCCCAAGCTCAGCTCGATCGGGGATCCGGGCCCATCCTCCATCTTTAATCTGATCGACGAACATGAGAACAGCATCAATGACTCGCACTTCTTCGCCTTCGACGATCTGGTCAAATACAACAAGAATCCCTGGCTTGATGCCGCCTCGGGACGTCACGGGAAATCCGCCGGATTTAGCTTTGTCGATGGCCACGCCGAGATCAAACGCTGGCGCAGCCCGGGCGTGGACCAGGTGAAACGCAACGGTGGCGTGGTCATTCCAAACAACATCTCCTGGCTGCCGCGCACTGAAGCGCCCGATCACGAATGGTTCCGGACACATGTCGCGCCGTATGCACAATAGTGTTCCGTTCTGGAACGACCACGTCGGCCGATAAATCAAACCGCGCCAGACGCGCCAGTTGGTTTGACCCGAATTCGATCGGAAAAACTATGAAGCCCATCGAAGACTCGCCGTTCCCGAACACCGGCTCGCGGGAGTTCACCCCGTCCGGCAAGAACGCGGCGGGCGAAAGCAATTCGGTGCTGGTGCTGGAGGCGAAGTATTGGCGTGGGTTAGCCCATAAACAATCCATCCCCCCTCTGTGTCCTTCAAAACTCTGCGCTGAAAAGTCGGGACCGGAATTTAGCGCAGAGTTTTTGAGAACACAGAGAACCAGACTCAACGCGAATGAATGGAATTGAAAAACTATCGCTCCCTTTCCCAGGAACATCGGGAAGGCAAATGTCTATGAGCGTAAATCGCTTCGTGTTTGTTGCGGTCACGTTTTGGTTGTCCTGCGCCAGTTTTGTGTCCAACGCCTCCGCGGAGCAATTCATCCTCCACGATGACCTGTGCTCCTGGCCGGTTCAGCCGGGGGTTCACCTTACCAGCACTGGCGCCTCCTTCTGGGAATGGCGCACGGGCCAGCAAATTTTAACGAACAAGGGCGCCGTCCAGAAACCCGTGAAAGCGTCTGAGAAGCAATGACGACTAACCTAAACTCTGAAATGAATCACCACGGAACACACGGAAAGGAAAAAGATTTCCGTCAACCTGGGAGCGCCGGCATCCCTGCCGGCGAGTTGATTTGAAAATGAACGACTCAAACAAACTGGACGATAGTGCCGGCAAGGATGCCGGCTCTCCCAGGATTCCGTCGCTCACGCCGAGTTTTCCTCTCGCCTCCAAGGCCACCGGCCGCGTCATCACCAATGTCGAGTCACCGGCCCCTCATCTCGGCTGGCATTCCCGTGGTTATATTCCGCATTGGGATCACCCCGGCATGATTCAGTCGATTAACTTCCGACTGGCGGATTCTGTGCCGGGCGGCGTCGTGGAAAAATGGCAGAACGAACTGTCTCTCACCTCGCAACCTGAATCCCAACGCGCCACCGAACTGCGTCGGCGCGTCGAAGAATTCCTGGATGCTGGCCACGGCGAATGCTGGATGCGGCGACCAGAACTGGCTCAACTCGTCGAGGGTGCGCTGCTCCACTTCGACATCGAGCGGTATCGTCTGTTGGCGTGGTGCGTCATGCCCAATCACGTTCACGCGCTCATTGAAACCAAGGAAGGCTTTCCGCTCGCGGACGTGCTGCACTCTTGGAAATCCTTCACCAGCAGCCAAGCGAACAAGCAACTGGGTCGGCGCGGCGACTTCTGGCAGCGCGAGTATTTGGATCGCTTCGTTCGCAATGCCGAGCATTACGAGGCGGTGGTCACCTACATCGAAGAGAATCCCGTGAAAGCCGGGCTGGTGAAAATCAAAACCGAGTGGCCGTGGAGCAGCGCGCGATTTCGCGCCCTGGGAGCGCCGGCATCCCTGCCGGCGAGTTGAACAATCAAATGAGTGCAACCAAAAAGCAGAACGGCAAAGCGCCGGCAGGGATGCCGGCGCTCCCGGCGCTCCCGGCGCGGTTCCTCGGCATGGTTTTGCTTTCCGTGTGCTCAGTGTTTTCCGTTGTCTGCTCGGCTGTCGAAGTTCCTTCCGGCTTCGTCGCCGAAACTATCGCGCCATTTACGCGCGCGGCGTGCGCAACAGCTTCGGCCTCGCCGCGCAGCCGAAGGCCGACGGCGGACGGATGGCGGCTTCTTCCGCATGCCTCCGGTCCAATATCACAACCAACCGTCGCCCATTCTTCCCGTGATGGAGGAATGGATTCGCTCGCTCAAACCCACGCCTGAAATCAAACCATGAACACGATGACCACGGAAAACACGGAGCACACGGAAGCAAACTTTTTCCGGAAGACGGCGACCGCCAGCATCCGCGCCTGGGAGCGCCGGCTTCCAGCCGGCATTTGCAGGGTCACACGGCGGAACTCGCCGGCAAGGATGCCGGCGCTCCCAGGGCTGCGTCGTTCGCGCCTTTCGCATTCCGTGTGCTCCGTGTTTTCCGTGGTTCTATTCCTCGCCACATCCGCGTTCGCGCAACTGCCCACAACCTCGCCCAAGCGCGCGGGCTTCGATCCGGTGCGACTGGAGCGCGTCCATGAACTGATCGCGAGCCACATCGGCAGTGGCAAACACGCCGGCGCCGCCGTCCTCATCGCGCGCCACGGCAAGATCGTGGACTTCCAGACGTGGGGCAAACGCGACATCGACTCCGGCGCACCGGTGGAGAAGGACACCATCTGCCGCATCTATTCGATGTCGAAGGTCGTCACCGCCGTGGCCGTCCTCCAACTCTTCGAAGCCGGCAAGGTGCAGCTCGATTCGCCCGTCACGAACTGGCTGCCCGAATTGCGCGGCCTCAAGGTCTTCACCGGTGGCACGGCCGATGCACCGCAGCTCGTGCCCGCGACCAATGTCATCACCGTGCGAATGCTGCTCAATCACACCGCCGGCTTCACCTACGACTTCTTTGCCGGCTCGCCCGTGCATGACATCTACAAACGCGCCGACCTGTGGAACTCGACTTCTCTCGACGACTTCCTCCAGCGCGTCGCGAAGCTGCCGTTGCTCGCGCAGCCCGGCACGAAGTTCAACTACAGCATCGGCGACGACGTGCTCGGCGCGCTCATCCAGCGCGTGAGCGGCGAGAGCTTCGAGGATTACGTCGCGCGCCACATCACCGGCCCGTTGCGGATGAACGACACGTTCTTCGACGTGCCGCCAGAGAAGCTGGCGCGCGTGTCGCGGCTGCACGAAATCAAGGACGGCAAGCTGCACACAACGCCGGAAATCCTCGGCACCTTCGCCGAGAAAGGACGCGGCATCCCCTGCGGCGGCGCGGGGTTGTTCTCGACCATCGGCGACTACGCGCGCTTCGCCCAATGCCTGCTCAACGGCGGGACACTCGACGGCCGGCGACTGCTCGGGCGCAAGACCGTGGAACTGGCACTGAAAAACACGCTGCCGCCCGGTGAATCCGCGTTCAGCGCGTCGGAAGGCTGGGGCCTGATGAGCGCGCTGCGTCTGGACATGGCGGCTGCCAAGGAACCGGCGAGCGAAGGCATGTTTTACTGGAGCGGCGCGGCCACGACGCATTTCTTCTGCGATCCGAAGGAAGACCTGGTGGCGCTGGTCTTCTGCCAGCATGTGCCCTTCGACCAGCACGGGCTGTTCACGAAGTTTCGCACAGCGGTGTATCAGGCGCTGGAGTAAGCGACGGCAAATACCCCCATGAACGACATCATTGCCCGTTACCGTATCGAGACCTGCCTGCCTGTCGAACAGGTGGCGGAGACCATCGCCGGCGAACAATCGTCCGGCACGTTTCTCCCCGTGCCCGGCGAGACCGAGGAACTCAAGGCCCGCGCTCGCGCCAAGGTAACCCAGATCACACTGCTGGATTCTGCGGAGGCACCGAGCTTGCCCGGCGGCCGCATAGCCAAGTCCGGTGTCGGCCCGCTCAAATATCAGCGCGCCGAGATCACGCTCTCGTTTCCGTTCGCCAACATCGGCGCAAACCTGCCCACACTGCTCGCCACCGTTTGTGGCAATCTCTACGAACTCTCCGATCACACCGGCTGCAAGCTGATCGATCTCGAATTGCCGCCCGCGTTCGGCAAGAAGTATCCCGGGCCGCAATTCGGCGTGGCGGGCACACGCAAGCTCGCGGGAGTTTTCGACCGGCCCATCATCGGCACGATCGTCAAGCCGAGCGTCGGGCTTTCGCCAGCGCAGACGGCGGAACTCGTCCGCGAGTTGGGCGAAGCCGGCATCGACTTCGTGAAAGACGACGAGTTGCAAGCCGACGCGCCGCATTGCCCGATGAAGGAACGGGTCGCCGCCGTGATGCGAGTCATCAACGATCTTGCGGACAGGACCGGCAAGAAAGTGATGTTCGCCTTCAACATCACGGACGACCTCGGTGCCATGTTGCGCCATCACGACACCGTACTCGCGGCGGGCGGGACTTGCGTGATGGCAAGCCTGCACAGCGTGGGACTGCCTGGATTGCTGGAGCTACGGAATCGTTGCGCGCTGCCGATTCACGGGCATCGCAACGGCTGGGGGCTTTACACGCGGCATCCGCTGCTTGGCGTCGAGTATCCCGCGTGGCAAAAGCTCTGGCGGCTCGTCGGCGTGGATCATCTCCACGTCAACGGGCTGCAAAACAAATTCTGGGAGCCGGACGACTCCGTGCTCCGCAGCGTCCAAGCCTGCATGACGCCCATGTTCCGGGCCGATGATACGGTGATGCCCGTCATCAGCTCCGGGCAATGGGGCGGCCAGGCGCCGGAGACCTATCGGCTCACCGGCACGACCGACCTGATGTATGTCGCGGGCGGCGGCATCATGGCGCATCCGATGGGACCGGCGGCGGGACTCCGCGGCTTGCAGCAAGCGTGGGAAGCGGCCGTGCAAGGAATTGATCTGAACACTTATGCGGAGATGCATCCGGAGCTGAAGGAGACGATCAACAAGTTTGGGAGACAGAAATGAATCTTCTCTGTGTCCTCAAAATCTCCGTGCTAAAGCTTGGTGCCGGATTCTCAGCGCAGAGGTTTGGAGAACACAGAGGAAGGCAACCGAAGCGCTCATGAAACCCAACGACATCACTCACGAGATCATCGGTGCTGCCATCGACGTGCATCGAGAACTCGGGCCAGGTCAGGACGAGGTTCTTTACGAAGACGCGATGGAGTTGGCGCTGCAGAGCCGCAAGCTGCGTTTCCATCGTCAGAGTCCGCTGCCTGTCCACTACAAGGGAGTGAAGCTCGACTGCGGGTTTCGTCCGGACTTCGTCGTGGAGGAAACGGTGGTTGCCGAATGCAAATCAGCGGAGCTGATGCACCCGGTGTTCGATGCTCAGGTGCGGACCTATCAACGTCTCGGCGGATGGCGGCTTGGGCTGCTGTTGAATTTCAATGTGCCGGTGATGAAGGACGGGGTGGCGAGGTTTATCGTGGATGCGAGCGAGTTTCGATCGGAAGGGAGTTTTAGCACAGAGATGGGGAGGACACAGAGAGGGACAGACTTGATTGAAGCTATTATTGGGGCGGCGATTGAGGTTCATCGGTATTTGGGACCGGGGTTGTTGTGCTCGGTCTATGACGCCTGCCTGC
>CAMAWP010000263.1 GCA_945861765.1 Akkermansia muciniphila | reverse complement strand
TTATTGAATCGATGTTTCGAATCGAACAGCGTGAAATACAACGTTCCAAATATTTCAATTACGTGTCGCTTAGCCTTCGCACCGTTGCGCATGGGTAGGGAACGCCTCCAAAAATTGGACGCGAATCGGTGCCATGAACCCACCCCTTCACCCCTCCCAGGAGGGGAGCCTGCAACCGGCGCGAGCGACGAAGCTCCCCTCCTCGGAGGGGCTGGGGGTGGGTTCATGGAAAGGGAAAACCTCCAAAATTTGGACGTGAATCGAGGCCATGAACCCATCCACTGGTGGGGCGAGACTCCGTCGAGTCCTGATGTTCTGATCGGCAAAAATGTCAGGGTTCGACGGCTTCCGGCTCGGAGACTACAGCTCGGAGAGAGTCTCACCCCACCCAGGTTCATGGAAAGAGTCGATTTCGCGGAGCCAGGCAACACGAGATTAACGATCGCGCAACCGACAGCAGTAACCAGAATTCAACTTCGATCTCTCCGTTAGCTCATCACTTCAACTTCTCGTCCTTACGATATGAACACATCTCAACAGACCTTCGAAACCGATAAATCAAGTCGTCTATCTCCAGCGCAGCGAATCAGCCTGCTGCTGGTGGCGGGACTAATGGTCCTTCACTCTGGGACAGTGCTATCGAACGCCGACGGTGTGCTGGCCAATATCGAGGGTGGGCCGAGGAACTACACGGAGAATGGGCCGCCCGTTCCTATCACATCAACGCTGACCGTCAGCGACGGAGCTAGCCCGAACGTTACGGAAGCCACCGTGCAAATTGTTGGAAACTACGCCATCTTCCAAGATCAGCTCAGCTTTGTGAACGCGGCACCCATCACGGGAGTCTTCGACGCACTCACGGGAACCTTGAGGCTGTCAGGGACCGACTCTTTGGCGAACTATCAGGCGGCGTTGCGGTCGGTAACTTACTCGAACACGAGCGACAACCCCTCGACTCTGACGCGCACGGTCGGATTTCAGATAATTAATTCAGCAGCAGCAAATCTCTTGAGCAATGTCGCGACGCGGGATATCGCGGTAACGGCGGTGAATGATCCGCCGTCCATCTCGCACATCACCGATCAATCGATCTATCCTAGCACCGCGACAGGGCCGTTGGCATTTCAAGTGAAAGACCCCGAGGCCGACGGCGCCGCCGCTCTCTACAGCAACGTGACCACGCCCCTGAACAAGACCTATTTCGCAGGGAACGGTGTCGAGTTCGGCGATGAGGTGTACCTTGGCGGACCAGGCCGGGTCATCACCGATTTTCTATTTCAGACTTTCTTGAGCGATCACGCCAACGGCAACGAAAAGGCTGAACTGTTCATCCGCAAGAATGACGGAGGAACGAGCGCCAATGCTCCAGGAACTCTCATTTACTCAAGCGGACAGTTTAATCTTGGGCGTGGTTTCCAGGTTGTCACCCTGCCGGACGTGCTTCTTACCGTGCCGAATCCTTTTACATGGAGCGTTATCATGACCGGCATTGACGCAGGGGAACAAGCTGGGCTCTTACTGTTCGATCCTCCAACGGTCGGAGCGAGCTTTGATGATTTCTGGCAGAAGGATCTGAGTGGTGTTTGGTCCTCGAGTCTTATCGATGGAGGAGCAACGAGGGCTAACTTTGCCGCCGAGGCCGCAGCGGCCACTTCATTAACAGTGGTCGGCACTTCGGACAACCTCAGCTTGGTGCCGAACAACGCGATCGTCGTGACTGGCCAAGGCCTGAACCGCACCGTCACCGTCACGCCCCTTGCCAATGCTTCAGGAACGGCGCGCATTACGCTGACCGTCAGCGATGGCCAAAGCGGCTCCGCCAGTGATTCCTTTTTAGTGAACGTCGGGAATTTTGCTCCCGCTCTGGCCAATATCGAGAGTGCACCGCTGAGCTTCACGGAGTTTGCGAACCCTCAAACTGGGGGTTCCGTCACCCTCACCCAAGAGTTGATGGTCCAGGACCCGGTTAGCCCGACCTTAACGGGAGCCACCGTGCAAATCATCGGAAACTACGCGATCTTCCAGGATCAGCTTCTCTGCTTTGGGAACAACCCCAACATCACTGTGGTTTTCGACGAACTCACCGGAACCTTGAGGATGTCAGGGACCGACACTCTGGAGAACTATCAAGCTTTGCTGCGGACGGTGGATTATAAAAACACGAGTCAAAACCCATCGACCCTGATCCGCACAGTCGGGTTTCAGGTCATTAATTCTGCAGCGGTAAACCCCTTGAGCAACGTCGCGACGCGGAATATTGCTGTCACGGCGGTGAATAATGCGCCGACTATCTCGTTCATCAGGGATCGCATCATCAATGTCAACAGCACAACAGGGCCGTTGGCATTTGAAGTAAAAGACCCCGAGGCCGACGGCGCCGCCGCTCTCTACAGCAACGTGACGACGCCTCTGAACAAGACGTATTTCGCGGGGAACGGTGTCGAGTTCGGCGATGAAGTATTTCTCGGTGGGCCGGGCCGAGTGATCACTGATTTTCTATTTCAGACTTTTTTGAGCAACAACGCCAACGGCAATGAAAAGGCTGAACTGTTCATCCGCAAGAATGACGGAGGAACGAGCGCTAGTGCTCCAGGGACTCTGATTTATCGGAGCGGAGAGTTTAATCTTGGGCGTGGTTTCCAGGTTGTCACCCTTCCGGACGTGCTTCTTACCGTGCCGAATCCTTTTACATGGAGCGTTATCATGACCGGCATAGACCCAGGGGAACAAGCAGGGCTCTTACTGTTCGATCCTCCAACGGTCGGAGCCAGTTTCGATGATTTCTGGCAAAGCGATCTGAATGGTGTTTGGTTTTCGAGTGTTATCGATGGAGGCGCAACGAAGGCTAACTTTGCCGCCGAGGCCGCAGCGGCCACGGCATTAACAGTGATCGGCACCTCGGACAACCTCAGTTTGGTGCCGAACAACGCGATCGTCGTGACTGGCCAAGGCCTGAACCGCACCGTCACCGTCACGCCCCTTGCCAATGCTTCAGGAACGGCGCGCATTACGCTGACCGTCAGCGATGGCCAAGGGGGCTCCGCCACCAGTTCGTTTTCCGTAGCTGTCCCAAACACAAAGTATTTCACAGCCTTTCTGGATAAGAACAGCGAAGTCCCTCCGACAACTTCGATCGGGGTAGGATTCGGCGATTTTGGCCTTGATGGAACCACGCTTCGATACCAGATTTCGTATTTCGATCTCACCGGCCCTGCCACCGGAGCCCACATTCACGGGCCTGCACTCCCTGGAAGCAACGCCGGTGTCCTATTCCCATTGACTATTGAACCAGGCGCAAGCCCTTCCGGCCTGCTCGCGGGTTCTCTCCTCAATCTCAGTTCAACGCAAGTGGATGACCTCCTAGCGGGAAAACTTTATGTGAACATCCATACCGCACAGTTTCCAAATGGCGAAATTCGAGGACAGATCATCTTTGTGACGAATCCCTCAGTCGCAGACAAACCGCCCATAGTAACAGAGATTCGGAATCAGCGGACCTTCGTTGGCAACATCATTCCAGCATTCGCTTCTTTCACGATTGGCGATTTGGAAACACCAGCGGACCAACTGATCGTGAGGGCGACATCCGAAGATCAAACGTTGTTGCCGGATAGCAATATCGTCATCACGGGCACCGGAAATTCCCGAACGGTGACGATGACGCCCGCCGCGGGTCAGACGGGGACGGCAGATATCTCGATCGAGGTCGTGGACTCGGTCGGGAACTCCGCTGCCGCTAACTTTGTTTTGCGAGTCGGCCCGGCGTTGAAATTCTTTACCGCGCAGTTGGGACCGGTGGTGGGAGGCGCGGCGCCTCTCTTGGCCTCAACTGGACACGGCTCTGGAAAGTTTGTCCTGGAAGGAAACACGTTACGGTACGAACTCCTCTTTGCAACCTTGTCCGGCAAAGTGACTGGTGCGGAGCTTCGAGCTCCGGCCCTGACAGTTGGCGGCGAGCCATTGGCCCTGAACATACCCATTTTTGGAGATCTCTTGCAAAATGGACGACTCTTCGGGTCCGTCGTTTTAACCTCCGACTTAGCTGGCCAGCTCCAGCAAGGAGTCGATAAAGTAGTGCTCAAGAGTTCAGCCTTTGTCGCCGGCGAACTCGAAGGCCTTATTGTCACTCAAGCGTCCCAGCCTCTCGCGGACGAGCCGCCATTCATCAGTTTTATTCCCAATCAGCGAACTTTCGTGAGCACGCCGCGCACGATCTCGTTCGCGATCGGCGATTTGGAGACTGCGTCCGCGCAACTGGTCTTGGCAAAGGGCTCGGACAATGCAGCCTTGGTGCCCAATCAAAACGTTGTGATTACAACCGGCACAGGAAACGAGCGGACAGTGACGATCACGCCTGTTTCCGGGCAAGAGGGACAAGCGAAAATCATTATTCAGGTCCTTGACGTCAGCGGGAATTCCGCAATCGTTTCCTTCCTTCTGCGGGTGAGTTCTCCTGGAAAGTTTTTCACGACTGTACTAACTCCAGTGATCGGAGTGAACTCTCAGGGACATGGCAACGGCAAGTTCTTCGTCGATGGAGGCACCTTGCGGTACGAACTGTTCTTCGGAGACCTGGGAAGCCACGTGACTGCGGCCGAGATCCGGGGTCCGGCCTTGACGCCCGGCGGACAACCCGTGGTGGTTAATTTGCCTCTCCCAGGATCGGTGTTGCACGATAGTAGGATCTTTGGCTCGGTGGCATTCAGCAGCGAGCTGCTCGCGAAGATGGAGCAAGGAGCGCAGAAAGTAGTGCTCAAGACAGATGCCTTTCCCGGAGGCGAAGTGGAGGGCACGATCACCCTTCAAGCGAGCTTGCCTCTTGGAGATGACCCGCCGGTGATCGGTCTTGTTCCCAACCAGCGGACTTTTGTGAGCACGCCGCGCACAATCTCATTTTGGATTTCAGATTTGGAAACCGCTCCTGAACAATTGGTGGTGGAGGCTCACTCGGACAATCCGGCCCTAGTTCCCGACCAGAACATCGTCTTTGGGCCCGGCATCGGGCACGAGCGATCTGTCACGATCACGCCAGTCTCGGGCCAGACAGGACAGGCGGGAATCTTGGTTCAGTTGAGGGATGCAACCGGCAATGTCGGCGGGACTTTCTTTGTCCTCCGTGTCAGCCAGGCCTTGAAGTTTTTTGAAGCGCAACTCACGCCGGGCCAAGAAGTGCCCCCAACCGATTCAGCGGGAGCCGGAGCTGGGCAATTTGTCTTGGAGGGCACCACGTTAAGATTTGATATCCATTATGGGGACCTCAGTGGAGATCTGACTCGGGCGCAACTCCAAGGCGCGTCCGAAGTGCTGTCGCAGAACCTCATAACCGATGTTACCGCCTTTCGTAATTCTGGACGAATCATCGGGTCGCTGTCATTGACGCCCACTCAAGTGACGGAGTTAGAGCAAGGTCGGCTCTACGCGAATTTGCACACGCAGCACTTTCCGAATGGAGAGATCAGAGGACGGATTACGGCCCTGGCTAGTCTCCCGACCGAAGATGATCCGCCGGCCGTCTCCTTCATCCCGAACCAGCGCATGTTCGTGAATCAAACAAGAACCATCAGTTTTGTGGTGAGTGATTTGGAGACACCCGCCGATCAGCTATTGGTCCATGTACATTCCGGCTTTCCCGATTTGGTGCCTGAGACCCAAACCAACTTGGGGCTCACCGGCAGCGGGCACAATCGAAGTCTCACGATCACCCCGCTCGCTGGGCAGACGGGTGAAACATTTATCTCGATCGAGGTGCTGGACGTGAACGGACATTTGGGACATCAAGGGTTCACGCTGCGCGTGACTCCGCCACAAAAATTCTTCAATGCAATGCTGTTGCCGGTGGCTGGAGCGATCCCCGCGGGAAATGCGCCTGGCGATTCACCTCTGATCACACCCACAGTCCCGACCGGCCAAGGTGCGGGGAAGTTTGTCGTGGATGGAAACACGTTGCGCTATGAGATAAGTTTTGGAGGCTCGCACGGACGCCTCATTGCGGCGGAGATTCGAGATTCCTCCGGCTTGCTCGTCGTGAACTTGCCTATTTTCGGACAGTTACTTTCCAATGGCCGGCTCTTCGGATCGGTCGCACTCACCACCGACCAGATCGGGCAAATGGAACAAGGATTGCACAAGGTCGTTCTGAAGACCGAAGGCTTTCCGAATGGTGAACTGAGTGGATCAATTCTGCAGCAGCCTGTCGTGCCAGTCGAAGATGATCCACCGGCCATCAGCCAGATTCCGGATCAACGGACCTTTGCGAATACACCGCGAACAATCGCCTTCGTGATTGGAGATTTGGAGACGGGACCTGGACAGTTGGTTCTGGAGCAACAGTCGGACAACCCGACCCTAGTGCCTCCGGGCAATATTGTCTTTGGGACAGGCGTCGGCCACGAACGGACGGTCACGATCACGCCAGCCGTCGGGCAAGTGGGCCAGACCGGGATCAGGCTTATAGTGAAAGACGCCAACGAGCACGCTGCCATCCGTTCGTTTAATCTGCGCGTGACTCCTCCCGTCAGTTTTTTTGCGGCAACTTTGACCGGGGGCCAGGAGACGCCTCCAGTGACAACAATGGCTCAGAGCACCGGGAAGTTCGTCCTGGATGGAAGCGTGCTGCGCTATGATATTCCATACGAAAACCTCAGCAGTGGATTGGTAGCCGCTCATATTCACGGCCCCGCCCAAGCTGGAACAGCGGCCCCTGCCCTGCATCCCCTGCCCGTCCCAACTGGCAGTCTCACGGAGCGCCTTTTCGGTTCTGTCGAACTAACGCCATCCCAGACAACTGATCTCCAGCAGGGTCGGCTCTACGTCAATCTGCACACGGCGAACTTTCCCGACGGCGAGGTTCGAGGTCAAATTCTCGCGGCATCGCAGCCGCCGTTCGTGGATGACCCGCCCATGATCTCGTTTATTCCTGAGCAACGGATCTTTGTGAATACGGGACGCACGATTCAATTTGCCATCAGTGATCTTGAAACACCGACCAGCCAATTGGTCCTCGAAAAGAACTCGAGCAACCCCACCCTCATCCCTCTCAATAATATCGTCTTCGGAGCTGGGCCCGGAATTCATGATCGCACGGTGACGATCACTCCCGTCGCCGATGGTCTGGGCGAGTCGCACATCGCTATTGTAGTAAAGGATGGAAACGGCACGCAGGCCTTCCGTTTCTTTACGGTCACGGTGACGCCGCCGCTCAAGTTCTTCAGCGCATCGCTCAATGGCGCGCAGCAGGTTCCACCCAATAACTCCGTCGGATCGGGAACGGCCATGTTCGTCCTGGATGTGAATACCGTCAGGTTTGACGTTTTCTTCGATCGACTCAACACAGAGTTATTCGAAGCACAGCTTAGTGGGCCCGCAGCGGCGGGAGCCGTTGGGTCCTTGATTACGGCGCTCGGGCCGCCAACTCGGTCCTTCAATCAAGCTCGGTTAGTCGGAACAATGCTTCTTCCACCGGAACGTTTGGCCGATTTCGTCGAGGGGAGGACCTATATCACTTTGCGGACCCAGCAATTCCCGGATGGCGAGATTCGCGGTCAAATCCTTCAACTCACCAGCCCGCCGACGGTGGATGAACCGCCGTTTATATCAGCGATTCCCGATCAAAGGACCGTGTCAGGTGTCGCGACTCAGCCACTCACCTTTGAAATTGCGGATTTGGTCACGCCGGTCGAGCAACTAAAAATCTCCTGGCAATCGAGCAATCCGGCACTGGTGCCGAATGATCGGATTACCGTTGAGGGTTTTGCCCATCATCACACCGTGACCGTCAATCCGCTGCAAGGCCAGACGGGCTCCGCCGATATTGCTCTGACTGTCATGGACAACGTAGGCCGCTTCGCAACCAGGACCTTCACCATCACGGTAGTTCCTCCACCGATTGTCGTGAACGACGCCGCGGGGCTGGCGGCCGCGATCGCCGCGGCCGGCGCGAGCGGCACCACCATCGTGTTGTCCGGGAACATGGACCTGTCCACCATCGGCGCGATCACCAAGAATGTGACGTTCTCGGTGGGCAGCGGGGTGACCCTCTCCGGCACCTTGCAGGTGGGCAGCGGCGGCACGGTGAGCCTGGGTGGCGGGAACTTCCCCGGCGCGTCCATCACGGTGGCCAGCGGCGGCACACTCACTGGCAGCGGATCGTTCAACGGCACGCTGGTCGTCCTGTCCGGCGGCAAGGTGTCGCCGGGCGTGAGCCCGGGAACGATCACGGCCGACAACGGCACCTGGTCCGGCGGCGGGAGCTACGACTGGGAAATCACCAATGCGAGCGGCGCGCCCGGCACGACGGACCTGCTGGTGTTCAACAACGCGTTGACGGTCACCGCCACATCGGGCGACCGGTTCATCGTGCGAGTGAAGACGCTGACCGCCCCGAACCAGCCGGGAGTCATGGCGGGATTTGATCCGCAGAGCACTTACGCCTGGACCATCGGCCAGGCCGGCAGCGTCGTGGGGTTTGACGCGAGCGCGTTCACGCTGGACACCACGGGCGTGGTCAACGAGGTGGCGGGCGGCCGCTTCGGCATCCGGCAGTCCGGCGCCAATGTTCAGGTGACGTTCCGGCTGGTCGCCCCCACCGTCACCTTCGCGACGAACGTCGTGGTCGTGCTCGAAGACAGCGCCGCATACAGCAGCGGGACCGCCTTCGCGGCCGAGGCGGGCTCCGTGTCAAACTTGACCCACACGGTGACGGCCACGAACCTGGCCCTGTTCGGGGTGCCGCCGACGATCAACCCGGCGGGCGAGCTGACGTTCACGCCGGCCCCGAACGCGAACGGCAACACAGCGGTAACCGTGGTGTCGCAACACAGCAGCAGCACGGGCCGGAGCACGAACACTTTCACCATCTCGGTGAGAGAGGTGAATGATGCGCCAGTGACAACGCCGGATACTCAGCAGTTACAGGAAGATACGATCCTTGTGTTGGCCGCGAGCAGCTTGACGATTAACGATGCTGCCGGTCCGCAGTTTGAGACAGATCAGGCATTGATCATCACACAAGTCAGCCCGCTAAGCCAGGCGGGCGGAACCGTTACTCTGGCTCAAGGCTCCATCGCCTACTCACCGCCACCGAACTTTTTTGGCACAGACACGTTCACCTACACCGTGACCGACAACGGCTTATCCGCTGGTGTACCAGACCCAAAGACCGCGGTCGGAACCGTGACCATCAACGTCGTTTCCGTTAATGACGCGCCAACTGTCACAGAGATTCCAAATCAGCAAATCAACGAGGGTAACACGCTCGCGTTCAGAGTCCTCGCTACCGATGCAGACGGAGCGGGAAGTGTTCTGGCTTTTGGTTTGGCACCCGGCGCTCCTCCTGGCGCGAACATCAACCCGACAACGGGTGATTTTAGTTGGACACCAACAGAAGCCCAGGGACCCGGAACGTTCCAGATCACAGCGCAAGTAACCGACAACGCAGCGTCTCCCATCACCGTATCTCGACCGTTTAGCGTCACTGTCAACGAAGTCAACCTGCCTCCAAGTCTCGCGACCATCGGTAGTCAAACCATCAGTGAAGGGAGCACGCTCACTTTCTTGGCCGCTGCGTCTGACGCCGATCTTCCGGCGAATAATCTATCGTTCAATCTGGGTTCAAACCCGCCGCCTGGTGCGAGCATCAACTCAAACACAGGACTCTTTTCCTGGACTCCGACCGAAAGCCAAGGTCCCGGCACGTTCAATGTCACGATTCAGGTCAGCGATAATGCGACATCCAACCCGCAGACAGACTCGAGGAGTTTCACCGTCTCAGTGTTGGAAGTAAATCAAGCGCCAACCCTGGCCCCGATCGGAAGTCAAACGATCGCTGAAGGCCTCCCCCTGTCGGTCACTGCCACTGCGAATGATCCCGATTTCCCCTCCAATTCACTCACCTTTAGCCTTCTCGCTGGCGCGCCGGCTGGAGCGAGCATCAATCCAGCTACCGGTGTCTTCACGTGGACTCCGACCGAAGCGCAAGGACCGGGCAGCTACAATATCTCGATCCAAGTTGCCGATAACGGATCACCCTCGCTCACGGCAGTGCAAAGTTTCTCTGTCAATGTCACGGAGTTCAATTCGCAGTCTGT
>CAMAWP010000262.1 GCA_945861765.1 Akkermansia muciniphila | reverse complement strand
ACGGTTTCGCTTTGCGCACGGATGACTTTGATCACACCTCGCCAGTGGGCAGCGTTGCGGCGGGTGCGTCGGGACTATTCGATCTGGGAGGGAACGTGTGGGAATGGTGCGAGGACTACTATAATGGTTTCAACGGCGCTCGTGTGTTGCGCGGGGCTTCGTGGAACAATAACGATCCCGACAACTTAGTATCGTCTAACCGCACCAACAACACGCCCGACAAACGCAACATCAATATTGGGTTTCGGTGTGTGTTGGCGGGTGCGTCGGCTCGAAGGTGCTGGAGATGACGGGCGTGATGTCCGGTGGGCTTATGGCCTGCCGGACCAGAGCCAAGAGGCCACCTAACCGGTCCACCCACGCCCCGGAGAAACCGTGGAGTAACTGGCGCGCACGCTCAGCAGCAGCGCATCGAGGGCCATGTTGTCGAGCCTCTGGCCGAAGGTGAAGCGGTGGTTTTTCGGAAGATCCCCCGTGCGTTGGAGGGTCCAGCCGGTCAACTCGGTGAGCAAGGGTACACAGGCGGCATTTTGCGGTCATTCATCCTAAAAACGGGAGTTGATTAGCCACAAAGAACGCAGAGAACACAAAGAGAAACAGTTGCTTCAGTGGACAAAAATGATCACCTGGCTGGTGAGAGCATGGTTTCTCTCAAGTTGCCTTCTTTGTGGTTGAACTGCGTTTTTAGATTCATAGATGAGCATCCTATCTCTTGGCGGCCTCAACAGGAGAGCGATGTCTCGCGTTTGTTCTCTGGAGCGGATGGCCGCGTGGGAGATTCTCTTCCTCGCGGCCGCCAAAGCCCGGCGCGGAAAGAGCCGCCGTCCGGATGTGGAGGACTGGTGGAGGCGACGGGAGGCCAATCTGGCCGCTTTGAGTGAGGAGCTGCTCGGCGGCATGTGGCAGCCCGGTCCCTATCGAATTTTCACGATTCATGAGCTCAAGCGAAGGCAAATAGCCGCCGCCCCGTTCCGAGACCGCGTGGTGCATCATGCGCTGTGCAACCTGCTGGGTCCGGTGCTGGAGCGGCGCTTCATCGCGCGCAGCTTCTCGTGCCAGGTCGGCAAAGGGACAACGGCGGCGCGGGAGTGCTGCCGCCAATTGGTCAACCGCCATCGCTACGTGCTCAAGTGCGACGTGCGAAAGTTCCTTCCCAGCATCGATCACGCACTGCTGCTTAGTCCTTGCCGCTCCTCTTTTGCGAGGATGAGGGGGTCCACTTCTCCGTCCAGAGCCCACCGCCACGGGAAGGCGCCATGCCTTTGTTCAGGCACCTGTATTCAAGGGGCTCCGGCCAACTTTTCAGCTCAACCGTTCAAAATAATCAGCCGAGTTCGCAAATTCCCTGGCCAATCTCATTCAACCTCCTCGGTGTTTTGGGTTAACCGAACGAAAAACTTTTCTTGAAACAGCCCTGCCTGTTCCTGAGCTGATTGATTATTGCGTGGACAATTGCGGTGTTCGTGGCTTGCTTGTTCGCAATGAACAAAGGCTCATCAAAATTTGAAGGCCTGTTGGATGGCTACTTCGAACAGGCGCTCGCGGATAATCCAATTGACGCAACTTTTGCCGGCCTCAGAGCAGGAGAGGGACATCTCGGCCACGCCAGTTTATCTTTTGAGACACAACAGGAAAAGCGTCGCCAGAAGGCTCTCGCGGACTTGGATCGCATTTCGCCACGCGATCTGTCGAACGAACAGCACCTGGATCGGTTGGCTCTTCGCAGTCGGCTGCTCCATGAGAGCGAAGATTTCGAACGCGGCCGCCACGCATTGGATCCGAATGCGCTCGATCAGGTGTTGGCCATTCTCCTCCACGAGTTGTTCCGTGGCGAAGATGAGCCCAAGCGAGCGGCTCGGAATGTGCGCTCGATCTTGGCCGAGACCCCTCGTTATTTGGCTGAAGCCAGCACGCTCATCGATCGGCCGGAACGAATCTGGTTGAAAGTCATGCAGCAAACCGCTGGAGGTGCTGCGGGATTGTTCGACGCAGTCGTGGCGTTTCTCGATCGAGTCGAGCCGGAGCCTACCGACAGGAAGAGAATTGCGGCGGCTAAGGAAAGCTTTCAAAGTTATGAAAGGTCCGTAAAAAGCCGCCCAACCGCGAGCGAAGGAGCGTTCGCAGTGGGCAAATCCATTCTGGAAAGACGTGTTCGCGACGAGCTCGGCTTGGATTACACATTAGCGGAAATCGAGGTTCTTGCGAAGGCAGAGATCGAGCGTCTGCGAGACTTACTGGATGCCGCATGCACCAAGTTCGGCAAGAATCGAAAGCCGGAAGAGATCATCGCCGAAGCCTTATCCCATTGGAATCCCAAGGGTGAATTGATCGATGTGTATCGGTGCACGACCCAGAAGATCGCCGACGCTTTTCGATCCGCCAAGGCGGTCACTTTTCCGCCCGATGAAACGCTCGAAGTGCGACCGGTTCCTGATTTCATGAGGCATCTCTTTCCGACGGCCGCGTATAAACAGCCTGGTGCGTTTGAAAAACGGCAGCGCGGAATTTTTTGGGTGAACGATTTGAGCGTGACGAAAGTCCGCGAGGAAGATAAGCGAGCCGAACGAGCGCAGCATTTTGGACTGAGCCTGACCTGCGCCCACGAAGCTTACCCTGGCCACCATTTGCAATTCGTCACCTCGAATCGGCACCCACGGCGTTGGCGACGTCTCTTCGCTCATGCCGTGTTCTACGAGGGCTGGACGCTCTGGTGCGAGCAAATGATGGTCGATCTGAAAGTGGATCGTTCTCCTTGGTTGATCGTGCAGCAGCTACATGACGCCCTCTGGCGCAGCCATCGCATTCTCGTGGATCTCTACTTGCAGACCAGGCGCTACACTTACGAGCAAGCCGTCCGGCATATGCAGAGGCACCTCGGTTTCACCAAAGCCCGAGCCGAAGCCGACGTCAGTTGGTACACCGCGCAGCCGGCCGTGCCGATGAGTTATTGGCTGGGACGTCTGGAAAACCAGCGGTTGCATCGACGTCTTATCGAAGGCCGCGGTTGGAGCTTGCAACGATTCAATGACTGGCTGCTCAGCTTCGGCACCCTGCCGCAAGCGTGGGTGGAAAAATATGGATTGGATTGAAAACTTGAGAGAGCGTTCTTAAAATCCGGAACACGACAAACACGGCCGGGTTGATCGGTTATTGATCGGCCACTGGCACTTTAAAGAAACACTGCCATCCGCCATAGGCGGAGCCGAGTCCCACGCGACGGCCTTGAAACCATTCAACGTGACCATCTTCAAACGTAAAATTGCCACCATCGGGCGCGCCGTTGGATTTCCGATGGACCGAAGTCAGCACTTTCTTGCCCTCGTAATCGGTGGTCCACGTGAGGCGGGAGTCGTAGATGTTCGTGGTCTTGGGCCCGACCGCTTGGAGGCGGTCGATCAGGATCGGAGCCGTCCCATAAGATCCGCCGAGTTTCTTGCGGAAAAACCACTCCGCAGTGCCTTGGGCAGAGCCCGTGACATCGGTATCACCGGCGCGGCGGCCTGGGAGATAAAAGTAGCCCATCAGTTGCGCGCCGCTGTCCGAGCTGATCATCCCACGTTCCGCAACGCGGTGCCAGACATCCGTCGGACAAAACAGCACATCATTGCGCGGACGCTCAGACTTCGCGGTCGTGCGCTGATTGCGGATAAGGTAATTATTCCAAAAATTGCTCATGGAAGCCGTCATCCAACTGAAGCCAACTCCATCGCGGTTGTCCGGGAATGAACTATCAAAGTCGCCGGCATACATATTCACGGCGAGCCCCCACTGTTTGCCGTTGCTGACGCAAAGAGATTTGTGCGCCTGAGATTTCGCCTTGCTCAGCGCGGGCAACAGCATTCCGGCAAGGATCGCAATAATCGCGATGACCACCAGCAATTCGATCAGAGTGAAGCCGTCACCGGACTTTGATTCAGCGTGGGAACATTTTTTCATGGCAATAGGATTCAGGTATTTGGGGTGGCACGATCCGTTACGTCAATCTCGATCTTATCGCGCAACCCTTCTCATTCGATGCTCGATGGCAACTGGGCTGTCGCGCGGCTCGCTGATCTCGCGCTCGGGATTCACTGCGGTTGCACCTTTAATCTGTAGAACAATGAGGCGTCCGGGTTATTAAGCAACGCCGTGGTTCCGCGATAGGTTTCAGTGACAGTGCCGTCCCGGTTCTGTCGGGACCCGACGACCGTCAAACTTGATTCGGCCAGGCTCCAGGCTCTTAGGTCCTTGCTCAATTCGATGGTGAACTTCACGCCTCGGACGGTGGGGCGGCGGCGGAATTCGAACGTCACATAATTGCCTTTGACGCCGTTGACAACGAACGGCGCAATCGATGCCGAGGGGAAGAACCCTGACGCAGGATTCTCGGGGTCAGAACCAGAAGCGAATTCAAAAATGTCGATGAGCCCATCTCCGTCCGTGTCCTTCGCCGGATCACCGGCAAAAGTGTCCGAACCGGTGCCTGATTCGCCTGGAGTTCCTCCAACGTTCGCGCTCAAGACCCATCGTGCCGGATCTGCGGCGTTTGGATTCGTTGCCGGATCTTTGAGCACGAGGCTACGGCTGTCACCCTCGCCAACCACGGGCCAAGGCGTGTCATTGTCATACCGGAACTCCTTGATCACGCTGCCATCCGCCGCGCGGATCGCGATGGACTCTCCCGCGTTGTCAAGGTGACCGCGAAACTGCCCAACGATTTTTGAACTCGGAACCTGCGGGTAGCGAATCGAGAAACCTCTTTTGTCAGCCACAACAACGACCGACTCGCCTGGCTTCAAGAGCCTGGCGGAGGCAGGAACGAATGCGAAATCGAAATCGACAGCGTTCATCAGCTTCACGCCGGAGAGATCGATGGCTTGTGTCGCGATATTCCGCAGTTCGAGATATTCAAGCGCTCCGGCATCGACGAGGCCCGCGGAGATTTCCGAAGCGGTGAGGAGCGCTGGGCGATACATGATTTCTGAAACCATCAGATTAGCCGCGCTTGCACGCAGTGTTTTGAAGAGAAAAGTGGACGCGCTCATCGGCGACCATTGCCTCTGGACATAAAGACGGGCGTTCACGGTGACGGGCGACTGGATGGTGAGCGGTCCGGAGAATTTGAGAGCGGTGCTGCTGATTTCTCCACCTGCAAGCCTCGGATCCGAGTTATCCAACGTATAATAAATCTCGCCCTCGGGATATTGACTCAAAGGTTGGTCGGAGCGGTATGGTTGGATGGTGAGTTGCAAGGGAGATGATATCGGACCACCGGCATGGCTCAGCACCGGGGGACGGTACACCACTTTTCCAGCCCGCATGCTCTGGTCATCCATCCACTCCAGGCGTGGGATGAGCCATGTCTTCATGTAGTCCACCTCGGCCTGCCATGTCCTAATCTTGGTTTCTCCAGCCGGATTGGGCCAGTCACGGGTACCTAGGCGAGGCCATTTCCGGAAATGGCGCGCGACGGGATTCTGGATCTCCGCGGGCGCTCGATTGCTGACGGATCCCGTGTAGCCATCCAGGAGTGTCGTCATGTGGCTGTCGATCGTGGCGAGGACCGTCTCGGTCGCGAAGATCGTCCGCCGCATTTGCCAATAGCGGTCCCAGTGTGCCAGCTTGTAATCTGGATCGGTATGAAGCCTGGGATACCAGTTTTGCCCTGCCCCATTGGCGTTATCATAAAGCCATCCCGTAGCCCTGTCGCCGGTGGCGTAATCGGCGTTGCCCAGCGAGATGTTAAAATCCCACAACGGCCCGGCCCGCAGCCTTCCCGCACGATCCTTGTGGAAATACGTGCTAAAAACATAGCCATCCACTTGTTTCGCAATCTCGAGCAGCCACTGAGCGTCGATGAACGTGTCCGAGTCAATGTAGGCTCGGTAGCCGAGGCTCGAACTTTTGTAATTGGTCCCGTTGAGCGCGACCTCGAAGGCGTTGATGTAATTCTTGATGTAACCAAGCTGCGGCGTATTCAGGCGGTCCGGATCGAAGCTCTGCAAAGGAATGCTAAATCTCGCCGTCGTCCAGTTGTTCTTCAGAACATCATCTTTGTCCTTCCGGATGATGTAGCCGCCGGTGATCAACTCGGGATCGATGGTCTTGTCGTTGAGGTTATCGAGAGGCACGCGATCCTTGCTTCGTTTGAGTTTTTCCATGAGGAGATAAATCCCCCGGTAAGTGCTGTAGCCCACCTGCCCTGCCGCCGTCTTCGACTGGTTGAAAAACAATTCAATAAACCGAGTTCGAGGCGAAGTGCCATCCT
The DNA here is from genome assembly GCA_945861765.1 of Akkermansia muciniphila. Classification (GTDB taxonomy): domain Bacteria; phylum Verrucomicrobiota; class Verrucomicrobiia; order Limisphaerales; family SIBE01; genus SIBE01. The sequence continues at coordinate 3,895 of CAMAWP010000262.1, read as the reverse complement.
CGCCGCGGAGCGCCAGCATCCAATCAAAAACCAGCTTGTTCCGCATCAGTGTCTTTTCGCTCCACGGCCCGTACAGCACCCAATCCGAATCAGCCGGCATCCCAAGCAAACTGGCGTCGCGGTCCTTGGCTGATTCGTCCCATAATTCCAGGCTATAGCTGCGTTGGTCAAACCCGGCCGAACTCTCGCCCCGGACATGGACTCCGGATGGACCGGCGTATTCAGGCGCCGTGGTCAAGCTCGCCCGTCGAGTCTTGGCGTCGGGTTGAATCACGATCGCGTAACTGGGACGGAACGGGCGGGAGCCGCCGGTGGAGCCATCGACGCTGATTCCGAAGCTGTCCACAAAAATCAGCGGCAGATTGGAATCGAACACCTTTCCGGTGCCAGAGTAGTTCGTCAGTGTGGCGTCCATCAGGATAAAGGTCCGGCTGGCGGCGCGCCCAGGGAGATGTCCCGGCGCATAAGCCCGCGCCTTCACGGTCGTGAATTGAGTGATGGAAATCGAGCTGCTGAAAACCGGCGAGGCAAGCCCGGGCTCGGTTCTGTCCAACGTGTAACGGATTTCAGCGCCGGGCGAATTTGTGACCGTCAAGCTCAAGGTCGTGGGCGCGCCGATGAAACCGCCAGGGTGAGAAAACTCCACCTCCGCGCTCAGGGACGCAGCGGCCGGATCTTGCGTATTCACAACACCCGGAGATGCCGGATACATGTAGCCGCGCTTGCGCTCGGCACCTTTTTCACCATACGCGACGTTCTTCTCCTGGGGTCCGTAATCGTACGCACTGGCGATGGTCTTTCCATCGGGTCGCACCAGCGCTATGTATCCTCGGCTTTTGCCTAATGTAAAACTGGTGTGCAAAAAGCTCGTAGCCGAGAGCGGACGATCCTTTCCCGACGCGAAGACGACCTGGTAATTGTAAGGATTCATCGTCAGTCCAACGATCTTCCATTTCGTGAGAGCGTCCTTGGAATCCGTGAGATACCATCCGGTCAGATCAACGGGCGCGGCCGATCCGTTCAATAGTTCGATCCATCCTGGCTTCTCCGCGAATTCGTCTTCGAATTCGCTGTTGCTTGCGACGAACTCCGAGATGATCGGCCCGCCCGCCTCAATGACAGGAAGCGCCTGAGTCGTGACCTTGAGATTGCCTATCGAGACGTCCATGCGCGCGGAAGTCGTCCGTGCCGTGAAAGCAAAAATCTGTCCGACGCCCGGCACCAAGCCCGGCGTCGGGCGATCCGTGCAAACGACTTTGCCGTCATACGTCAGGTCAAGGCCGGCCGAGTCCCAATGAATCACAACGGCCCGGCTGGTGGAGTCGAAGAAAAACACCCTCGGGAAGTCCGCAATGCTCACACCGCCGATGAACACCTGGATTGAAGGCAAGTCGTTCCCATTGTTGAACGTGTCGAACGAGATCGTCAAACCGCCGGGCAAAGGCGCGAAGCCACCTTCGCCGGTACCATTGTCTTTTGGTATGCGCCCGAAATTGACCGACCATCCCTCGCCAGGCGTTTCTCCGGAGGGACTTTCCATGACAACGCCAAACTTGAGATCAAAGCTTCTGATGACATTCCCTGGGTCCAGATCTGGGAGCTTGAATGAGCCGATCGCGTTGGTCGTGTCTTTTTCGACGAGCCGCAACGTCTTTCCATAGACACCTGCCACGGGAAATCCGGATGCCGTCTTTTGATCGGAGCCAATCACTGAGCCGTCACCAAGATCGGCAGTCGCATCCGCAAACTCGAAGGCCTGGGGTGAAATCGTGGTTGGGTAGCTTCCGGCGAGAAGGAAATGTGCGGGAACGAGAAAGGCGGCCGCCCAAAGGAGAAGTCGAGAATGGTGCATAGTCTTGTTGGGTCTGAGTTCATTCACTCTGCAGGGAACGATAGATAGCCGACGGCCAAAGAGAAGGATAAATGCGACTGTCTGGGGGCAGAGTATGACTTGCGGGGAGCAGAGATCCACTGTATGGGCAAGGAAACCATGAATCAGTTGTCACATGAGCGAATGACGGGGAAGGGCTTTGAATTCAGGGGTGGCTTGGAAAATGGAATTGCAGAAACATTGGAACTCCTGAAGGGAATCATAGTAAGGCCCTAGAGGGTCAAAGAGTGCGTTATGAATTCATTCCACGGGCCATACCCCAGTTTTGACGAGGCCCTCAAAGCCAGCGGCGGCTATGAAAATCCGGCGCTCGTCGCACATCTGCTTGACGGAGCAAAGGCCCGAAAATTCAGCCACTCGATCGGACAGGGTGAAATGCGTCTGCTTGCAAACTGGGCGATAATTATCGCTTGTTTTCCGGCAACGGAAATCCGTGTGCTGGATTTTGGCGGCGGATTCGGAGGACATTTTGCTACTCTGAGCGATTACTTACCTGAGATTTCCTTGAAATGGGATGTCATCGAAACCCAGACGATGGCGATGGTTGCCCGTGATAACTTTCACGATGAGAAATTACGTTTTATTCATCTTTAGACGATGTGGAGCGTAATAAATACCACGTTCTACTGAACAGCAGCAGTTTGCAGTACACCGATGCGCCTGTTGAGCTCTTCTCCAGACTCTCGTCAATAGCACATAGTTTTTTCTTTATCGACCGAACTCAATTCTTACATCCGCTAGATAAGCATTCTGAGGATCGGATAAATGTCCAGAGCATCTCGTTTCCTCCCAACGATGAGGTTGCCTCATTCCCCGTGTGGGGATTCTCAATGAGCAAGTGGACGGGAATGTATAAGAAGCGTCATCGTATTCGACACTTTTGGGAAGCTTACACTGACGGGAGCTACCGACTCCAAGGAAGTCCACAAGAGGTCGAACTCAAAAGTTATGGATTCCTCCTTGAGAAGCTTCCTTAGATTGGTCCTCTTGCCTTCCAGTCCTTTGGTTTCCCGAGGATGAAAGATCGGATGATACATCTCCGATCGCGCCTGGTAGGTCCAAATCCCCGCTTAGCGAATGAAAAGTTTGATTTTGCTCAATCAAATCAAAGAACCCCAGCGCGTTGCAGTGCCGGTTGAGTTCTGGGTTGCGTGCGGTCGTCTTCCAGTATGCACACCTCGCGTTCTGTGGTGGCAGCCCATCGTCTGGCAGAGGTTGCTTCTTACCGGCTGGCGTCAGCTTCCGCACCTTTGCCGTCGTGCCTAGGCCGCGCGCTCTTGCGCCCTTTCAGGGCTTCACGAAATACTCGGCGGCCTTACGGCCTGGGCAAATACTCGATGCGGTCTGCCCAATCCCACCCTTTGGCCTCCGCCCACAAATTTACCAGCAATCGCGCCTGCTTGCCGTAAGCCGTGGTCGGCACCGACCGGCGAAAGAGAGTCACTCCGGCGTGACCCACGCCCTCGCGGGTCAAGGTGCCCGCGTGCAGCGGAATGCTGGCCCGGTCGAAACCCACCAGAACCATCCCATGCTCGCGCAACGTCATTAGCAGGGCCGGGTCTTTCACCGATAGGTAAGCGCCGCTTTCCCAATCGGAAATGTGGATGAAAGGAAACTCACCTTCAATCTGACGGCACGCTGAAACCAGCCGGTGCGAAGTGTTCTCGTCGGCGAGCAGGCGCGGTTTCACGCCCCAACCTCAGCGAGACGCTGTTGCTCGATGTCGCCGCGAAACTCCTTGGCGAACGCCATCGCGCACCGCACCAGCGCGGGCGGCCAGCGAAAGTGGTCAGCCGCCTTGGCGACGGTCTTCACCTCGTGAAGCACGTCGGCCACTTCCCACACGGCCACGCGATGCCCCTGCACATAGGCTTCACGGCCACCAGCGCCGTCCCGAAAGCCAATGCCGGGATACTCCTCTTCCAGCGCCTTTTCCTTCAGGTAAAGGCTGCTCAGGGTGGACACTTCCAGATGACGGCGCTTCGCCTGGCGGGCCAGCAACGC